>NZ_JAALFV010000005.1:0-420936 GCF_011800405.1 Pantoea sp. EKM21T
GGATGTGCCATCCCCGGCGGTCCGTCAGGCAGGCGAATGAAGTGAAGGAACCGCGCAGCGGCGCGAGGACCGCCAGCACCTGAGCGGCACCAGACTGCGTTATCACCTGTCGCTTAACTGGCTGGCATGCTCCCTTTTCGTTTAGAGAGAACGCTGGCTCAGGGAGCATACGCCTTCCGTAAAGACGCAAAAAAACGCCATCCCTGGCAGGCGCAGCGCGGGCGATTACGCACCTCATCCCTGAGGTGCGCCCGCAGCCGGGCCAACGCTTTGCGTTGTTCAAAACGCTCCCGGCTTTTTGTCCATGGCCCGCGATGCTTTACTCCAGTCGTATGCTCCCGTCGCTTTGACTTCGGGAACCGTCTGTAAAAGCAAACAGGGAGCCATCCGGCTCCCTGTTATTTTCACTTCAGCAGATTATGCACTTCTGCAAATCAGGCTTTCACCAGCTGCTCTTCCGGACGTTTCAGTACCGCATAGCTCAGACCCGCAATCGCAGTACCGATGATGATCGCCATCAGATAGCCGATAACCGGGGTAATCGCGCCAGGGATCAGCAGCACGAACAGTCCACCGTGCGGAGCCATCAGTTTTGCGCCAATCGCCATGGAGATCGCGCCGGTGGTTGCACCGCCAACGATACAGCAAGGCAGAACGCGCATCGGGTCACGGGCAGCGAACGGAATCGCGCCTTCAGAGATAAAGCAGAGACCCAGAACCAGTGCTGCTTTACCACCTTCCTGCTGACCTTTATTGAATTTACGACGGGCAACCAGCGTCGCCAGCCCCATCGCCAGCGGTGGCACCATACCGGCTGCCATAATGGCTGCCATTGGCGCATAGGTCTGCGAACTCAGTAACCCGACGCCAAACGCGTAAGCCACTTTGTTTACCGGACCGCCCATATCGGTACACATCATGCCGCCCAGAATGGCACCCAGCAGGACCGCATTCGCCGTTCCCATGTTGGCCAGCCAGTGCGTCAGGCCGTTCATGATGCCAGCAACCGGTTTACCCACTACGTAGATCATCAGCAGACCGGTGATCAGACTGGCGAACAGGGGAATAATCAGTATCGGTTTCAGCGCTTCCATACTCTGCGGCAGTTTAACTTTGCCACTGATCAGCTTCGCCGCATAACCGGCAATAAAGCCCGCGATAATACCGCCTAAGAAACCTGCGTTAATGCTGGTGGCGATCATACCGCCAATCAGACCCGGCGTCAGACCCGGACGATCAGCGATGGAGAAGGCGATAAAGCCCGCCAGCACCGGCACCATCAGGGCAAAGGCGCTGCCACCACCAATTTGCATCAGCGCCGCAGCCAGCGTGCCCTGCTCTTTAAACGCCGTGATACCAAAGGCAAACGACAGCGCGATGCTCAGACCACCTGCGACCACCATCGGCAGCATGTAAGAAACACCGGTCAGCAGGTGACGATAAGCCCCTGCTCCGCCTTTCTTCTCTTCTTCACTGCTATTGTTCTGTCCGCCAGCCGCCGCTTTATACGGCTTCGCTTCTGCTACCGCTTTATCCAGCTCCTGCGCGGTTTTCTTCAGCGCCAGACCGGTTGAGGTACGGTACATCGGCTTACCGGCAAATTTCGCCAGGTCGACTTCGATATCAGCTGCGACGATCACCAGATCGGCGGCAGCGACTTCTTCCGGAGTGATCGCATTACCGGCACCCACTGAACCACGGGTTTCAACTTTCACCCACCAGCCGCGACGGGTCGCTTCAGCCTGAATGGCCTCGGCAGCCATAAAGGTATGCGCCACGCCGGTCGGACAGGCGGTCACCGCGACGACGCGTTTCTGCGCGCCAGCCTGAGCCGGTGCAGCAGGTGCGCCTGCTTCAGGTGTTGCTACCGCAGCCGGTGCCTGCCAGGTTTTCGCTTCTGCTTTCGCGCGGTTCAGGAAGGTTTCTGGCTCACGTACTGCCAGCTGGATATCGCCCAGCCAGACCGCTTTGCCGTTCAGCGCCGCATCGTCCGGCACGTTTTTGCCCAGCACAATCGCCAGCTCAGCGTCGGCAGGATTATCAGTCAGGGTCAGGCCCGCCGCAGCGGCGGCAGCCGCCAGACGCTGTTGTGCCATATATGCGGAAGCCAGTCCCAGTGTAGGGTCTTTAATCAGCAGCGTTTTCATTATCGCTCTCCTGCTGTCAGTTAACGGGTTGTAAGTCGACGCGCGCCATCATTGCGGCCAACTGAGTACGATCGGAAACGCCAACATTGCTCTGGCTGACGGCCATCGCCGCCACGGCAGTCGCAAGACGCAGCGTGTGTTCGCTGGATTCGCGCATCAGCAGGCCATAAATCAGGCCACCAACCATTGAGTCGCCTGCACCCACGGTGCTGACCACTTCGCACACCGGCGGTTTAGCGATCCATTCGCCAGAAGCGTTGACCCACAGAGCACCTTCTGCGCCCAGCGAAATCACCACATGGGCGATACCCTGCTCGCGCAGTTCGTGCGCAGCGCCAATCACATCCTGCAGGGTTGGCAGTTTGCGACCGGCCCAGATTTCCAGCTCACGTCGGTTAGGTTTAACCAGCCACGGTGCCGCCTTCAGTCCTGCCACCAGCGCCTCGCGGCTGCTGTCAAAGATGATGCATGGGCAGTGGGTGCGAAGTTCGGTCATCCAGCGGGTAAAGGCATCGTGGTCGACGCCCTCAGGCAGGCTACCGCTGACGCAGACCATATCGAACTGGCCCAGCCAGGTCAGAGAATCGGTAGTAAAACGATCCCAGTCCTGCGCCGTCACCTGAAAACCGGAGAAATTCAGATCGGTGACGTCACCGGTCTGTTCAGTGAGTTTAACGTTGATACGGGTACGGCCAGGCACGACATGGAAACGGTTGGCTATGCCCAGCTCACTGAACAACTGCTGGAAACCGTCCTGATTCTCTTTCCCCATGAAGCCACCGACGGTGACATCGATACCCAGATCCTTAAGTACTTTGGCTACGTTGATGCCCTTGCCCGCAGCATGCAGCCCGGTGGTTTTCACCAGGTTAACTTCGCCACGTTCAATTTCAGGGGTATAACCCACCAGGTCATACGCCGGGTTCAGCGTAATGGTGGCGACGCGTCTGCTCATGATGCCCCCTCACCCAGACCACTGGTGATCGCTTCTTCAATCGCGTTCAGCGCCTGCTGTGCATCTTCACCGCTGGCGGTGAAGCGCAGGCGATGGCCTTTCTTCACGCCCAGCGCAACCACTTTCATCAGGCTACGGCCATTAGCGGGTTTGCCGCTGCCGTCGAGATTGGTCACGGTAATGTCGCTGTTGAACTGCTTGATCACGCTAACCAGCGCCGTGCCCGGACGGGCATGCAGGCCGTGTTCGTTGCGAATAGTAAATTCAGCCGTCAGCACGTCAGCCTGCTCATCGACTTCGCTGGTGAGCAGTGCGTAAACGCCTGCAGCATCCGCTTTCAACAGACGATCCGCTTTGCCCTGCTGCAGCAAGGCGCTGAGGTAACCCAACACTTCCAACGGACGTTCATCGGTCGCCGAAACGCTGATTAACATCGCAGCCGATTCGCCCTGATGGTCGAAGGCATGTTCAGCGCGGCTGATAGCCACGCCGCTGCGCAGGTTGCCGAGGCTGCTGTCGCTGAGCCAGATACCCTGACCCAGATTCAGCGGAGGCGTTGAAACCACGTCTGCGACGTAGCTGGCATCCACCACACCAGCGGACTGCAGCCGACCGGCGTTCATCGCCTGGAGGGTGATCAGATCGCTGGCAGCCACGTTGAGCGTGATTAAGGAGGTGTCGAAGCTGAATTCAGCGGCTTGTTTCTCGCCCATCAGCAACGCACGAAGATCTTCAGCAGAGGCGGTTTTTAGCTGTTCTGCAATGGTGTCATCGCTCAGCACATGGGTCAGCTGACGCAGCAGCGCCAGATGTTCATCCGACTTAGCGGCAATCCCGATGGCAACATAGGCTGTCTGATCGTCACCCCAGGCAATGCCCTGCGGAAACTGGAAAACCTGAACGCCGGTTTTCAGCACCAGATCGCGGGTATCGGTGGTGCCATGAGGGATTGCGATGCCGTTGCCAAGAAAGGTTGAGGTCTGCTGTTCGCGCGCCAGCATGCCGTTGACGTACCCTTCGGTCACATTGCCCGCCGCGGTTAACGCGGCAGCAACCTGACGAATGGCCTCTTCTTTATTCTGGGCGCTGGCTCCGGTATGGATGGCCTGCAATTCGAGCTGGAACATAATTCTCCTCGCTTGCTGAGATTGAATCGTTTCAGCTAGTGGGAAAGATTTTACGCCATTCTGAGGAAAACAGATGGCGCAGTCACCGCTGAAACGTTTCAGGGATTGTGGTACAGCCGCTTTCGCCAGGCAAGAAAATGCGCAAATGGCGTAGCAGATTTTTGACGTTACGCACATTTCGGGCAGGTTTAGGTGATTAGCGGGCGAACAGGCTGACGCTGCTGCTGTAAAGTGAGAATGGGTGGACCGAAAAACTTCAGCAGCGTCAGCGCCTGATGGCGCGGTATCCGCTTCGGTTTACAGCAGATACGTTTGCAATTGGTAGATGCATTCTGCGCACGTCTTGATGCTGTGCTTTCATGGGATCGCGCAGCGGTAGATGCAACTACTGAAATCAAAGCGGCGCTGGCTGCTGCCGGAACGCCCATTGGTCCCAACGACACCGCGATTGCCGGGCATGCCATTGCGGCCAGGGCTATTCTGGTGACCAATAACACACGCGAGTTTGAACGGGTACCCGGATTGCAGCTGGAAGACTGGGTCAGCTAACCGCTGACGCGGGATTAAATCTAAGCGGTGGGAGAGTTCTCAGGCACGAGTGCTGGCTTCAAGCTCAATCAGGTAGGTCATGGCTGAGGTACGGTCTGTAAGACACATATCAACTGAAGGTTGCAGACTTCCGCATACTTTCGGCCTTAAATCTGAACCGAAAATCATGCACAAATTTTCATCCGATAACTGAATGCATCGGACATTCGCGGGTTTACCCTGCGGCATTCCGGGGATGGGGCTGGAGATTGACGGCGCGATGCAGCAGGCACCACAATCAATACGACACTGCATTAATACCTCTCACGCGACCTTCAGGATACAACAGACAGTAACAGAACCTCAGAGGGAGCGACACCACACCCTTCAGCTCTTAACTTCCTGCTTAAATCGTTCACTGTTACCCCTGTCAGAAATCGGTGAAGAAATAGAGCGCGCTGTGCAACAGGCACCGCCCTGGCTACGGCATTGCATGCTGTGCCCCGGCAGAGAAAGTCGCGGCGACAATAGCAGTCCGGGGCGGCAATTGCCATGAAAGCCGCGGCCTGAGACAAAATTTCACGCCGGTGATATTGCCAGTTTTCATCGGCGCGAGTAACGTTGCGCGCACTTCACTCTCAAGATAGCGAGAACAGCAATGCCAAAAGCCAATGAAATCAAAAAAGGGATGGCCGTCACGCACAACGGTAAACTGCTGCTGGTTAAAGATATTGATGTCCAGAGCCCCAGCGCACGCGGTGCCGCCACCCTGTATAAAATGCGCTTTACCGATGTCCGCACCGGTTTAAAAGTGGAAGAGCGCTTTAAAGGCGACGAGATTATTGATGCGATTTCGCTCAGCCGTCGCAGCGTGACCTTCTCTTATATAGATGGTGACGAATATATTTTTATGGATGATGAGGATTACACCCCCTACTCCTTTAAACAGGAGCAGATTGAAGAAGAGCTGCTGTTTATCCCTGAAGGCGGTATCCCTGGCATTCACGTGCTGACGATGGAAGGTCAGGTGCTGGCGCTGGAACTGCCACAAACCGTGGATATGGAGATCGTGGATACTTCACCAGGCATTAAAGGTGCTTCTGCCAGCGCTCGCACCAAACCCGCCGGTATGAGTACAGGCCTCTCAATTCAGGTACCGGAATACCTCAGCAACGGTGACCGCATCCGCATCCACATTGCTGAACGCCGCTATATGGGCCGCGCAGACTAAATCAGAAGCCTGCTGCCGATCGTGATAGTGTTATATTATTACATTATCACGTTATTCCCCGGCAGGAGTCACCCCCATGACACGCGTTAATCTGATTACCGGTTTTTTGGGCAGCGGCAAAACCACGCTGCTCTGCCATCTGCTGGCTGCCAGGCCGTCCGGGGAAAACTGGGCGGTGCTGGTTAATGAATTTGGCGAGATCGGGATCGACGGCGCCCTGCTGGCCGATAGCGGTGCCACGCTGAAAGAGATCCCCGGCGGCTGCCTGTGCTGTGTGAATGGCCTGCCGATGCAGGTCGGGCTGAATATGCTGCTGAAGAGTAAACCCGATCGGCTGCTGATCGAGCCAACCGGCCTGGGCCATCCTCGTCAGGTGCTGGAGATGTTGAGTGCGCCCGTCTATCAGTCGTGGCTGCAACTGAATGCCACACTAACGCTGCTGGATGCGCGTCAGCTGGCTGATCCTCGTATCGTTGCCAATGAAAACTTCCGCGATCAGCTGGCTGCCGCCGACCTTATTATCGCTAATAAGCGCGACTGCTGGGATCAGGCGGATCGTCAGCGCCTGGCTGACTGGCAGCAGCAGATGCAGCCTGCGCGCCCTCTGATAGAGACAGAATTTGGTCAGATCCCCCTTTCCCTGCTGGATACACCCCGGCAGCCGCGCGAGCTTCCCGTGCCGCAGCACCATCATTCGTCGGGTCCCACCAGCGGTCTGGCGGCGTTGCGACTGAATGGCGAGGCGCGCTGGCGTCGGGCGCTGAACCACGGACAGGGCTATAGCGCCTGCGGCTGGCTGTTTGATGGTGATACGCTGTTCGACAGCGGCACGCTGCTGGAATGGGTTCGGCAGGCGCCGGTAGATCGCGTTAAAGGAGTGATGCGCACGAAAGAAGGCGCTCTGCGCATCAATCGCCAGGCAAATGAGCTGCAGAGTGAAACACTCCCCTCACCGCCATCCGATAGCCGCATTGAGATCATTCATTCTCAACAGGCTGACTGGAATCGACTACAATCGGCATTGTTGAAGTGCCGTTTACGCTGACAGAGGTATTGTCGGCGGTTATTTTTAATAATAATGAGTTTAACTATGCGCGTAACTCGCCTTATTACTATCCTGCTGCTTAATGCACTGGGCGTGGTGCTATTTCTGTCATGGTATCTGCCCCCGGAACATGGCTTCTGGTTCGGCGTCGATAAATCTATTTTCTTTGGCTTCAATAGCCAGATGGTGACCCATCCGCTGTTCGCGCTGATCGTCGCTATCACGAATTACCGTGGTTTTGATGCGGTGTCATTGCTGGCGATGGGTCTGCTTTACCTGTCGATCTGGCGGCGCGAAACGCCACAGGCGCAGCGCCGGATGCTGGCAATCGGCATCACCATGCTGCTGACCGCCGTCGTCCTCAATCAGCTGGGCCATTTATTGCCGGTTAAACACTCCAGTCCGACACTGTTCTTCGAAAACGTGCATCGCGTCAGTGAACTGACCGGTATTCCCGCAAAAGATGCTTCAAAAGATAGCTTCCCTGGCGACCACGGTATGATGCTGATCATTTTCGCCTGCTTTATCTGGCGTTATTTTGGTTTCAGCCGCTTTTTAATTGCCACGGCTATTGTGGTGATATTTTCACTGCCACGCATCATGGCCGGTGCGCACTGGTTTACCGATGTTGCCGTCGGTTCAATGTCGGTGGTATTAGTGGGTCTGAGCTGGTGGCTATTAACGCCAGCCAGTGACGTATTGGTTAACTGGTTTTATCGCAAATTGCCGGGTAAATATAAGCCCGTGACGTAAATGTTAAGCGCGGACGATTTAAACCCTTGGTTTGAACCGCCCGCGCTTATAAAAAACACCTCATCACTATTAGCCTGCTAATTAAATTCACGAAAAGAAAAGGTTATGACCCTGCTGGCAGGTCAAATAGTCGCCAATATCCTCTGTCAATAAAGAAAACTCTAAAAATAGCGGCTATGCCCCGAATTAGCCCCCCTTTAACTCCCTGTTCTCACCATCATTTGACCACAATTGTAGCTAAAGTAGTCAGTGTGTTACGGTTTGATTTCACATCAAAAAAACCTATATGAAATTGATTAAAAGCACTCGCCACGGCGTCTGTAATCAGTTAACCTCAGTCGCAGTGAGGCAAAAGCGGCAGAAAATTCGGATTTTTTACCGTTAAAATGTGTCCATTAACACATTTTAGTAATTAAGGATTTGTCTTAGTCTGTTTCGCTTATTAATCTCCCTGTTTTGTCATCTGGCTGGCGACAATCTTGTCGTAAGGAAATCGAAGGAAAACCCGAATAATGGTCAAGTCTCAACCAATACTGAGATATATCTTGCGGATCGTGCCCGCAGTGGCGCTGGCAACACTCCTCTCAGCTTGTAGCAGTACCCATAGCAGTCAAAACGCGAATAACGAGAATCATGAAGTTAACAACCACAATGGTTTTTTACTTCAGGCGTCTCAGGATGAGTTTGAAGAAATGGTGCGTAATGTCGACGTTAAGTCGCGCATCATGGAACAATACGCCGTCTGGAAAGGTGTGCGCTATCGCCTCGGTGGCGATACTAAACGCGGGATCGATTGTTCCGCCTTTGTACAACGCACCTTCCGCGATCAGTTTGGCTTAGAATTACCGCGTTCTACCTCTCAGCAGCAGGACACCGGTAAAGAGATTACCCGCAGTAAACTGCGTCCCGGCGATCTGGTGATGTTCCGTGCAGGCTCTACGGGCCGTCACGTTGGCATCTATCTTGGCAACGATAACTTCGTTCATGCCTCGACCAGCAGTGGCGTGATGATCTCCAGTCTGAATGATGATTACTGGAAAAAGCGCTACCGTGAAGGACGCCGTGTATTAAGTCGTAACCCGACCTGATAACCACTTTCGATCTTCTCTCAGCCAGAGAACATGAAACGCTGCTTATGCAGCGTTTTTTTTCGCCTTTAATCATTTTTACCAGCAGTTATATAAGATAAAAGCATTCTGACTCAGATTAATAGCAAGACATTTCCCGCCGTCTCGTTATATTCTCGGTCGCTTAAACCGAAGCCGTCGTGCGCAATAACATAATAATAATTTGATTAGGGGAAGCTCCTCATGCCACTGTCGGGGGCGCTACGGCGCCATGCCACCTATCCTCGCCGTATCGCATGGAGTAGTGCGATGGCTGGCGGCTTATTCTTTCTGTTATTTGCTGCACTCTCGCTTCACCAGACCTGGCAGAAGCGCGAACGACAGCATCAGCAACTGCTGGAGAACAGCCGCACGGCATTACAGCAAACGCTCTCCAGCCTGATTAACAGTACTCTCAGTCCCCTGCTTCCGTTTACCCACACTGCCTGCAATACCATCAATCGTGAACTTACCTCACGCGCCGCCTTTGCCGGAAATCTTCGTGCCATCCTGCTGGTTAAAGAAGGTAATGCCTTTTGCTCCTCGGCCACCGGCAGTTTTAATCTGCCGCTCAATGTGATTGCGCCCCTGAGTGATATTTCGCGTGATATCGATCTGCAGCTGATGCCGGGCACGCCGTTGCAGCCCAATAAACCGGCGCTGGCGTTGTGGATCAAAAATCCCGGCAGCGTGCAGTCAGGCGTTTTCGCGACGCTGAATATTACCCTGGCACCCTATCAGCTGCTGGCGTCCGGGCATCCGGAAATCACCGGTATGGCACTGGTGGCACAACGCAGTGCCTTAACCAGCTGGCAATCCGTCGTCATGCAGAATAAAAACCTGCCGACGCCGCTGCACCGGCAGACGCTGACAGGCTATCCGCTGCAGTTTGTGTTGTACGGTTCCACTCTGGCGTTCAGCGATTATCAGAATATCCTGCTGAGCGGCCTGCTACTGTCGCTGCTGGTTTCAGGCGCTTGCTGGCTGCTGTTGTCGGTTTATCAGCGCCCTGGTAAAGAGCTGATTCGGGGCATGAAGCGCGGTGAATTTCACGTCGAATATCAGCCGCTGGTCACCTCCCATGATGGTCAGCCGTATGGGATGGAAGCGTTACTGCGCTGGACCCACCCGACGAAAGGCCCGATTCCGCCCGATGTGTTTATTCACTATGCCGAGGCGCAGAACCTGATTATTCCCCTGACCCGACATCTGTTTCAGCTTGTTTCCCGTGATGCCCACCTGCTGTGTCATACCATTCCCCGTCATGCCTGCCTCAGCCTCAACATTTCGCCCCTGCATCTGGCTGACAGCGGTTTCCGTCAGGATGTGCTGCGCTGGCTTGATACCATGCCTGCGGACCACTTTACTTACGTGTTTGAGATCACCGAGCGAGCCATGGTGCGCGACGAAAACGTCGGAGAACTGTTTGACTGGTTGCATCAGCAGCAGATCCATATCGCCATTGATGATTTCGGTACCGGTCACAGCGCGCTGATCTATCTGGAACGTTATGACTTTGATTATCTGAAAATCGATCGCGGTTTTGTTCAGAGTATCGGTACGGATAGCCTGACCTCGCCGGTACTCGATACCGTGCTGCAGCTGGCGAAGAAGCTGAACCTGAAAAGTGTGGCCGAAGGGGTAGAAACCGGCGAGCAGGCTGCCTGGCTGATTAACCGCGGTGTGACCCATCTGCAGGGTTACATCTTTAGCCGTCCGCTGCGGCCGGAAACGCTGATAGACTATTTCCGGCGTCATAACGCCTGACACTACCTGGCCCGAATCGCGCCAGACATCTGACAGGAGAGTGCATGCTGTTTCGTTCCGGACTTCTGCTGCTGTGCAGCCTGCTCAGCGCCCCGCTGCTGGCGGCCTCTGTCCAGCAAAGCTACGCGTTCACCCAGGCCGGTGAAGCGAAATATCCGCCTGGCTTCAGCCATTACGACTACGCCGATCCCCGCGCACCCAAAGGCGGCAGCATCACCATGGCGGTGGTGGGCACTTACGACAACTTCAACCGCTACGCTTCTCGCGGTAATCCGGGCATTAACACCGGCACGCTTTATGATGGGCTTTACACCAGCTCAGACGATGAACCTGGCAGTTATTATCCGCTGATTGCCGAGTCAGCGCGCTACGCCAGCGATTTTACGTGGATTGAGATCCGCCTTAATCCCCGCGCCCGTTTTCAGAATGGCACACCCATCACCGCCCGCGACGTGGCGTTCACCTATCAGAAATTCATGACCGAGGGTGTGCCTCAATTTCGCGTCGCCTACCGTGGCGTGACCGTTAAAGCGCTGAACGATCTCACTGTGCGCATCGAGGCACAGAAGCCGGATAAAGATCTGCTGCTTGGCTTACTGACGCTGCCGGTTATCGCAGAGTCGTTCTGGCGCGATAAGAAGTTTAATGAGCCGTTAAGCGAGCCACCCTTGTCGAGCGGACCCTATCGCATCACTCGCTGGAAGCTGGGACAGTTTATTGAGTTCAGCCGGGTAAAAGATTACTGGGCCGCTGATCTGCCGGTCAATCGCGGACGCTTTAATTTTGATCGAATGCGCTATGACTACTATCTGGATGACAATGTGGCATTTGAAGCCTTCAAGGCGGGTGCTTACGATCTGCGTGAAGAGACATCGGCAAAGAAATGGGCTACCCAGTATCGCGGCCGCAATTTTGACGATGGCAGCATCGTTAAAGAGACCACGCCTAACGATGCCGCTATCGATACCCGCTGGCTGGCATTCAACAATGAAAAACCGCTGTTCCGGGATCGCCGCGTGCGCCAGGCGCTGTCACTGATGTTCGATTTCGAGTGGATGAACAAGGCGCTCTATTACGGTGCCTGGCAGCGCGCCAGCAGCTATTTCCAGAACACGGCGTATGCGGCCAGCGGCGTGCCGGATGCACAGCAGCAGGCCCTGCTTGAACCCTGGCGCGCGCAACTGCCACCTGAGCTGTTCAGCCAGCCTTATCAGCCACACAAAACCGACGGCAGCGGCTATGACCGCGCCAGCCTGTTAAAAGCGTCTGATCTGCTGAAACAGGCGGGCTGGCAGATAAAAAATCGCCGTCTGGTCAATGATAAAACCGGTCAGCCGTTTACCATAGAACTCCTGCTGCGCGGTGGCACCAATACCGACTGGGCGTTACCGTTCCAGCACAATCTTTCCCGGCTTGGCATTACGCTAAACCTGCGGCAGATCGACAACTCACAGTATCTGCGGCGCTGGCGCGAAGGCGACTATGACATGATTGCCACGGTCTATGGTGCAATGCCGATCCCGACCTCCAGTCTGCAGATCCTGTGGCAGTCTGACTTTATCGCCTCGTCGTGGAATACCGCGCGGGTCAAAGAGCCTGTAGTCGATCATTTCGTGAAACAGATTGTGGCGCATCAGGGTGATCCCGCCGCGCTGCGGCCGCTGGCCCAGGCGCTGGACCGGGTGCTGCTGTGGAATGCGTATATGATCCCGATGTGGTACAACGCAGAGCAGCGGCTGGCGTACTGGGATAAGTTTTCTCACCCTGCCCGCAAGCCAGCCTACAGCGTCGGACTGGAAAACTGGTGGTACGACACAAACAAAGCCGGACGCCTGCCGGCCAGCAAACGCTAAGGAGATCACCGTTGGCCGCTTACTTTCTGCGCAGATTGCTGCTGATCATCCCAACGTTATGGGCGATCATCACGCTTAATTTTTTTATCGTGCAAATCGCGCCCGGCGGACCGGTCGATCAGGCGCTGGCTAACATTCAGTTTGGTCAGACAACCGGTCTGCCCGGCAGCGGCGCAGACAGCGCCGGTTCACGCGCCAGCGTCAGTCATCTCAATCCGGCCGATAATCAGTATCGTGGCGCACGCGGGCTGGATCCCGAACTCATTGCTGAGATTAAACAGCGTTACGGTTTCGATAAACCTCTCTGGCAGCGTTACGGCGAGATGCTGTGGAATTATCTGCGTCTGGATTTTGGCGACAGCCTGTTTCGCAGTGCCTCGGTGATCGGGCTGATCAAAGAGAGCCTGCCGGTTTCGATCAGTCTGGGATTATGGAGCACACTGATCATCTACCTTGTGTCGATCCCGCTGGGGATCCGCAAAGCGGTGCGCAATGGCAGCGCTTTCGATGTCTGGAGCAGCGCTTTTATTATCATTGGCTACTCCATCCCGGCTTTTCTGTTCGGCATCATGTTAATCGTGCTATTTGCCGGTGGCAGCTATCTGGACTGGTTTCCGCTGCGCGGGCTCACCTCTGCGCAGCACCACACACTGCCCTGGTATGGCAAAGTGCTGGACTACTTCTGGCATATCGCCCTGCCGGTGCTGGCGACAGTGATCGGTGGCTTCGCCACGCTGACCATGCTGACGAAAAACGCGTTTCTGGATGAGATCCGCAAGCTCTATGTGGTGACTGCGCGCGCCAAAGGGGTGCCGGAGCGCCGTATTCTCTATCACCATGTGTTTCGCAATGCGATGCTGCTGGTGATCGCCAGCTTCCCCGCCACCTTTATCAGCATGTTCTTTACCAGTTCAGTGCTGATCGAGGTTATGTTCTCACTCAACGGACTTGGGCTGCTCGGCTATGATGCGACTCTGCAACGCGACTATCCGGTGATGTTTGGCACGCTCTATATTTTTACGCTGATAGGTTTGCTGATGAATATTCTCAGTGATCTCACCTATACGCTGGTCGATCCGCGCATCGATTTCGGGAGCCGCTCATGAGGCTCTCTCCGCTGAATCAACAGCGCTGGCAGCGCTTTCGTCATAACCGGCGCGGCTACTGGTCGCTGTGGATCTTTCTGATCATCTTTCTGCTGTCGATGGGTGCCGAACTGATTGCCAATGACAAGCCACTGCTGGTGCATTACCAGCAGCGCTGGACAGTGCCGCTGCTGTTTGACTACAGCGAGACCGACTATGGCGGCGCACTGGCGACAGCGGCGGATTATCAGGATCCCTGGCTGCGGCAGCGCATTGAGCAGAATGGCTGGGCAATATGGGCACCGATTCGTTTCAGCGACAGCACCATCAATTTTGCTACCGAGGTGCCCTTCCCCTCTCCGCCCTCTGCGCAGAACTGGCTCGGCACGGATGCCAACGGCGGCGACGTGATGGCACGCCTGCTCTATGGCACGCGCATTTCTCTGCTGTTCGGACTGATGCTGACGCTCTTCTCCAGTGTCATCGGAATTGTGGTCGGCGCGCTGCAGGGCTATTTCGGCGGCAGGATTGACCTGATTGGGCAGCGGCTGATTGAAGTCTGGTCCGGCATGCCTGCGCTGTTTCTGCTGATTCTCCTCTCCAGCGTGATCCAGCCGGGTTTCTGGTGGCTGCTGCTGGTCACCGTGGCTTTCGGCTGGATGAGCCTGGTCAGCGTGGTCCGGGCCGAGTTTCTGCGTACCCGAAACTTTGATTACATCCGTGCGGCGCAGGCGCTGGGGGTCAGCGACGGCCGGATTATGCTGCGCCACATGCTGCCAAATGCCATGGTCGCCACCCTGACCTTTCTGCCGTTTATTCTGTGCGGATCGATTACCACGCTGACCTCACTCGATTTTCTCGGCTTTGGCCTGCCGCTGGGTTCGCCCTCGCTGGGCGAGTTACTGCTGCAGGGCAAAAATAACCTGCAGGCACCCTGGTTAGGCCTGGCGGGCTTTTTCACCCTGGCGATCCTGCTTTCGCTGCTGATTTTTATTGGCGAAGCGGTACGCGACGCTTTTGATCCGGGCAAAGGAGCCTGAATGAACACGCCATTGCTTGCCATCAATCATCTCTCGGTCGCCTTTCGTCAGGGCGAGACGCTTCGCCAGGTGGTGAATGACGTTTCACTGCGCATCGACGCGGGCGAAACGCTGGCGCTGGTGGGCGAGTCGGGTTCCGGCAAGAGCGTCACGGCACTCTCGGTGATGCGACTGCTGCATGAGGCTGCGGTGGTTTATCCCAGCGGTGAGATTCTGTTTAACGGTGAAGATCTGCTGCGCGCGCGCGAGCAGCGCCTGCGCGGGATTCGCGGCAACCAGATCGCGATGATTTTTCAGGAGCCGATGGTATCGCTTAATCCGCTGCACACCGTGGAGAAGCAGCTCTATGAAGTGCTGTCGCTGCATCGCGGGTTGCGTCGTCCGGCGGCACGCGGTGAAATTCTCAGCGTGCTTGATCGGGTCGGGATACGGCAGCCCGCCACCCGGCTCAATGATTTCCCCCACCAGCTTTCGGGTGGAGAACGTCAGCGGGTGATGATCGCCATGGCATTGCTGACCGAGCCTCAGCTGCTGATTGCCGATGAGCCAACCACCGCGCTGGATGTGACGGTGCAGGCACAAATCCTGACGCTGCTTCGTGAACTGCAGCGAGAGCTGAATATGGGCATGCTGTTTATCACCCATAACCTGAATATCGTGCGTCAGCTGGCGGATAACGTTAGCGTGATGCGCAATGGTCACATCGTCGAACAGAACCGCTGCCAGGTCCTGCTGAATCAGCCGCAACACCCTTACAGCCAGCAGTTGCTGGCTGCCGAACCGGAAGGAAAAGCGCTGCCGCTGCCCGCAGACGCGCCGGTCATTCTTCGGGTCGATAATCTTCAGGTCAGCTTTCCGCTGCGGCGCGGGCTGTTCCGCCGGCAGAGTGGTGAGAAACAGGTGCTCTCCGGGCTGAGCTTCAGCCTGCGGCGCGGCGAAAGTCTGGGGCTGGTGGGCGAGTCCGGATCAGGTAAAAGCACTACCGGGCTGGCACTGCTGCGGCTGATTGCTTCGCGCGGCGAAGTCTGGTTTGACGGCCAGCCGCTGCATCAGCTGTCACGTCGTCAGTTATTGCCGCTGCGTCAGCGCATTCAGGTGGTGTTTCAGGATCCTAACTCTTCACTGAATCCGCGTATGACAGTGCAGCAGATCATTGCGGAAGGGCTTGCGGTACATCAGCCCGAACTTAGCCGTGCGCAACAGGAGCAGCGGGTCATCGAGGTAATGGCGGAGGTGGGGCTTGAAGCGGAAAGTCGCCACCGTTATCCGGCCGAATTTTCGGGCGGTCAGCGACAGCGTATTGCCATTGCGCGGGCACTGATTCTGGAACCAGAGTTGCTGGTGCTGGATGAACCGACCTCATCGCTGGATCGCACGGTGCAGAAGCAGATTCTGACGCTGTTGCGCCGTTTACAGCAGCAGCGGCAGCTCAGCTATCTGTTTATCAGTCACGATCTGGATGTGGTGCGCGCCCTGTGCCATCAGCTTATTGTGCTGCGTCAGGGAGAAGTGGTGGAACAGGGAGAGTGTGAAAGGTTGTTTGCTTCACCCGCGGCCGGGTATACCCGCGAGCTGCTGCAGTCGGCGCAACTCAACCTGCGATAAAGGTTTCGGCAATCGCTACGCCCTGATTTTTCAGGCAGCAGTTGGTGGCGCTTTCGTCACGACGCTGAATGAACAGGCAGGGCTGTCCTTCGCACTCGGCCACTTTACAATCGACCTGAATATCCGCCAGAACCTCTTTTAGCTGCTGAAGAATCTCCCACGCCGGAATGCCATCATGGCTGATCAAGCGCAGCGCAACGAAATCCTGCTCGTCCAGCGTGGTGTCATCGGATTCGATAGCACTGTGGTGATCGCTGGCCCAGCGAAAATGCTGTGGCAGACGATGCACAATCGAAAGTTGCAGCATAGTTTACTCTCCCCGGATGAGTTTATGTCGCAACACAAAGCAGCCCAGCTGGAAGCGGCCTGATAACCGCTGAGTCCGGACAGGGTTTAATGGCCCGTCCGTGTGGATTGCAGAAGCGCATTTTTTGCGACTCACATCGCACTTCAGCCTATATGTACCGCGTTCACACGCCGTTAACAATCATTTTAGCTGCATTGTGATTACTTTTTTAACTAAATATTTTCACAATATCGAAACAAAGTCAGGAGGCGTGCAAGTCGGCAGGTCATTGCAGAGGGAAACCACTGCGCCCGATTACCGGGACGCAGTGCGGGGACGTGAAGCGTAGAAAAAGAGCAGCAGAGAGATTGTCGCGCACAGTGCAATCGTGCCGACCATTGGCCAGGCGCTGTTGAAACTCACCAGCGACAGCAGTGCGCCAACAAATGCCCCGACGCCAAAACGCAGGGTGCCCGCCAGCGACGATGCCGTACCCGCCATATGTGGAAACTCATCCAGAATCACCGCCATCGCATTCGATGAGACCATCGATACGCAACCGATAAACATCGCGATCCCCATCACCAGCGGCAAAAAGCCGAGGCTGAAGGCGCTGACCAGCAGCAGCCAGATCCCCATACAGAACTGTATCAGCAGTCCCATCCGGAACATCGCCACCGGGCCAAAGCGGCGCACGGCGCGGCTGTTAATCAGCGTCAGGACAAACAGAAACACCACATTGAGGCCAAAGTAGTAGCCAAAGTTTTGCGGTGAAACGTGATTCAGTTCGATGTAAACAAAGGGACCGGCATTGAGAAAGGTAAACAGCCCGGCAAAGGAGAAACCGCTCGACAGCATGTAACTGAACGCGCGTTTGTGGCGAAACAGCGTTACGAAATTGCCGAGCGTAGTACGCAGATGAAACCGCTGTCGCTGCTCCGGCTTCAGGGTTTCACGGATCTGCGTGGTCACCAGCACGGTCGTGACTAATGCCGCGCCCGCGAGCGCCCAGAAGATGGCGTGCCAGCTCCAGAGCACCAGCAGCCAGCCGCCGATGATCGGCGCCAGCAGCGGCGCAATGGTGGTAATCAGCATCACAAAGGACATCATGCGGGAGAAGTCCTCTTTCGAGTAGCTGTCACGCATTAACGCATTGATCACCACACTGGCTGCGGCAGCCGACAGTCCATGCAGAAAGCGCATCGTAATCAGCTGATCGATGGTTTGCGACAGCGCACAGGCCGCGGCGGCGCAGGCAAAGATCAGGGTGCCGAGCGCAATCACCGGCTTACGCCCATAGCTGTCTGCCAGCGGCCCATAGATCAGCTGCCCAATCGCGAAGCCAAGAATGTAGAGGTTGAGCGACATCTGCACGCTACCGGCTGAAACGCCGAACTCACGTGCAATCTGCGGCATGGCGGGCAGATACATGTCGATCGACAACGGCATCAGCATGGCTAACAGACCGAGGATGACCACCAGTCCTGTTGGCGAATTCTTTTCCTTACGCACACCCTCTCCTGCCCTTATGGTCGTAATGCGGGCCGCCGGGCCCGTCCGGTTATTTTGTCTGCAGCTCTTTCGGCAGACCGATGCTGGCGATCTCTTCTTCTGTCAGCGCACGATATTCGCCCGGTTCCAGATCGGCGTCCAGTACGATGTCACCGATGCGCTCGCGATGCAGCTCAAGGACCCGATTGCCTACTGCCGCAAACATCCGTTTTACCTGATGATAACGGCCTTCGCTCAGTGTCAGCCGGACGTCTGTCGGGGTGATCACCTCCAGCTGAGCCGGTTTAGTGAGGCTCTTCTCATTGTGCAGCTGCACGCCCGCCGTAAACTGCGCGGCGGTATCGTCACTGACCGGTGATTCCAGGGTCACACGGTAGGTTTTCTCGCAGTGATGACGTGGCGAGGTAATACGGTGTGACCACTGGCCATCATCTGTCAGCAGCACCAGTCCGGTGGTGTCGATATCAAGACGCCCCGCCGCGTGCAGTTTGAATGACATCGGTTCTTCAATGAAATAGATGATGGTGGGATGATCGGGATCGTCGGTTGAGCAGACGTAACCCTGCGGTTTGTTCAGCATAAAGTAGCGTGGACCAGTCTGCATCTGCAGTACGTTGCCGTCATAGACGACTTCGTGGTCGGGCAGCAGTTTAAACGCGGTATCGCGTACGATTTCCCCGTTAACGGTGACACGCTGGCCACGGATCTCGCGATGGGCGATGGCGCGGCTGATTTCCAGTTGCTGAGAGATGAATTTGTCGAGTCGCATGAATTCGTTTTGCCTGTTACTGCGGAGGGAATCTGAAACGGCCTGGTTAACCGTTGAAAATGTGCGGGAAGTATAACGTGATCCGCGCCAGCCTGACAGCGCGTTTACCGCACTTTCATGGCATAATTACCCCCAGTTTTGCAAAAGTGAGCATCATGTCTTTTACCTTACGCCCCTATCAACAGGATGCGGTGAATGCCACCGTGGCGCATTTCCGTCGTCATCATCAGCCTGCAGTCATTGTGCTGCCGACCGGTGCCGGAAAGAGCCTGGTCATTGCCGAGCTGGCACGGCTGGCGCGTGGCCGGGTGCTGGTGCTGGCGCACGTCAAAGAGCTGGTAGCGCAGAACCACAGTAAATATCAGGCTTACGGGCTGGAGGCAGATATCTTTGCCGCCGGACTTCAGCGTAAAGAGAGTCAGCGCAAAGTGGTGTTTGGCAGCGTGCAGTCAGTGGCGCGTAACCTCGACCAGTTCGACAGCGCCTTTTCACTGGTGATTGTCGATGAGTGCCACCGTATCGGTGATGATAAAGAGAGTCAGTATCAGCAGATCTTCAATCATCTGCGTCAGCATAATCCGCAACTGCGTTTACTGGGCCTGACCGCCACGCCTTTCCGGCTGGGTAAAGGCTGGATTTATCAGTTCCACTATCACGGCATGGTGCGTGGCGACGAAAAATCGCTGTTTCGCGACTGTATCTATGAACTGCCGCTGCGCTACATGATCAAACATCAGTTTCTGGTGCCGCCGGAGCGACTGGATATGCCGGTGGTGCAGTATGACTTCAGCCGCCTGACGGCACAAAGCAGCGGCTTGTTCAGCGAAGCCGATCTTAATCGTGAACTGAAACAGCAGCAGCGCGTGACGCCCCATATTATCCGTCAGATCGTGGAGTTCGCTGAAGATCGACTGGGAGTGATGATTTTTGCCTCAACGGTGGAGCATGCGCATGAAATTTTGCGGCTGCTGCCCGCTAACAGCGCGCTGGTATCAGCCGAAACGCCTGCCAGAGAGCGCGATGCTCTGATTCTGGCCTTTAAGGCGCAGCAGCTGAAATTCCTGGTTAACGTGGCGGTGCTGACCACCGGGTTTGATGCTCCGCACGTTGATCTGATTGCGATTCTGCGCCCGACCGAGTCGGTCAGCCTCTATCAGCAAATCGTCGGACGCGGCCTGCGGCTCTCGCCCGGTAAAATCGACTGTCTGATTCTCGATTATGCCGGTAATCCGCACGATCTTTTTACGCCCGAGGTCGGCGCGCCCAAAGGGGCCAGCGACAATCAGCCGGTACAGGTTTTTTGTCCCGCCTGCGGTTTCGCCAACACCTTCTGGGGCAAGGCGACCGAAGATGGCATGGTTATCGAACATTTTGGCCGACGCTGTCAGGGCGTGCTGGAAGATGATGAGGGCGAGCGCGAACAGTGTGACTTCCGCTTCCGCTTTAAAAGCTGCCCCGACTGTGGCGCAGAGAATGATATTGCCGCCCGGCGCTGTCACCAGTGCGACAAAATATTGGTCGATCCTGACGATATGCTCAAAGCGGCGCTGAAGCTTAAAGATGCGCTGGTGCTGCGCTGTGGCGGCATGACGCTGGAACAGGGCCGTGATGCCAAAGGTGAATGGCTCAAGGCGACCTATTATGACGAGGAAGGCACCAGCGTCAGCGAACGGTTTCGTCTGCAGACACCGGCCCAGCGCAAAGCGTTTGAACAGCTCTTTATGCGCCCGCATCAGCGCGCGCCCGGCGTGCCGCTGGGCTGGCAAAGCGCCGCTGACGTGCTGGCGCTGCAGCCGCTGCTGCGTCATCCCGACTTTGTGGTGGCGCGGGCCAAAGGTCAGTTCTGGCAGATCCGCGAAAAAATGTTCGATTATCAGGGTCGCTATCGCCGTGCCAATGAGCTGCGCTAATGAGCGCTATCGGGTCCGGCTAACCGGATGCCGAGCCCGGCTGGCGGGTATATCGTTTGCTACCACCCGGCATAACGGCTATACTGCCGCCCGCTTTTGCATGTGCATCAGCGGTATTGAATAACCAGCCTGTTACTGGGTCGCCTGTAGCAGGAATTAAATAAAGAGATATATTAATGCTCACTATCAATGCAGTAGAACGTAAAGAGCAGGGTAAGGGTGCGAGCCGCCGCCTGCGTACAGCAAACCGTTTCCCGGCCATCATCTACGGTGGTTCTGAAGCGGCTGTTGCCATCGACCTGGATCACGACTCCGTAATGAACCTGCAATCTAAGCCAGGTTTCTACGACGAAGTGCTGACCCTGTCAGTTGACGGTAAAGAAACTAAAGTGAAAGTTCAGGCTGTTCAGCGTCACCCGTTCAAGCCAAAACTGTTCCACATCGACTTCGTTCGCGCTTAATCGCGAACTTCGTTGAAAGCAGAAGGGCCGGTTGCGAAACCGGCCCTTTTCTTTTGGCGCTGCCCGGTGAAATGATCGCCGCGTGCAGGGAATGAAAGCCGGGCTAAGCCCGGCTTTTTTATTTGCTGCTGGTACGGCGCTGCAGCTGATCGCGCAGATTGGGTGGTGTGCCCTTAATCGTCAGGGTGTCCGTTGCCGGATCCCAGAAAATGCGTTCGCCCAGCAACATCGCATCGAAGTTCAGGGTCAGGCCCCCGCCGCTTCCGGCAAACTTCGTCAGCTGGCGCAGAGTACTGCGATCCGCCGGGAAGCTCTCTTCCAGTTCATACCCCTGCTCCTGGGTAAAGGCCTGGAACGTTTTTTCACCCAGTGGTGGCAGTTCGCTCGACAACTCTTCCAGCGCAATCTCCTCGCCCGCCTGCAGCTGCTCGTTGCAGTAGCTGTAGACCTGCTGGCGATAGTTCTGCCGCTCCTGCTTATCCAGTTCCGATTCGTTGCAGTAGTCATCTACCGCCTGCAACAGACCGCGGTTCTGCGCCTTGGTGTCTAATCCCACTTCGGCACCCAGGAAGTCCATAAAGAAGTCAGCCACTTTACGTCCGACCCGGCCACGCAGGAAAGTCAGGTAACGGGTCGATTCCGGGTTAGTTTCCCACTCGGTTAAATCGATGCGTGCCACGATGTCGGCATGATTGATGTCAAGATAGTGGGTGCTGCTGATATCCATCTGCTCGTTGACGCGCATGCTGGACTGGCTGTTCAGCACCGCAATCAGCAGGTATTCCACCGCCAGATAGCGGTAGTGAATAAACAGCACCACGCCGCCTTCAGCGAAGGGGTATTTTGCAAGCTCATCGCGCAGACGACCGGTCGCGGCACGGCTAAAAGCGAGAAAATCATCGTTGCCCTTACGACAATTACGCAGCGCTTCTGCCAGTTCACTCTCTGCATTGAACAGGCCATAGGCTTTGCTTTTTGCGCTATAAACCCGGTGTAACTCCTCCACCATCGCGTTGACCGTGTTGGTGGCAGGCAGCAGCGAATCGCGCAGCGCCAGTTCAAGCTGGTTTTCATCGCGTTTAATTAACTGATGCAGGGCAATCTGGTCGATATCCAGACTCATGGTAGACTCTCCTTTTAGCACAGGCGCGTATTCAAACACCGCCAGCATCGGCTTTCAACTCCATGCGTATAGCGAACGCGCTGCTTTCGATAAAATTGCGGTAAAAAGTGCGCTGTTCCGGTAATATATCGCCTTTTGAAATGAGCTTAGACGACGATATGGCACAATCATCCCGTTACAGTGACGAACGCGTGGAACAACTCCTCGCGGAAATGGCCCAAATCCTGCACAAGGACAAAGCCCCCACCGATCTCTCCCTGATGGTTCTGGGAAATATGGTGACCAACTTAATTAACAGCGATGTCGCTCCGGCGCAACGTCGTTCACTGGCACGATCTTTCGCCGATGCCCTTCAGGCGTCTGTGCGTGACGATAACGCCCATTAATTGGCTGATTTGACTTCATAATATGGTAACCAACCGGCAGCGCTACCGCGAAAAAGTTTCCCAGATGATCAGTTGGGGTCACTGGTTTGCTCTGTTTAACATCTTATTCGCGCTGATTTTAGGCAGTCGCTACCTGTTGGTCGCCGACTGGCCTTCTTCGCTGGCGGGGCGCATCTACGCCTATACCAGCTGGGTTGGCCACTTCAGTTTTGTTGTTTTTGCCGCCTATCTGCTGATTATCTTCCCGCTGACCTTTGTGGTGATGTCGCAACGGCTGATGCGGGTGTTGTCCGCGGTGGTCGCTACCGCCGGGCTGACGCTGGTGATGGTCGACAGTGCAGTGTTCAGCCGCTTCCACCTGCACCTGAATCCGGTGGTGTGGGAGCTGGTCATTAACCCTGATCAGAGCGAGATGGCGCGCGACTGGCAGCTGATGTTTATCAGCGTGCCGCTGATTTTCCTGGTTGAGATGCTGTTTGCGACCTGGAGCTGGCAGAAGCTTCGCAGCCTGAATCGCCGTTCGTTTGGTAAGCCTGTCGCCGCCCTGTTTATCAGCGCCTTCTTTGCCAGCCACCTGATGTATATCTGGGCCGATGCGAATTTCTATCGTCCGATTACGATGCAGCGTGCCAACCTGCCGCTCTCCTACCCGATGACCGCCCGCCGCTTCCTTGAGCGTCATGGTCTGCTGGATGCGCAGGAGTATCAGCGTCGGCTGATTCAGCAGGGCGACCCGGAAGCATTGGCGGTGGAATATCCGCTGAGCGAGATTACTTTCCGTGATGCCGGCACACGCAACAACCTGCTGGTGCTGACGGTCGATGGTCTGAACAACGCCACGCTGGCCAAAGCGCTGCCGGAGCTTAATCAGTTCGCCAGCGAGAACGTGCGTTTTACCCAGCACTACAGCGCGGGTGATACGCCGGAGAAAGGGTTGTTTGGCCTGTTTTATGGGATCTCATCCAGCTACATGAACGGTATTCTGGCATCCCGAACGCCGTCGGCGCTGCTGGGCGCGCTTAGCACCCAGGGTTACCAGTTTGGCCTCTTCTCCTCGGAAGGCTTTAATCCGCCGCTCTACCGGCAGGCGTTGCTGACTGATTATTCACTGCCTGCAACCACCAGCCAGCCCAACGCCAGTACTGTGGCGCAATGGCAGAACTGGCTGGAGAAACAGAACGGTTCACAGGCACCGTGGTTCTCATGGATTGCCCTGAACGGCCCGGACGTCACCGGCGACAGTGCAAAAGCGCGTCAGCGCAGCTATCTGCGCCAGGCTCCTGCCGTTGATGAGCAGATCCACGCGGTGCTCAGCAGCCTGCAGGCGCGTGATTTACTGAAGAACACGGTGGTGGTGATTACGGCGCAGCGTGGACTGGCATTGGATGGCAATCCTGACAGCGCTGGAAACCGCCAGACTCTGCAGGTGCCGTTAGTGATTCACTGGCCTGATACGCCCGCGCAGACCGTTGATCGCCTTTCTGATCATCAGGATGTGATGTCGACGCTGATGCAGCGACTGCTGCATGTGCGGACCAATCCAGTGAACTACTCTCAGGGTGAAGATCTGTTTGCTGCGCGCCGTCGCCATGACTGGGTCGTCAGCAGCGAAGAGAATAAGCTGGTGATTACCACGCCGCAGGTGACGCTGGTACTCAACAATAACGGCAGCTATCGCGCTTATGATGCGCAGGGCAACGCCCTGAAAGATCACAAGCCAGAACTGGCGCTACTGTTGCAGGTATTAACTGAAGAGAAGCGGTTTATCGCTAACTGATTAATAATCAGGCAAATAGTCTGCAGGTATCTTGCATTAATGGTGATAACCAGTAGACTAATCCTCCAGTGTTCGGCACGTAGCGCAGCCTGGTAGCGCACGGTCATGGGGTGTCCGGGGTCGGAGGTTCAAATCCTCTCGTGCCGACCAAATTCCCTGAAAAGCAGCCCTAAAGGCTGCTTTTTTCGTTTATGTCATCAAACCTTAACGTTCCTCGCACCTTCCACAATTCGTTCTATACTTAACTGCGTGTGGGTAACAAGAGGAGAGTTCATGACATATATTGAAAAAGACGATCCAACAGAAGCACCCGAGTCAGGCGATAAGCAACCTTCCCCGCCAGACCAGAAGTAACCCACGGGGCCGCGTCTGACGCGGCCTTTCTATCTCAGCTTATCTCTCCGTTTAACATTCAGAATAGTCCCGTGTGGCAGTTAACATTCCTCTTACAATCAGCAGGTTAACAGTTGCATTATAATCTGATCTGCTTCACAAAATCGGCTACCGGCTGCGCTTATTCATCAAACTGAAACAAAAATGTCACAGAAAATGCCTACCCTGAAATCCCCAGAAATTGACGGATAATTTTTATGGCGATCAAAGCGAAAAGCCTGAAAGATGCAGAAGCATTGCTGCATTCAGGCATTAGCAAAGTGGAACTGGCGTATGACATTGGCAGCGACGATTTCTTTCGTCTGGCAAGCCACTGGTGCGACCGAGGTGCACGCATCAGCAGGGGTCACCACCATTTCGTTGTTTCTCTGAAGAGTTTTGCCATTCCTCCCAACGACTGATTCCGGCGGGCTGCTTGCCCTGATCCATCGCGCCTGATTTAATGCCTTTTTGGTTTTGATGATGGTCCCGCATGCGCTATCCCGACCTGCCGCTGCCGCCTGTTGCAGGCGGCTTTATCCTTTCCCGGCACCTTAACCGCAGCGATCCTTTGCTGGCGGTGAGTCACTTCGATCCGCAAAAGTATCATGACGGGCTGGCTGTCGAATGGGATATTCCGCTGCCCGCCCGACTGCAGCAGGCTGTCAGTAAACGGCGTGCTGAATACCTCGCCAGCCGTCTGCTGGTCCGGTCAGTGATGGCAGAACTGGGTATTGCTGATTTCATTCTGACCAATGCAGCTGATCGATCCCCCTGCTGGCCCGCTGGCATTCAGGCGTCACTGTCGCACAGTGCAGGCATCGTTGTGGTAGCGGCAACCCGTCAGCCCTGCGCTGTTGGGGTGGATGTCGAGCAATTTATGTCGGAGACGACGGCGCATGAAACGGCTGAGTTGCTGATGAACGAGCAGGAACAGCACCTGTTACGGACGCTGCCCGTCTCTTTTCGCGCTGCCGCTACCCTGCTCTTCTCCCTCAAAGAGAGCGTTTATAAAGCCATCTGGCCGCAACTGCTTCAGCCGATGGACTTTCCGGATGCGGAACTGGTGTCGGTAGATTTCTCACAGCAGCGCGCGACGTTGCGACTGACTCAGGACTTCAGCGGGTGTTTTGCGATGGGAACGTTACTGGAGGCGAGCTTTGTGTGGCGGGATACTCAGGTAATCACGCTAATCACACATCGGCTTTAAAAAAACCGGCTAAACAATACGCGTTAAAACTTTGCGGTTTAGCCGGGGGTAACACAGACGAAAGAAAAGGTTCAGAATGGCAGAAACCGGAGTTTCTGCTGATCGCTAACGTAGCCTGGTTCAGGCGAAGCATGCCACTACGCTTTTTTGCTAAGCTTTGCCAGCTGCCGTTAAAGCCCGGTGTCGGTGCGTTTTACCGAGTCGAGCGTGGCAAGATCGCGCTCATTACCGGTCAGCTCCGTCAACTTGCCTTCACGCATCTCCAGCAGCCGATCGGCATGAATGAAGTAGTGATCGTCATGGCTGATGGCAAACACCGTTTTACCCGCCTGCTGTAACCATGGCAGCAGCTCGCGATAAAAGATACGTCGGAAGTGAGGGTCCTGATCCGCCGCCCACTCATCCAGTAGCAGCACATCGCGCTCTTCTGCCACCGCTAGCAGCAGTGCCAGTCGCTTACTCTGTCCTTTAGAAAGCTGCAGATTCAGCACTTTGTTGCCTTCAATCTTCAGCTTATCCTGCATCTTCAGTCTCTCCAGCCAGAGCTGAACCAGCGCCGGGTTGGCTGCAACCCCTTCCCGTCCCATTAACCGGTCAAACAGATGTAAGTCGGTAAAGACCGCCGAGAACTGACTGCGCCACACATCAAGCTCATCCGCCGTTATCGGCTTGCCATCCAGCAGCAGCGTGCCGGACTGAGGCTGATAAAGACCGGTCAGCAGCATCGCCAGCGTCGATTTCCCGCTGCCGTTGCCGCCAATCAGAAAGACCAGTTCGCCCCGGCGCAGCGTCAGGTTAACCGGCCCGACCTGGAAGCCGTTATCACCATAGTGAAAAGAGACGTCGCGCAACTCCAGCGTTTGCCAGTCTGAGGACGTTGAGGCGGAGTGGAATCCTGACTGATAAGGAGCGAGGTCAAAGGCATTGAGCTTACGGAATGCGACCTGGGCACTGAGCAACGTCGGTAACGCGCCCACCGCGGAGAGCAGCGGCGTGCGTAAAAACAGCAGCGTCAGGGAAAAGGTAGCGGCGACGGCGGTATTGGCCCAGCCCAGGCTGTTGGCCATAAAAAAGACCATGCCGATAGCGCCTAACGTCATGATATTTGACCAGTTGACCGCACTGAGATGATAAGTATCGGCGCGGACAATGTGGTGTCGCCAGGCGCGGGCATCTTCCTGATAAACCGTGTCGTAGACCTGCTGAGCGCGTGAGCGGTTAAGCTGTAGCTCTTTGCGCCCTTCAATCACCGTCTGATAATCACGATAGAGGTTATCTTCGATTTCCCGCAGCTTTGCCATGTGCTGGTAAACCCGCGAGACCAGCAGCCAGCCGCCAACCAGCGTGACACCCAGCCAGACACTGGTTACCAGCAGCATTTTAGGCGACAGCCACGCAAGATAGATCGCCGAGCCAAGCGTAATAATCACACCCTGAAAGAGCTCCGGCAGGCGCACAAAGGCCAGAGTAATGGCCCGCACGTCGCTGGTCAGGCCCGCCAGCAGCTGCGCACTGCCGAGTTGCTCGATGCGTTCAATACGGGTATCGAGGATACGCTTGATAAATTCGCCGCGCAGTCGCCAGACAAACTGATGGCCAAGCATGGTCAGCGCCAGCTGCGAGGCCAGTGTCACCGCCATCAGCACCACCAGCTGCAACAGAAACTGCGGCAGTACCGCAAATGAGGTGTTGATGGCGACAATCATTTCGCGATTGATAAAGGCGATCATGCCGATACCCAGCACGGCGCTTAACAACGTGAGCGCAATCACCCCGATAAAAGGCCAGCGGAACTGGCGAAAAACAACGCTTAGCAACGTCATGCAGGCAATCCAGCAGTCAAAAAACAGCCTGCAGTGTAATGGGATGCAATATGATAGCAATAGTTATTCGTACCACGCCGTAACCGGCGTGGTGGGTCAGAAAGCGCGTCGAAACGTCAGGTTATAACGCCAGGCACCCACCAGCGGATGAACGCCTGGCTTAAGTGGCAGGATGCCGTGGTAACGCAGGCGCGACGGCCCGCCCCACACCACAATGTCGCCATGCTCCAGCAGCACACGCTGGGTACTGTCACCCCGTTCGAAACCGCCAAACTGAAAGACCGCCGGTAAACCCAGCGACACCGAAACGATAGGCTGACGCAGATCTTTCTCATCTTTATCCTGATGCAGCGTCAGCTTCGCGCCCGGCTCATAGCGATTAAGCAGGCAGGCATCCGGATTAAAGCCAGGGAACCCCGCCTCAGACGCCGCCTGCTGCGCCAGAGTACGAAACAGCGGCGGCATAGCCGGCCATTTACGCCCGTTCAGGTTGTCCTGCTGCTGATACTGGTAGCCGCGTGAATCCACCGACCAGCCGAAATCGCCACAGTTGGTCATCGCCACCGACATGCGATGGCCACCGGGCGTAATGCGATGGGCAAACGGATTCTGCTCCGCAATTGCCATTATTTGCTGATAAAGCGCCTCTGCATCCTCACGTGCGCGACGCCGCAGGATCACCGCGCCCTCAGCCAGCGTCTCCTGCCAGGGTTGTTCTTCACTAAACAGATCTAACATCAGGGTTCTCCGGATTCAGCGGGGATCAGGAAAGCAGCGAACTGCGGCGACATCCAGCTGACAAATTTATCGCCCTGCTTGCTGATCAGATAGACCGCCAGATGCTGTTCAATCGCCAGCGCCTGGGCTTTTTCCGTGCCAAGTACCATCAGTCCGGTATCCCAGCCATCGGCTTCCAGCGCCGTGGTGGCGATCACCGTGGCGGAAACCAGTTTATGCTCAATTGGCCGTCCGGTAACGGGATCGATAACATGAGAAATGCGTTTGCCGTCCAGTTCATAATAGTTGCGATAGCTGCCGGAGGTACTGATGCCGTGTCCCTGCAGATTAACGCGCGCCTGAACCGCATTCTCACGATCGGTCGGTTTCTGAATCGCCACCCGCCACGGCTGCTGCTGCGCATTAAGGCCACGGCTCAGCACGGCGCCGCCCACAGACACCAGATAGTTATTGATGCCGAGCTGCTCCATCAGTCGCGCCAGATGATCGGTGGCGAAGCCCTCGCCCACCGTCGAGAGATCGACATAGAGACCTGGCAGATCTTTCTGCAGCCACTGTCCGTCTGCGCCCTGCACCACCCGCAGATGCTGCAATCCGGTCTGCGCCCGGGCGGCGGCGATTTGTGCCGCATCCGGCGTATGGCGGGGCTGCTTCGTCGGGCCAAAGCCCCATAAGTTGACCAGTGGCCCGACGGTAATATCCATCGCCCCGCCGGTTTTACGGCCAATCCGCAGTGAGGTCGTGACAATATCTGCCATGTTTTCACTCACCGGCTGCGGTGACAGGTCACGGCTTTGGTTGAAGCGCGATAAGGCGGAGTCTGGCTTCCAGGTAGAGAGCTCCGCATCGTCCGCATCCAGCTGCTGCTGAATCCGCTGTTGCAGTTCCGCTCTGCGCTCACTCGCCACACCGGCCAGGCTTACCCGCCAGACGGTTCCCATGGTTTTTCCTTCCAGCACCAGCGCGGATGTGGTCGCTGGCTTATCACAGGCCGTTAACATCAACGCTAACATCGCTATAAACAGCAGATTAATCTGAGAACGCATCTTTCCTCACTTGTAACACTTTATTCAGCTCTGCTACAAAGCATAAACTTCGGGTAAAGACGCTTAAAGAGAGTTGAATATTTCTCTGAAACCTATCAGTATTCACCGGTCATCTACCCTGTATGCGCCTTTCATCAGGCGACTAACGTTAACCAAAGTAAGGAGCGGCAGATGATCTATCTGATTCTCGTCATTGCCCTGGGGCTGTTTATCTTCAGTAGCTATAAAGTCTTGCATCAGCGTCGTCATCGTCACATGACACCCTCACGCCCGCGCCAATAACAGGCTTCACTGCACCTGATTGGGGCAAGATCGCCCTGACGCGCGCGGCAAGTGTACCAAAGTGCGCGCGAGGTCTGTGGCTGTGAGAGCGGTAAAGCTGGCATGAATTCTGCACTGTTGAAACAGTGTTTATCTCTGAGAGGTGCAGAATGAAAAATTCACAGAAGTGGCAGTCAGCATGGCATCACTGGCTGAGCTTTTCAGCCTTCACCCTGGCAGGCGTGGCATTTGAAGGCGCGCGATTCGGCAGCGTGGTGTCGTCAGTGACAACCGCGCCGGAAGCCACCAAGTGGCGAAAGGCTGAAGCGCTCAGCCCGAAAGGTGACGCAGGAGCGCAGCGGTAACTGCGCTCCCGTACAACTCAGAACTGGTAAACCAGACCCAGTGCCACCACGTCGTCGGTATTGATACCGGCTGCGTCGGTGAAAGCGTTGTCGTCCAGCAGGTTGATCTGGTAATCAACATAGGTGGACATGTTTTTGTTGAAGTAGTAGGTCGCGCCAACGTCGATATATTTTTTCAGATTCTGTTTACCCCAGTTCTGAACATCGGTGCCGCGTGAGGTGACGTACGCCAGGGATGGACGCAGGCCAAAGTCGAACTGATACTGCGCAACCAGTTCCCAGTTGTCCGCTTTATCCGCATAGCCATAAGCTGAAGAGTCATTGGTGCTGTCGCCGAAGCGGGTCGCATTGTACGAGCGTGAGTACATAGCCGCCAGATAGACGTTGTTCGCGTCATATTTCAGACCGCCAGTATAGACTTCCGCTTTATCGCCACTCCCGAGGATGCCTGATGTTGCGCTGTTCTGGTCGTTGGTACGGTCAGACTGGAAAGCAGCCGCACCAATGCCGAAACCTGAACCCAGATCATAAGTTGTGCTCAGACCCCAGCCGTCGCCGTTCTGACCTAGTACGTCACGGCCATTCGGAGACTCGGTGCTGTTGCCATTCTTGCCCTGATACTGGACTGCAAAGTTCCAGCCATCCACCAGACCGAAGAAGTTATTGTTACGGTAGGTCGCCATGCCGTTACCGCGCTGATACATAAAGTTATCTGCGCCGTAGGTGTCGCCGCCGAACTCTGGCAGCACGTCGGTCCATGCGCCGATGTCGTAAGCTACGCCGTAGTTACGACCGTAGTCGAACGAACCTGCATCACCAAATTTCACACCGGCAAAGCCAACACGGGTGAAGCTGTCAGCCGTACCTTCAGACTCGGCGTTGTTCAGCGCTGCCTGGTATTCCCACTGGCCGTAACCGGTCAGCTCATTGCTGATTTCGGTTTCGCCTTTGAAGCCGAAGCGAACGTAAGACTGATCGCCATCAGAACCATCGTTATCAGAGAAGTAGTGCAGACCGTCAACTTTACCAAAGAGATCTAATTTGTTGCCGTCTTTGTTATAGATTTCAGCTGCGTTTGCTGATCCTGCTGCAACCAGCAACGCAGGGATCATCAGGGAGAGAACGCGACGTTTCATTTTATTACCCTCTGTTATGTGCCTTTATTATTTGCCACTGCTAACTGAATGATTAAAAATTCAGCCGGCAGGCCATTGTTGTTTTATAACGGGCAATAATCCACCAGGAAAATGCTACTAAATTTCCAAAAGTGTTTCATACGTCGAAACAGTTATTTCATAATGTAAATAACGGGGAACTAATAACCAGCACGGATCGATAAAAAATGGCGCACAAATCGATAAACCGATTCAGAGAGCTATGTTATCAACGGGTTACATCAGAGTATTCCGAAGCACTGAATGATAAAACTTATACGGAATCTGGTAATAGAATAGACCCCGCTATCATCATTTATTCCATTATTACCTTCATTCTCCCCGAATGAGATGTACAACTTATTATTTCCCGCCGGACAAGTTGTCCGGCATTTTTTTGCCTGCTATTTACCGTTCCGTTATATCTTCGTAAACTTTCTTAACCGGGTTAAATTAACTACGGCCTGTTTCCGCACATATTGTTAAAATACGCACGCTTTGCGCCCTGACTGCCCAAATATCCGCCATGTTAATTTATCACCGTAATTAAGCAGGCGGATATTTTAGCAGGTGCGGATTTTCAGCGCTCGCGCATCGATTCTTTGACTTTATTCAGGGGCTTAATCAGATAATCCATAACCGATTTCTGACCGGTTTTAATCTCTACATTGGCCACCATACCGGGCACGATCGGGAATTTACGTCCGGCACGGTTAGTCAGCTCGGCTTTCTGGGTACGAACATAAACACGATAGTAATATTGATCACGTTTTACCTCATCCTGCAGGGTATCTGGCGACACCGTTTCAACTTCGCCGTGCAGATCGCCATAGATGGAGGAGTCATAGGCGGTCACTTTGACGGTAGCCGCCAGACCGGGCCGGATATAAGCGATATCGCGTGGATTGATGCGCGTCTCAATCAGCAGTTGATCCTCCAGCGGGACGATTTCCATCAGTTTACCGCCAGGCTCCAGTACCCCACCGACCGTGGTGACCTGAATATCTTTAACAATGCCGCGCACCGGTGAATAGAGCGTGGCACGCGTCAGCTGATCCTCTTTGCCTGCAGCAACCTGCAATTGCGCATCCAGTTCGGCATTATTTTTCACCTGCTCTTCGTGGGCGCGCACCAGATAGTCATTGCGCGCCTCATCGATTTTGCCGCGCAGATCGCTGACCTGACGACGCAGTCGAATCACCTCGACCTGCCCTGCTGCGCCTTTGGCAACCAGCGGTTCCGTCAGGCGCAGTTCATCCTGCACCAGTCGCAGCGACTGCTGCAGATTACTGATGGTTTCGGTGAGATTACGGCGTCGCGACTCGTAGAGCTGCCGTTCACGCGTCACCAGGTTCGGCTCCTTCAGCGTTTCGGCGCTGAATGTCAGCGGCGTGCCCGACAGCTCCGCCTCCAGCCGCTCGGACGAGGCGCGCAGGGTGCGCACTTTGGCCTGCGCCTCGCCGAAGTTCGACTGGAAGCGTGTCGGATCGAGGGTCGCCAGCACCTGCCCTTTTTCGACAATGTCGCCCTCATGCACGTTAAGCTGTTTGACGATGCCGCCATCCAGGCTGTCAATCACCTGCGCGCGGCTGGAAGGGGTGACTTTACCGGTGCCGACCGTGACCTCATCCAGAATGGCAAAGTGCGCCCAGATGAGAAAAATCGCCAGCGCGGCGGTGCAGAGCCAGATAATCGCCGATGTCCGGCGCTCATGACGAGCAAGATCTTTATCAACAATAACCAGACTCATGCGGTGTCTCCTTTACCTGGCGACGGTGCCGACGCGGGTGTCGTCGCACGGCGCAGGATCTCGTCGCGCGGGCCGTCGGCCACAATCCGGCCGTTATCCATCACCACAATACGATCGACCATCTTCAGCAGCGCCGGACGGTGCGTCACCAGCACCAGCGTCCGGCCGCTGATCCAGCCCTGTAGCTGACGGATCACATGCTCCTCCAGCTGTTCATCCATCGCCGCGGTGGGTTCATCCAGCAACACCACCTGCGGCTGACGCAGGATCAACCGGCTCAGCATCACCATCTGACGCTGGCCGCCCGAAAGTCCGCGCCCGCCTTCATTGATAATGCGGTCCAGGCTGGCGGCATCCTGCTGGACCAGCGACAGCGCGCCGCTGATGCGCAGCGCCTGCAGCATCTCCTGTTCGCTGGCATGGGGATTGCCCAGCATCAGATTCTGCCGCAGCGTGCCAAAAAAGAGGCGGGAGTCGTGCGACAGCCAGCCGAGCTGACGACGTAAATCGGTGGGATCGATACGCTCAATATCGACGCCATCGACAATCACTTTGCCCTGGGTAGCCAGCGCCTGACCGGCGAGGATCTTCAGCAGCGTCGATTTCCCTGCTCCGACTTTGCCCAGAATGGCAATCTTCTCGCCGGGCTTAATCTGCAGCTGCTGAACGTTGAGTACATTCTTTTCATTCTCTTCGTCATAGCTGTAGTGCACATTGCGCAGATCGTACCGGCCGGTGAGCGTCGGGCAGTGTGCCAGCGTGGTCGCTTCAGGCTGATCAAGCGGCTTTTTCAGCAACTCATCCAGCCCTTTCATCGCCATTTTGGCGTGCTGCCAGCGCGAGAAAACCATGGTCAGCTGCATCAGCGGGGCGATGGTGCGTGATGAGAGCAGGCTGCAGGCAACCAGCGTACCGGTAGTGATTTGCGAATCGAGCACCAGATAGACACCAAATACCAGCATGCCCGCATAGGTGAGCTGCTGCACAGTCGAGGCCCAGCCGGTGAGACGCGCGCCCCACAACCGCTGCTGGTTACTGATTGAGGCGCTGACTTCGTGCGTCTGCTCCCACTGACGCTGAAAATAGGGTTCCGCCTGCAGCGCCTTGATATCCTCAATCCCTTCAATGGTCTCTACCAGCACCGCATTGCGCAGCGCGCCCTCGCGCAGACCCTCTTTGGCCAGCCGCGCCATCGGGATCTGCACCAGCAGACCGGGAATGACGATCAGCGGGATCGCCGCCAGCGGAATCAGCACCAGCCAGCCGCCAACAAACGACATAATAAACAGGAACAGGATAACAAACGGCAGATCGGCCGCTGCGCCTACCGTGGTCGAGGTGAGCAGCTCACGCACCTGGTCGATCTCACGCAGCTGCGAGATAAACGAACCGGTCGACTTCGGACGCGCCTCATTACGTATGCTCATCGCCCGGGCAAACAGCATGGCCGAGACTTTCAGGTCGATGCGTTTGCCCATTAAGTCTGACACCTGGGTCCGCATCAGCCGGATCAGATACTCAATGGCCGCAGCGATCAGCACGCCGACAAACAGTACCCACAGCGTGGACTGCGACTGGGCCGGAATGACCCGATCGTAGACCTGCATCGAAAAGAGAATACCGGCCAGTGCCAGCACATTACTGATCACCGAGGCCAGCGAAATTTCCGTGATACGGCGGCCCATACCGCGAAAATTTTTCCAGAACCAGTGTGGCTCATAAGGCTGAACGAATTCGTCGATGCGCGCATCACGGCCACGCGCCGCTACGCCAATCACGCCGACATCGCCCTGGGCGCGTGCCAGCAGTTCTGATAACGCGCTTTCACGCACCACATCGCCACCTTCACTGAGCCAGTAGCGCGCGCTGTTGTCTGAATCGATGCTCTCCAGCACCGCCACGCTGGCATTCTCCAGCACCAGCACCACCGGGGTGATCTCCTGACGCCAGCGCAGTTTGTTCTGCGGCACCATGGTCAGATGCAGTCCCAGCAGGCCGGAGAGTCGTTCCAGCTGCTGTGACACCGGCAGATGTTCAAACCAGCGCATCTGCTGACGCAGGGTTTTGCCATCGGCAGGTTTACCGAATCGCGCGGCTACGCGCAGCATGGCGGCAATCCAGTTATCGGTATTCAGGGTTGATGTACTCATTATTAATGCCTTATCGCTATTGCAGCGAAGGAAGGAGATCGCCGCTGCTTTGCTGGCGATCGATACCCATGATATCGAGCAGATTGTCTACCGCGGCGGCATAACGCACGGTGGCGTCCCAGCCATCGTAAAGCGCGGTGATACGTGAGCTGTCAGCCTGAAACACATCCTGTTCCACGCTAAGCAGATCGTTCAGGCTGCGCTTACTCAGGCGATATTCATCGGCGTAGACATTACGGGTATGGTCGGCGCTGGCCAGCTGCACTTCCCCGGCAGCCTGCCGCTGCTGCGCGCCAATCATGTCGGCATAGGCGGTAGAGGCGTTTTGATTGATGGCGAGCTTAGCCTGCTGAATAGCGGCCTGCGCCGCTTCACGATCGCCCTCCGCTGACTGGGTTTTCGCATTCACCAGGCCGCCCTGATAAAGCGGTGCTTCCACCTGCAGCTGCACTTCATCATCCCAGTAAGATTGACGATCGTTTTCATAGCGGGTCCGGCCCGCCTGCACTTTAATCGTCGGCCAGTGACCGGACTCTGCCTGGCGCACCCGTTCACGAGCGGCTTCCTGTTTCGACTGCGCGCTGCGCACTGCCGCGCTGCTTTCATAGGCGATTTTGTCGAGGGTGATCTGCTGCTTAAGCAGCGCCTGTGGCAGTTCAGGCAGCGTGGCGGGGACCACGCCGGTCAGCACGGTCAGTTGCGCGGTGGCGGAACGATGCTGGGCACGATATTGCTCCAGCGTGGCCTGCATCGCGGCGATGCGGGTTTCTGCCTGCAGCACGTCGGACTGGGAATTGAGGCCGGCATCGGCGCGCAGTTTCGCGATATCCCGCACGCGCTTCAGCGAGGCAATATTGGTATGCGCCGTTTCTGCCAGCGCCTGGTAACGTTTGACTTCGAGGTAGGCCTGCAGCGTATCTTCCGCCACGGTGGTCATCGAGTCGAACAGGCTGTAACGATAAGCATCCGACAGCGCGTGCTGCTCATCGATGGCGCTGCCGGTGCGGCCAAAGTCGTAGAGCAGCTGGCTGAGTGTGATACCGCCGGAGCCGTTATTGTTCAGGCTCCCGGCGGAGTCAGTCTGATGAGAGCGTCCCGCCGCGCCCTGCAGTGAGATCTGCGGATACCAGGCGCTGCGGGCGGCATCAAGATCCCCCTCACCGATGTGGATCTGTGCCGCCGCTTCCGAGATTTTCGGATTGCGGGCGAAGGCCCGAAGAATGGCGTCGCGCAGCGTTAAGCTGGCAATCTGCTCTTCGGTGGGCGCGGCGCGCCAGTTAAATTCGGCTTTAGGTAACGGTGCGGCAAAGGCCGCGTGCACTGCAACGCCACTCAGGGCGCACAACAAAAAAGTTAATCGCGCTTTGTTCATTATCCATACCAACAGGGGTTCTTATCATCATGGTGTTTTTCCTGGTGAACAAAGCGAGCAAAAAGGGGTGCTACTCAGCGTCTGACAGATTTACTGCGTTATTTTATTTATGGTTCGCAAGCGAGACGCTAAACGACCTTTAACATTATTAGATCAGATCCCGCGCTTATTCCTGCTAAAAACAGATGAAATCGTTAATATTTCTGCTGAACGAACGAAAAGCAACCACTCAGCTAGCTCGCGCCAATCCAGACAGGCTTAACAGACCTGTCCGGAAGGCAGTGCGTTTACTAATGTGTCAGCGTCAGACCAGGGGGTGTGCCGCAGGATGCTGCAGCAGGTGGTCGGCGAGCGTATAAGGAATATCGGAGAACAGTTGACTTTCCTGCGGTGCGGCGGCGGCAGAAGATGCCTGCGCCACATGTGCGGTTTCCGCCTGCTGGGTCAGGCTGACCGTCTCCAGCAACTGGTCCACCGTCTGACCCTCCAGCGGGTTGGCACTTTCAGTATGTGATGCCACCTGCACCGTCTGGCTGGCACTGGCCAGATTAAAGGCGCTGTCTTTGCCGCTGACTGTCATCTGGTACTCACCATCGTCCAGCGGTGCCAGCTGCCCGGCCAGAATGGTCAGCGCCCAGCCGCCATCGGCTTTTACACTGGCGCTGTAGTGCTGATCGCCCAACGTTAATTCCACCAGGCTGCCCGGTTGCAGATGACTGGAGCTGCCCTGAATCAGATGCCAGCTGTTGACATCGGCAGCATCAATTTGGTTATCACCAAAAGCCGTGTCCAGGGTCAGCGTCGGCTGCTGGTGCACGGCTACGGTAAAGAGTTTATCGCTGGTCTGGGTGTCGCTGTTGCCATATTCATCCCAGCGGTGAAAGGTGGCGGCGACCGGGCCATCCGGCAGTGCCAGCAGCTCGCTGGAGGTCAGTGTTACCATACCTTTGGCATCGGGCTGGTAGGTTTTACCGTTGATCTCCAGGGTGTTGGCGCCTTCAACGTAGAAGCTCAGATCGTGCTGCGCCTCCTGATAGTTAAGCGTCATGTCACCGCCGATATCCATTTCGGTGTAGATCGGAATAAAGCCGGTGTGGATATTCAGCTCATGCGTGACGTCGATGTAGTTTTTGGCCCCGTCGATCGACCAGGCGCGGATTTCCCCAACGTTGATAAAGGCGTGCACATCCGCTGCCGGGATCACCACCTGCCAGTGTCCATCATCGCCTGTTGTGGCGGCGTAATCTTTCTGGTTGGCACCCGTGATCACCAGGCGATGGCCCGGCATGACGGTGGAGAGCGTGCCGCTCAGTAGCAGATCCTGCTGGCTTTCTGCCAGGTTTATCACATCGTCCGCAGTGACCTTATCGAAGCTAATTTTTGGCAGGCTACTCAGATGGGTGATCAGCGTCAGATCATGATATTCGGTGGCGGTTTTTCCATTGGGATCGGTCGCCGTGACTTTCAGGCTGTAGACCCCGTCTTTCAGCGCCTGCATATCGCTTTCATGAAATGAGCCATACCACTTACCGTCGTTTCCCATGCTGGCGGTGGTGGTTTGCGTCCCCAGCGTCAGTTTCAGCACCGACCCCACCGGCAGATGCGTTGCGCTGCCGCTGATCTCAACGCCATAAATGCTCTCAGCAATACTCACCGCGTTATCACCACTGACCGTGTCCACGGTCAGCGTAGGTTTGATCGTGCGGTCGGTATAGAGACCAAAATCAACGGTGGTTGCCGTGCTTTGCCCTGCTTTATCGGTAATGGTCAGCGTCAGCGTGTGATTGCCATCCGCTACGCCTTTCAGCGCATCAGCCGGCATTGAGGCGTTCCAGTAGCCCCACTTATTGACGGTGCTGTGCCAGCTTTGATCGTTGAAGGTCAGCGTGACGGTGGATCCCGCTTCTCCTTCCGCACGGCCGCGCAGATGCACCGGCTTTTGCGCTTCCCAGCCGGCGATCACGCCATCACTGGCGATCGGTTCATAGGGTCGCAGCATAGCGGGCGGCGAACTTTTGACCGCGCTGACAGCCAGTGTGCTGTCGTTGAGCGGGCTGCTATGCAGTGACTCGGTGGAGAGCGTGGTGATCAGCAGGCTCTGGCTCTGCGTGGCGAAAGGAAGGCTCAGACTTTGCGTGGTGACCGGCGCAATGGCTGGCACTGCGCTATCGGCGACGGCAAAGTCGCTTACCGCCGTCTGAAAAATGGATTCAAGCCGGGTAGTACGAAGCGTATCGCGTGATGACATAGGTAACCTCAGTTCAGAACAGAAACGCAGACAAAAACCATCGGATAAACCGATCGTTTAGTCTGACGACATGGTAGTGGGACAGCTGAAGCTGCCCGTTTCCGCTGGTCGGAACCGGTTACCCGCAGGTAACAAGGATTGATAAACAGGACGCTAATAAAAGCGCCAAATAGAGTCAGAATGCTGATTTTACGGCGTGACGCCGTTTGTTGCGCCTACCCTAATCTTTCATCCTGCTAATGAATAGTGGCGATAATCTGGAAAATGCAATTATCACGTGACTAAAACAAAAAAAGCGGGTGCTTTCGCACCCGCTCTATTCATCTTCTGAACAGACCTTTCAGTCACTACACAACATGAACCTGCAGGTTCTGCTGCACCAGCACATCGCCCAGGGTGTTATCACTGGTCAGCGCCGAGTTGTGGTAGATCTCAAAGACTCTGCCCTCAACGGTACGCTCGCCCGTCACTTCCCAGATTCCGCCGTTGCTGTTAGCCAGTGTCACCTGGCTGCCATCTGCGCCTTTGATCAGCAAATCGTCACTCTGTTTATCCGTGATATTGAGTGCTTCATTGAGATCGAGCTTCACGGAGTTGGTTCCGGTTTTACCCAAATCGAGCACCTCAATGTGTTCGACCTTCAGGCCCAGCGCGGTGAGATCCAGACTGAGATGCTCACCATTCAGCACCAGGGTATCGGTGCCTGCGCCGCCATCAATATGGGTAAAGTTAAGGTCACTGACCGTCACGATATCCGCCCCGCTGCTGCCGGTCACTGTCGCCCCCTCAATGGTGCTGCCATCGGCCAGCGTAATCACGACGCCGCCGATGGTGTACCCCGCCTCCTCTGCCGGTGCCGCTGCCACCGCGGCGTCATTTGCCGCCGCGTTTTCACTGCTGCCGACGGGTGTCACGGTATCCGCTTCGGTGATCAGCGTGGAAGCCACTGCCACATGGGCGCTGCTCTCGTCGCTGCTGGTGCTGCTGTTATGCTGCGTCTCCGCGCTGGCGACAGTAGCGCTGTCATCCGCCACCGAGAACAGCGCAACCGATTCGTTTGCCGCCAGCGTCACCGGTAGCACGGCACCCAGTAACAGGGTATTGGTGGTCGAGTAGCTGTTACCGGCCGCGTCGGTAATCGTGACTTTCGCCAGCGTTCCCAGCGACAGCAGCAGGCCCCCCACCGACAGCAGTGAAGGTGAGAAGTTAACCGCGTAACGCCCCAGCGCATCGGTCGTGGTGTTCAGCGTCGGGCCGTTGTTGCCGTTGGAGAGCAGCAGCGTAACGTTCACTTTCGAGCCCTGCGCGGCATTCAGCGATCCCCCCTGCACCACCAGACCCGCCAGTAAGGAACCGACGATGCTCAGCACCGGATCGACCCCGACCAGCGGCTGATTGTGCGACAGCGCGGTAAAGCTGCTGGTGCTGGTTGCGGTGTTGCCGCCAATATCCGCCACCGTGACGGTGAGAGGATGGCTGCCATCGGCGATCCCTTTCAGCGTCGCTGACGGCACGCTGATGCTCCATGCGCCATTCGCACCAATAGTAGTGGTAAGGATATTGCCCGCCACGTTCACCGTCACCGTGCCGCCCGCCGCGTTGGTGCTGGTTCCTCTGATGGTTTCAGTACTGTTGGCTTCCGCAATATTGAGGTAGCCATCGCCGCCAAAGAAGCTGTTGACGCTGACCGTTGGCGTGGTGTGACTGACCACACCCAGCGACGCCGAGGTGTTGCCAATGCTGCCCGCACCGTTGGTTACGCTGGCGGTGACAGTCTGCAGACCGTCAGTAATGGCAGCAAGGTTAGCCGCCGGAACAGAGAGACTCCAGTTGCCGTTGCTGCTCACCGTCGTGCTGTAAGTCTGACCACCCAGCGTGACGCGCACAACCGATCCCTCGGCGTTGCTGGCGGTGCCGCTGATGGTCTGCGCCGTTTTCACATCCACCGCGCTCAGCGCACTGTCACCAAACAGCGAGGTAATGGCGACCACCGGCGTCGACTGACTGATGACGCTCAGCGTTCCGCTGCTGTTTGCCACGTTACCGTAGGCATCGGTGCCGGTGACCGTGACGGTTTTACTGCCGTCAGTGATAGCAACAAGATCCGCTTTCGGGACGGTAATACTCCAGTTGCCGCCGCTGACCACTTTGGTGGTGTAGGTCAGGCCATTCAGCGTGGCGCTGACGGTTGAACCGGCAGAGAGGCTGGACGTCCCGCTCAGGGTCTGGTTAGAGGCCAGATCCGCAGCGCTCAGCACACCATCGCCAAACACCGTATTCACCGACAGGGTCGGCTGGAACAGTCCCAGTGACACGCCCGCGCTGGTGCTGCTGACGTTTCCGACCGGATCGGTGACGGCCGCGCTGACGGTGAAGTTACCGTTCAGCAGCGTTGACAGAATCGCTGGCGAGACGGCGGTTGAGAAACTGCCATCCGCGTTGACCTGCGCGTTGACGATGGTGCTGCCAATTGCCAGCCTGACGCTACTACCCGCAGCCAGCCCGGAGACCGTGCCGCTGATGGTCTGAGTCACCAGTGACTCCGCCAGGTTCAGCACGCCGTCGCCAAACAGCGGATTGAGGGTGACTTTCGGCAGGTTGTGAATACCGACCAGTGCCCCGGCCGTGGTGCTGTTGGTGTTACCCGCGCTGTCGGTGACACTGATGCCCACGGTCAGATTGCCATCTGCAATCCCCTGCAACAGCGCTGGCGTCAGCGAGACGTTAAAGTTGCCATTGGCATCGGTCGCCGTCACCAACTGCTGTGAACCTACCGACACCACCACGCGCGATCCCGCTTCCGCGCCGCCAATCACCCCACCGATCACCTGGGTGACCAGCGAATCCGCCACGTTCAGCAGACCGTCGCCAAACAGCGGATTCACGGTGATGGTCGGCAGCAGCGTATCGACCCGGATACCGGCGCTGGTGCTGGCGGTATTGCCCGCCGCATCCGTTACCGATGCGCCCACCGTCAGGTTGCCCTGCGCCAGCGTGCCCAGAATATCTGGCGTCACCGTGGCGCTGAACGCCCCACCCGCACCCACGGTGGCGGTCACCTGGCTATTGCCAACCGAGAGCGTCACCACACTGCCCTGCGCGACGTTGTTCACCACCCCGCTGATCACCTGTCCGGTGGCGATATCAGCCAGGTTTAGCACCCCATCACCAAACAGTGAGGTCAGCGAGATTGATGGTGTCTGAGTAAAGATGCCGATGGATGCGCTGCTGGAGGCGACATTGCCCGCCACGTCTCTGACGCTGACACCCAGCGTCAGATTGCCATCCAGCAGAGAGGTCAGATCGCTGCCCGGCAGGTTAACGCTCCACACTCCACCCGCCTGCACCGTCGTGCTGTAACTCTTGCTGCCAAAGGTGACCGTTACCTGGGAACCCACAGCCGCATTTTCTATCACGCCACTGACCAGCTGTCCGGCAGCGGCTTCCGCAATGTTCAGAAGGTTATCACCGCCAAACAGCCCGGTGAGCGCGCCAACCACCGGCACCGCATCGACAATCGCCGTGACGGTTTCACCGACGGTGCGGGTGTTACCCGCGGCATCGGTCAGGGTGACGTCAAGCGCAAGATTGCCATCACTTAACAGGCCCAGCACCGAAGGCGGCACCACGATGGCCCATTTACCATCCTGGCCCACTGACGCAGAGAGCGTTGTGCCGCCCAGCACCACCGATACCGTGGCACCCACGCCCGCCGAGGTCGCAACCCCGGAGATAGTCTGCGCCACCGTGGTATCCAGCGCGCTGAGCGTGCCGTCGCCGAACACCGAATCGACCACCAGCGTCAGCGCACTGTTGACCACTTTGTTGACCGTCAGCGTGGCGTCGGTCTGGTTGCCCGCACCGTCATTGACCCGCACGCCAAACACCAGCGCACCGTCAGTGAGACTCGACAGGACATCCGGCGCGAGATCGATGCTCCAGCGTCCGTCAGCACCCACCGTCGCGGTGGCGATTGGCGCGGCATCGCCCAGATAGAGCCCGATGGTCTGGCCTTCTGCTCCCTGCGCGCTGCCGGTCAGCACCTGGCTTAGCACCAGGTCAGCGGCGTTGATCACGTTGTCGCCGAGGAACGCGTCGACCTGGACCAGCGGCGCGGCGGTATCCACCGTCACCGTCTGGGTGGTCGTCGTCACGTTACCGGCCGCATCCGCCAGCTGCGCGGTGATCACCGGCGAGCTGCCATCGGGAAGAGCCTGCATCGCGCTGGCAGGAACCGTTGTGGACCAGGTGCCGTTGCTCTGCACCACGGCGTTGTAGGTCTGATTATTGAAGGTCACCACCACCGTGCGACCCACTTCGCTGAGATCGGCGGTGCCACTGATGGCCTGGCTGGTGGCACTTTCATTGCCATTGACCTGGTTGTCACCGGTAAATGGATTGAGAGTCAGTGCCGGTGGCGTAAGGTCGATCAGCACGTTACCGCTGGTGGTTACAGGATTAGTGCCGTCGGTAGCATTCACCGTGATGGCAACGCTGCCGTCCGCATTGCCAAAGGCGCTGACCGGCAATGCCGCCGTTGACCAGTTGCCCGACGCATCCAGCGTAGTCGCGTACTCCTGATCACCAATCGACACCGTCACTACCCCACCCGCACCGAGGTTAGCGGAGGTGCCACTCACTACCACACCACCCGCCACGTCCTGAGTGCTGATGATGTTGTCGCCCGACACCGTGCCCAGCGTGACCAGCGGCCCTGGCGGTGGGGTAAGATCTACCGTCAGCGCAACCGTGCCGTTGGCGGTATTGCCTGCCAGATCGGTCACTGCCAGCGCCAGGGTCGTCGATGGACCAAAGGTGGCCATCTGTTCTGGCGTCAGCGTTACACTCCAGTTGCCGTTGGCTGTCACTATCGCGGTGCCAAGCAGCGTGTCATTCAGTGAGATCGAAACCACTGATCCCGGCTCGGCTCCCGCTGCGGTGCCGCTGAGACTCTGCGGCTGAATGCTCTCGGTGTAGTTCAGCGCATTGTCACCGGTAAAGGCGGCAACATTAAGCACCGGCGGTGTGGTGTCGAGCACCAGCGAGCTGTTAATGGTGGTGCTGTTGCCCGCCGCATCGGTTGCCGTCACGGTAACCGGATAGGTGGCATCCGGCAGAAGTGAAAGCTCCGCCGTTGTCAGTGGCACCGTCCAGTTCCCATTGGCATCCACTGTCGCGGAATAGGTTGTGCCGCCAAGCGTAAGCTGCACAGTCTGATTCGCGCCCGCCTCACCGGTGGTTCCGCTCAGCGTTACTCCCGCGGCCACATCGCCGCCATTCACATAACTGCCAAGGAATTCCGGATTGACCGCAGGCTGCGGCGCGCTGAGATCTGCGGTGAACGGCAGCTGCGCCGATGCGCTGTTGCCCGCCGCATCCACGACGTTAACCGTCAGTGATTGCGCACCGTCACCCAGTGAACTCAGGGCGTTGGCAGGAATGTTAACAGTCCAGTTACCGTTGCTTGCCACCGTGCCAGAATAGAGGCTGCCGTTGACATCCACGGTAATGCTGACCGCCTGGTTCGCCCCGACACTGCCGGTGGTGCCGGTCAGGGTCACCCCTGCCGCGGCTTCACTGATGTTCAGCAGGTTGTCGCCGCCAAATGCGCCTGGGTTGAAGGTCGGCACAGGCAGCGCCACCTCTGTCACCACGTTCTGCGCCGTCGCGTCGCTGTTACCCGCGATATCGGTCGCCGTCACGGTAATGGTGTGGGTGCCGCTGGTGAAGGTGGCTAACTGCGCTGGCGACAGGGCCAGAGACCAGCTGCCATCGGTCTGCACCGTGGCTGCCAGCGGCTGACCGTTGTTAAAGCCGGAGATGAGCACCGTTACCGTCTGTCCGGCACCGGTAATGCCGGTTGTGCCAGTGAGGATCTGTTCACCGGCCGCCTCTGCTGCGTTCAGCGCACCGTCGCCAAACGGCAGGTTCAGGGTGACATCCGGCAGCGCGTTAACGGCTACAAGTATCGTGCCGCTGGTGCTGCCGACGTTGCCGTTCGCATCGGTAACCGTCACGCTCACCGGCCAGTTGCCATCCGGCAATGACTGCAATACAGAAGGTGGCAGATCCAGCGACCAGCGCGAACCATCCGCACTGAGCGTAGCGGAATAGACCGTGCCATTAACGGTCACCGTGACCGACGCGGCGTTATTAATATTCACCGCACCGGTCAGGGATCCGCCTGAGGCGGCCTCTTCAGCATTGATACGGCCATCAATAAATGGCGTATCCAGCGTTGGATTAGCAATCGGCGTAATCGCAGCGACGAACGTTTTGGTCGTTTCAATGCTGTTACCGGCCCGATCCGTGGTGGTGAGGGTCAGGGTATGTTCACCGGTTCCCAGGCTGGCAATGAACTCTGGGGGCAGGCTGGCAGTCCAGTTGCCATTGGCATCGACCGTCACCGACAGCGGGATATTGTCATCGCCTACCGTGACGCTCAGGGTCTGGCCCGGCACGACGGTGGAGGTGCCGGTGACCAGCTGAACGGAGCCTGCTTCGCTGATATTAATGATGTTATCGCCGAACAGTGTCGTGTCGAAGGCGGCTGAAACAGGATCACTCTGCAGGATCTCAACGCCTGCGGTAACCTGCGCCGGATTACCGGCACCATCCGCGGCGCTGACCACCACCTGTGTCAATCCATCGGCCAGGCCCGTCAGCGCGCCCGGTGCCAGGTTCAGCGTCCAGTTACCGCTGGCATCCGTGGTGGTGCTGAAGTTCTGCCCGCCTACAGAGATGTTCACCACGCTGCCTTCCGGCAGATTGGTACTGTCACCACTCAGCGTTAACGCCCCTTCCGCATCTGCCGCACTGATCAGCGCATCGCCAAACGGCGTATTCAGCGTCAGCGCTGGCAGGGTATTAAACGCTACGTCCAGTGACGTGGTGCTGTCTGTGGTGATATTGCCCGCCGCGTCGGTGACCGAAACGGTAATCGCATTGGGGCCGTCCGCCAGCTGCTGCAGGTCAGCGGTCGGAATAGTAAGTGACCAGTTACCGTCGGCATCGGCCGTGGTGGTATAGCTGACGTTATTCAGCGTCACGGTCACCGGCAATGCGCCCGTGGTGCTGCCGCTGATGGTGAGATCCTGCAGCGACTCCGCCAGGTTAAGGGTATCTCCCGCATCGACCGTGATATTCGTCAGCGCAGGCGGTGTGGTAATGAAACTAACCTCCTGAGTGGCGGTCGCCGGATTGCCTGCGACATCAGTGGCGGTCACGGTAAAGATTTGCGTGCTGCCCGGAGCCACGCTGGTAAAGGCAGCAGACGGCACATTCACCGTCCAGTTGCCGTCAGCGTCGAGCGTGGTGCTGTAGTCAGTGCCGTTAAACGACACCGTCACCAGCGTACCCGCTGCCAGCAGGGTGCTGCTGCCGCTGACCGCGACATCCGCTGTGGCCTCGGTGGCGTTAATCACATCATCGCCGGCTACCACGTTCATGGTCAGCGTCGGCTGAACCTGCTCGCTGGCCAGCACGACCAGGCTGGTGCTGGCGCTGGCCGGATTGCCAGACGTATCCGCTGAGACCACGACCAGCAGCTGATCGCCATCCGGCAGATTACCCAGATCGGCGGCCGGAACGGTCACCGTCCAGCTGCCATCGGCTGCCACCGTGCCGCTGTACTGAATGTTATTCAGCGTCACCGTCACCAGCTGGCCTTCCGCCAGGTTGTTACTGGTGCCGCCGATGTTCAGATCCTGTAGCGACTCCGCCTGATTAAGGAAGTTATCATCACTGATGGTCCCGATGGTCAGGGTTGGCAGGTTCAGAGTGTCAGCATCACGCGTCAGGGTCTGGGTGGCCGTGGCAGGGTTCCCCGCGGCATCGGTCATCGAGACAGCAACGGTGTAGTTGCCGTCTGCCAGCCCCTGCACGACGCTGGCTGGCAGTGTCACCTCCCAGGTGCCGTCAGAGAGCACCTGAGTGGTGTAATCGACGTTCTGGAAGCTGACGGTGACCGTCTGTCCGGCGTCCGCTATCGACGCACTGCCGCTGATGGCGACCGCTTCCAGCACCTCTACCGAATTGATGATGTTGTCGCCGCCGATGGCATTGACGGTCAGCACTGGCGGCGTGAGATCGACCGTAACGGCGCTGGTCAGCGAACCACTGTTACCCGCGGCATCGCTGGCATTGACCACCAGCGTAGTAACCCCCTCGCCCAGCGTCTGCACCTGATCCGCTGTTAAGGTCAGCGTCCAGTTACCCTGCGCATCCACCGTAGCGGAATAATCATTCCCGCCCAGCGTCACGCTGACGGTCTGGCCATTGCCTGCTACACCGGTGCTGCCGGTCAGCGTCTGACCGACCCCCTGTTCCGCCAGGTTCAGATAACCATCACCAAACGGGGTGTCTATGCTGACGGCCAGCGACGCCGTTGCCACGGTGATTTCACGGGTTTCGGTTACCGGGTTACCCGCCGCATCGCTGACCGTCACGGTCAGAATGTACGCCCCGGCCGGAATGCCGGCCAGCGAACCCGCAGGCAGCGTCAGATTCCACTCGCCGTTCTGGTCAACCGTGGTGGTCCAGGTCTGGTTGTTCAGGGTAATGGTGACCTGCTGTCCGGCTTCGGCATTGCTGTTGCCGCTGAGAACTATCGGCGCGGTGCTTTCGGCAATATTGATACTGTTATCGCCCGCAACCGTATTCAGTGTCAGGGTCGGTGGCGTCAGATCCACCGTCACGCTGCCCTGGCTGCTGCCGGTGTTACCCGCTGCATCCTGGACTGTGACGGTATAGTTCAGGAGATCTTCCGGCAGGCCGGCCAGCGCGGAAGCCGGCACGCTGATCTGCCAGTTACCATTGCCGTCGACGGTGCCGTTGTAGGTTGCGCCATTCAGCAGCACGCTCACCGTCTGGCCGTCACCGGTTATGCCGGTGGTGCCGCTCAGGGTTTGTGCTGTGGCGATCTCGCTGCTGTTGAGCAGGCCATCGCCAAAGGCCGAGACGATCTGCGGTGCTGGCAGCGTCGCCAGCACGCTGAGCGCTGCCTCGCTGCTGAGGGTCGCCCCGCCGCTGTCCGTTGCGGTGACCGTCAGGGTGTAAGGTCCATCGGCGAGCGCCGTCAGTGCCTCAGCTGGAACGATCACTGTCCAGCGGCCGCTGGCCGAGACCTGCGCGGTGTAGCTGATGTTGTTAAACAGCAACGTGACCGTGCTGCCCTCTGTCACGTTCACCGACGTACCGGTGACGACCAGGGCCTGACCCAGCTCCTGCGCATTCAGGTAGTTATCTTCGCTGATGGCATCCATCGCCAGGCCAGAGGCATTGCTGTTGACGTCAAAGGTGAGATTGCTGGTGGAGGTGTTGCCCGCCACATCGCTGACTGCCACGGTAAAACTGGCGCTGCCATCATTAATCGCGGCCAGCGCACCGGCTGGCACGATCAGGCTCCATGCCCCGCTCGCCTGCACGGCGGCGCTGTAGACTGTGCCGTCAACGGTGACGGTAACCAGCTGACCCGCTTCGACGTTGGTGGTGGTGCCGGAGAGACGTTGATCGGTGAGGCGCTCCGCGCCATCGACCACGTTGTTACCGGCAAAGGCATCCAGCGTCAGGGTCGGCAGTGTGCCTGGCTCCACTTTCAGCGCCAGGTCGCGGCTGGTGGTGGTGGCATTTCCTGCCGCATCGCTGGCGGTCACGGTCAGCGGATAGCTGCCGTTGCCCAGCCCGGTGTAAACCGTGGCGGGCAGCTCCAGCGACCAGACGCCGTTAACGTCAGCGGTGGTGCTCAGGGTGGTGCCGTTGAAGCTGGCCACAATCAGGGCGTTAGCTTCGCTGCTGCCGGTCAGCGTCAGCGGCTGCTGACTTTCAGCGGCGTTAATGATGCCATCGGATGGCGTAATGAAGTTCAGCACCGGAGGCAGTGTATCCACCACCAGGTTGCCATCAGCCTGGCTGCTGTTGCCCGCTACATCACTGACGACCACGGTGTAGCCACTATTGCCCTGCGGCAATGCAGACAAGACATCGGCCGGAACGGCGACCTGCCAGTTGCCTGCGGCATCGACCGTGCCGCTGTAGTTGTTGCCGCCCAGCGTCACGACGACGGTCTGGCCGTCGCCGGTCACGCCCGTGTTACCAGTGATCGCGCCACCGGCGGCGGCTTCCTCACCGTTCAGAATGCCATCATCAAAGGCCACTCCCGGGGTCGCCACCGGCAATGCGCTGGCGACCACCGTCAGGGTAGCGTCGCTGGTCGCCAGCGGCTGTCCGTTAGCGTCGCTGGCGGTGGCGGTGATGGTCTGCGGGCCATCTGCCGTTCCGGTAAAGGTGCCTGCCGGTAAGGTCAGGCTCCAGCTTCCATCTGCCGTCACGGTGGTGCTGACCGTGGTGCCGTTGGCCAGCACGGTGACAATGCTGCCATCAGGCAGACCACTGGTGCTGCCGCTGACCACGACGGGGCCACCCAATTCCTGCGCATTGAGGTAGTTGTCGTCACTGACGGGTGCCAGCGCGATCGACGGCAGGGTGTTGTCTACACTGAAGTCAAGCGTGCTGCTGGCGGTGTTACCCACGGCGTTGATGACGCTGACGTTCAGCGTCTGAGTGCCTTCTCCCAGTTCAGCCAGGGCGCCCGCAGGCAGAATAATGCTCCAGTTGCCGCTGGCCTCGACCACACCGCTGTATTCGATCCCATTCAGGGAGATGATCACCTGCTGGCCCGGTTCGACATTCGTGCTGCTGCCGCGCACCGTTATCGGCTGCAGCTGCTCCGCTGCCGTAACGATGCCGTCACCGGCGAAGGTGCTGCTGTCGATGGTCAGTACAGGCTGCACGTCCGGCGCGGTTGCCACATTCAGATCAACCACCTGGCTGCTCTGATTCCCGTTAGCACTGGTTTCCGTCACCGTCACCAGATTACTGCCAGGAGGCAGTGCCGCCAGTGCTTCAGGGGCGATCTGCAGCGTCCACTGGCCGTTAACGCCAACGGTGGTGCTGTAGAGCTGGTCATTGAGCTGCACCGTGACCACGTCGCCATTCTGACCACTGCCACTCACCACCAGCGGCTCTGCCAGTTCCCCGACGTTCAGCGCGTTATCACCGCTGACCGGCGCGACGACCAGCGGAGGCGGCGTAGTCGCAACCGTCAGGGCACTGTTCTGGCTGCTGCTGTTACCGGCTGCGTCAGTGACGGTGACCACCACCGGGTAGCTGCTGCCATTGGTCAGACCGGCAAGCGCCGCTGGCGGAACAGCCAGCGCCCAGTTTCCGTCACCATCAACGGTGCCGGTGTAGGTCACGCCATTCAGCGTCACACTGACGCGGTCGCCTTCACTGCCTGCGCCGCTGAAACTGAACCCTGCCGCCTGCTCAGCGATGTTCAGCACGCCATCACCCGCGGGCGCAGCGATACTGAAGTCTGGTGCCGTGGTATCCACGGTAACCGGGAATGGCGTGGTAGCCACGTTGCCACTCACGGTCGTGACGGTCACGTTGAGATCGTAACGGCCATCTGGCAACTGTTGCAGATTCTCAGCAGGCACGGTGGCGGTCCAGCTGCCATCGGCGGCAACCACTGCGTCATAGGTCTGGCCATTCAGCGCAAGGCTGACGCTGCTGCCTGGCGTAACGATGCCGCTGAGGGTCAGATCGGTGGCGGTTTCAGCCTCATTAATCGTGCCATCGGTAGCAATCGGGTTAACGGTCAGCGCCGGTACGCCGGTATCAACAATCAGCGGCTCGCTGATGCTGGTGCTGTTACCTGCTTCATCACTCACCGTCACGGTAATCGGATTGCTGCCCTGCGCAAGTGCCTGCAGTCTGTCTGCGGGTATCGTCACGCTCCATTCACCATTCGCGTCTACAGTGGCCGGATAGCTGGTACCGCCCAGGGTCACGCTGACGGCCTGGCCTGGCAGCACTGTGCCGGTCAGCGTCTGCGCCGCGCTGGCTTCATCGGTATTGAGTATGCCGTCAGTGAATGGCGTGTTGATTTGCGGGTCTGCCAGCGGCGCGGTCGCCACCAGCAGCGGCAGGCTGTTCTGCACATCACCCGAAGAGACGGTAACGGTGGTCGTGCCCTGCGGCAGCGTCGCCAGATCGGCAGCCGGCACGGTCAGGGTCCACGCACCGGTTTCATCGGTTGTGGTGGTGTAGACGGTGCCGCCAGTCACCAGCGTTACGCTGATCGGGCTGTTAGCCGGCAGGTTCGCTGAACCGCCGCTGAGGATAAGATCGCTCTGCGCCTCCAGGGCATTCAGCGCATTGTCGTCACTGATTGGGGCAATCGACAGCGACGGTACGGGTGAAGTAACCACGCTGAACTGCCCTTCAGCAGGCAGCGCCGGGTTACCGGCCACATCGGTAATCGCCACGGTGAAGGTTTTATCGCCTGCGCCGCCCAGCGATCCGGCTGGCAGCGACACACTCCAGCTACCGTTCGCCTGTACTACGCCATCGTAAGACTGGCCATTGATGGTCAGCAATACCGGCTGACCTGCCGGTACGCCGGTGACATTACCGGTGACCAGAATGTCGGTGAGCTGTTCAGCGCTGTCGACCTGATTATCGCCGGTCACGGGATTAATGGTCAGCGCCGGCGACGTTGCCGCCAGCACAGTGACGCTGGTCGGTACGGTGCTGCTGTTACCATAAGCATCGCTGAGTACCACATCCACCGGATAGGTTGCGTCACCCAGCTGGCTGATAATCGCGGCGGGCACCGTAACACTCCACGCGCCATCAGTATCCACGGTGGCGGTGTAGGTCTCGCCATTGAAACTCACCGTGACGGTGTCGCCCTGGGCCCCCCCGCGTCCGTCGAGTGTGAGATCCTGAGTGTGTTCAGCGATATTGATATAACCATCACTGCCCGGCGTGGAGACTTCCAGCAACGGCGGTGTGGTGGCGAAAATCAGTGAACTGCTGGCTGGCGTGGTATTACCATCGGCGTCTGTCGCCACTACCGATACCGGTTGGGTACCGTTGGGCACATTTGCCAGGTCGGATGCCGGAACGGTGACACTCCAGCTGCCACCCTGCGCCACCACGGCGCTGTAGGCCACGTTATTCAGCGTGACGCGGATGATGTCGCCTTCGTCGCCGGTTCCGCTGACGATTAGCGGCTGCTGCGCGTCGCTGACGTTGATCACGCCATCATCGCTGAGATCGTTGAGCGTCAGAGCGGGCACCGCGGTAGCCACCCGCAGTTCCGTATTCTGAGTGCTGATGTTACCGGCCGGATCGGTCACGGTGACGGTCACCGGATAGGTCTGATTGGTCAGCGTGCCGAGATCGGCCACCGGGACGGATGCACTCCAGTTACTGTTTTCGTCAACAATGGCGGTGTAGGACTTACCGTTTAATTCCACCGTCACGCTGTCGCCCGGGGTGCCGGTTCCGCTGATTTGCAGCGGCGTAGTGAGTTCGTTGTTGGTCAGGACGCCATCACCGCCCGGTGCGGTAACGGTCGCAACCGGAGGCTGCGTGCTGACCGCCAGGGGCTGCGTCTGCGTGGTGGTGTTACCGCTGGCATCTGTCAGCGTAACCACCAGCGTATAGCTGCTGCCATCTGACAGGGCCTGCAGCGCCGCTGGCGGCAGATCCACCGTCCAGTTGCCCTGCCCATCTACGGTGGCGCTGTAACTCTCGTTATTCAGCGAGACAGACACCACTTCGCCCGGCAACGCACCTGAACCGCTGACCGGCAGACCGGCAGCCACTTCACTGCTGTTGAGAATGCCATCGCCGCCTGCGACCTCTGCCACAATCAGATTCGGTGGCAGCGTGTCGACGCTGAAGTTGAGCGTCTCGTCCACGCGGTTGCCTGCTTCATCAATCGCGGTAATGATCAGGCTGTTGGCGCCCTGTGGCAGTAAGGCGAGATCGGCGGCCGGCAGCGCCAGGCGCCAGCTGCCGTCTGCATTGACCGTGGTGCTGTAGGTTTTACCGTTAAGTTCCAGTTCAACCTGCTGGCCCGGCACGGCTTTGCCGGTGCTGCCGCCGATCAGCAGATCGCTGCCCGCTTCCACCCGGTTGAGAAGGCCATCGGTGATTGCGCTCTCCTCCAGCGTGATTTGCGGCAGCGTGGCTGCGACTACATTCAGTTGAGCGGAGTCGGTCAGCAGTGCGCCGGTGGCGTCGGTGGTGGTGACCGAAATCAGTTTTACGCCGTCGGTGATAGTGGTGAGATCGCCTGCCGGAACGGTGACGCTCCAGAAGCCATTGCTGTTCACTACCGCGCTGTAATTATTGCCGTTAAAGTTAACCTGCACCGCCTGGCCCGGGTTAACGCCGACTGCAGATCCGCTGATGATCAGATCGCTGCTCAGCTCCTGCTGGTTCAGGAAACCATCAAGGCTGACAGGTTCACTAATGGAAACCACGCCAGGTTCGCCTGCCGCCGGGGCGACGTTAATATCGCGGGTGTCGGTGGCTGAGGCGCCTGCCGCCGTTGTGACGCTGACCGCGATGGTGCTGCTGCCCGCCGCCAGTGCGCTGAGCGCCGCAGAGGGGATCTGCGTGCTCCAGCTGCCATCCGCGTTGACCAGCGCAGTGTAATTTTGGCCGCCCAGGGTAATGGTGACCGTCTGGCCCGCCTCCACGTTGCTGGTGCTGCCGGACAGCGTCTGGTCCAGCGCTTTTTCGCTGTTATCCAGCAGATCGTCACCGGCAAACAGGGCGATCGTCACCGTCGGCGTACCCGGTTCCGCTGGCGCTTCCACCGCAATCACCCGATCTTCGCTGACTGTTACGCCCGCCTGATTGGTGACTGTCGCCGCGATAGTTGCGTTGCCCGCCGTCAGTGCCGCCAGCGCGCTGGCCGGGACGCTCAGGCTCCAGCTGCCATCCGCGCCGACCGTGGCGCTGTAAGTCTGGTCGCCCAGCGTAACGGTCACGACCTGACCCGCCTCGACATTGGTTGAGCTGCCGCTCAGCAGCTGATCGCTGGTTTTCTCATCGTTGCTCAGCACGTCATCCACGGCGAACTGATCGAGCGTGATAGTGGGCTGGCCCGGCCCGGTAACCGGCGGCTCAACCGTGATCGGCAAGGTGTCGCTGACGGTGGTGCCTGCCGCGTTGCTGACCGTGACCACCAGCGAGGCAGAACCTGCTGCCAGCGCACCGAGTGCATCGGCCGGAATGGCAATGTTCCAGCTGCCGTCGGCGCCAACCGTTCCGCTGTAGTTCTGGCCGCCCAGCGTCACCGTGACAATCTGGCCCGCCTCGACGTTGGTGGTGCTGCCGGAGACCGCCTGCGCCTCCAGCTTCTCATCGTTGCTCAGGATGTTGTCGTCAGCAAAGGCATTGAGGGTTAGCGTCGGGGTGCCTGGCCCGGTGCCCGAGGCCTCCACCAGGAAGTCGCGGGTTTCAGTGACCTGCGTACCAAGCTGATCTGTCACCGTCACATTCAGGGCTGCGCTACCGGCTGTCAGCGCCGCCAGCGAACTGGCAGGAATCGACACGCTCCAGCTGCCATCCGCGCCGACCGTGGCGGTAAAAGTCTCTCCGTTCAGAGTGACAGTGACCTGCTGGCCTTCACCGATATTGGTGGTGGTGCCGCTCAGCAGCTGATCGCTGGCTTTCTCGCTATTGCTGAGGATGTCATCCCCGGCAAAGGCGTCGATGGTTACGGTGGCTTCACCCGGCTGCGTTACCGGGGCTTCGACAGTGACTGGCTGCGTTGAAGTGACTGTGTCGCCCGCTGCATTACTGACCGAGACGGTCAGTGTGGTGGTGCCTGCTGCCAGCGCGTTCAGCGCGGCTGACGGCACGGCGACGCTCCAGCTGCCATCACCCTGCACGCTGGCACTGTAGGTCTGACCGCCCAGGGTGACCGTCACGATCTGCCCGGTTTCGACATTACTGGTGCTACCGCTGACAAGCTGATCGACCGCTTTTTCGTCGTTGCTCAGAAGGTTATCGCCGGCGAAATCATTCAGGATCAGAGACGGCACGCCCGGTTCCGTTACTGGCGTCTCAACTGCGATATCGCGGATTTCGGTAGTGCTCACGCCATCGGCATTGCTGACGGTAACGCTGATGGTATTAGCTCCCGCCGGCAGATTACCCAGCGCGGCTGCCGGAACAATTACACTCCAGTTACCACTGCCATCGACGGTGCCGAGGTAAGTCTGGCCACCGAAGGTGACTGTCACCGTCTGGCCCGCTTCGATGTTGGTGGTGGAGCCGGAGAGCGTCTGGGCCGTCCCTTTTTCATCGTTGCTGAGGATATCATCCCCGGCAAACTGACCAATGGTGACGGTGGGTTCGCCCGGCAGTGTGACAGGCGCTTCCACGGTGATGGGCAGCGTGCCGGTCACGGTATCACCGGCCACATTGCTGACTGAAACCGTCAGCGTCGTTTCACCTGCCGCCAGGGCGCTCAGGGCCGCCGATGGCAAAGTAACGCTCCAGTTGCCCTGCGCATCAACGCTGCCGCTGTAAGTCTGGCCGCCCAGGGTGACGGTTACCAGCTGACCGGGTTCAACATTGCTGGTGCTGCCGGTGAGTGTCTGATCGGTGACTTTCTCCCCATTACTCAGCACGTTGTCCCCGGCAAAATCATCCAGCGTGACGGATGGCGGGCCCGGAACGACCGGCGTATCAATGCTGATCGCGCGGTTTTCACTGGCTTCAATGCCAGCCTGGCTGGTGACGACCGCGGAAATCGCAACCGAACCAGCTGCCAACGCATTCAGTGCCGCAGGCGAGAGCGTGACGCTCCAGTTGCCCTGCGCATCCACTACTGCGCTGTAGGTCTGATCGCCCAGCGTGATGGTGACAATCTGGCCCGCTTCCACATTGGTGGTGGTGCCGCTAAGAACCTGATCGCTGCTTTTCTCGGCATTGCTGAGAATATCATCACCGGCAAACTGATCGATGGTGATAACGGGCGTACCCGGCTGAGTCAGTGGTGGCTCTACGTTTACGGTCAGGCTACCGCTGGCAGCGGTTCCTGCCTGGTTAGCAACGGTGGCAGTCACCGTGGTGGTGCCGGATGCCAGTGCGGTCAGCGCATCAGCAGGCACGGTAATGCTCCAGCTACCGTCGCCTGCCACGCTGCCGCTGTAGCTCTGGCCGCCCAGTGTAACCGTGACGATCTGCCCGGCTTCGACGTTGGTGGTGCTGCCGCTAAGAATCTGATCGCTGGTTTTTTCTGCGTTGCTCAGCACGTCGTCGCCGGTAAACGGGGCGATTGTCAGGGCTGGCACGCCAGGGGTGGTGTCAGGTGCCTGCACCTGGATACCCAGGCTGGCGGAAGCCGCCGTGCCCGCGGCGCTGGTCACACTGACCGAAATGGTGCTGCTGCCTGCAGCCAGCGCCGAGAGTGCGGCAGCCGGAATTGAGACGCTCCAGCTGCCATCCGCCCCCACAGTGGCGTTATAGCTCTGTCCGCCCAATGTCACACTGACCTGCTGGCCCGCTTCGACATTGCTGGTGCTGCCGGACAACGTTTGTGGCGTGGTTTTTTCGCTGTTATCCAGCAGGTTATCGCCCGCAAACGGGTTCAGGCTAATGGACGGCGCAGCCGGTGTGCCGGGATCGGCGGCCGCGACGGTAATGGGCAGGCTGCCGGTGGTCGTCGTGCCCGCCGCGTTAGTGACGCTGACGTCGATGGTGGTGGTGCCTGCGGCGAGTCCCGCCAGCGCGGCAGCAGGGATAGTAACGCTCCAGCTGCCGTCAGCACCGACGGTGGCGTTGTAGGTCTGGCCGCCCAGCGTGACAGTGACAATCTGACCCGCTTCGACATTACTGGTGGTGCCGCTCAGTACCTGATCGCTGCTTTTTTCCGCGTTATCCAGAACATCATCGCCAGCGAATGCATTGAGCGTGATAGCAGGCGTCCCCGGCGTGACCGGTGTTCCAGGATCGGTGCCACCGTCATTGCCGCCACCGTTACCCCCGCCACCACCACCACCACCGCCGACGCCAACGGCCAGACCGGCTAAGCCGAGCACACCCAGACCGCCCGCCGTTATCACACCCATCGAGGTGTTGGCGTTATCTGCCAGCAGCAGCGGCTCTACGCTGTCGAGTGATTCATAGGTTGGCGTGACCGACGTGGAAGCGAGTTCAGCCCCTTCTGCGGTCTGGGGAAAGAGCGCGTGTTCCGGTGGGTTGACGCCATCATCGAACACCAGTTCGCTGTGCTGGCCATCGGCGTCGTCGAGGAAGAATTTCTGATAGCGGACAGTCTTGCCGTCGCGCATATGCAGCACCAGATCGTTACCCTGGCGCTCATACTGCGTCACCATGTCGCGGGTGCCGCTGATGCGCACGACGCTGGGCTCGGTGAGGTTAATGGATTGTGACGAACCGCTGACGGACTGCGAGATGAGTGTGCCGTTTTCGCGCGAGATAATGTCTACACGGCCTTGCGTGAGTTCTGCCATTTGTAACCTCTACTCCACCAGATTAGCTAATATACTGAATCCATAAACATAAAATTATTTTATGCTTACAGTGTTCACACATAGTTTCACCTTCTGAAGATCAGAAGATGTCTTAACCTGGTGTATGTCGAAACGGCAAAGCCAAAGCTGGTCGCACGCCCCTAATCAGCGTGGCGAGTGACGCTATTATTGTTAGTTTTACTTGTACAGACTCACGCAAAATGTAACGTTTCTGACAGATTAACTTTTAGCGTAGCCGTGTTAAAAAACAATTTCAATGTACAGATTTCATTATGGTTTAATCTTCATTACATAAGCCTCACTTGAAAAAAGGTTTTCATAAAATCCGCTTTGCCTTTGTTTTTACATGTCAATTTATTGCTGACTGTTTCCGGAAATGATGCGGAAAGGTTAAAAAACCACCACTACCGGAACATCAGGGCTGTAAAAAAAATTTGTTCATTAAGCGATTCAGCCATCATTTATCAGTGGTCCTGTTCCGATTTTTCAGCAGCAAGTCGTTGAAAAACGACAGTGAAATTTGAGTTAAGTCATTCTGCGGGGCGGTGGTCATGCCAGGAAAGTTCTGGAAAAAATTCGCAGCGCGACAAAAGTCGGTAAACTCCCGGTTTTGTCATTTATGCCATGTTGCAATCCCCTTCCTGATAAGAGGCGCAACGACCACTGACTCACGGCCAGTGCTACACTTTTCCGCTTTACCATTGATGAATCTGACCTATGACCGCACTGGACGCTGCACAACAAAACAAACATCAGAGCCGCCTGAACTGGGGCACACGCACCATCTTTTTGATCAATGGCTTAGGAATGTCAGCCTGGGCTCCGCTGGTGCCGTTTGCCCGCGATCGTCTGCAGCTCAGCGGCGCATCACTGGGCGCGTTACTGCTCTGTCTGGGTATTGGTTCGCTGGCCGCGATGCCGGTGACCGGCACACTGGTGGCGCGGTTTGGCTGCCGTCGGGTGATGTGCTTCTCTACCCTGTTAGTGCTGATGATGATGCCGCTACTGGCCACGGCTGACTCTCATCTGGTCATGGCGGCTGCGCTGATGCTGTTTGGCGCCGGGCTGGGCATGCTGGATGTGGCGATGAATTATCAGGCGGTTCAGGTTGAGCAGGCGGCGGATAAACCGATGATGTCCGGCTTCCATGGCTTCTTTAGTCTTGGCGGGATTCTGGGTGCGGGCACGGTCAGCCTGTTGCTGAGCCAGTCTTTTTCACCCCTGGCCGCCACGCTGGTGGTAATGGCAGTGATGTTGTTGCTGTTGCTGTGGCGACTGCCGGTCTTAATGAATGAACGCCTGCATCAGCCCGATCAACCCTGGCTGGTGATCCCACGCGGCTGGGTCGCGTTTCTTGGCCTGCTCTGCTTTATCCTGTTCCTGGCGGAAGGGGCCGTGCTGGACTGGGGCGCGCTGCTGCTGCTGCAGAACCCGGAGATGTCACCCGCCTGGGCCGGAATGGGCTATGCGGTGTTTTCCGTAGCGATGACGCTGGGCCGTTTTAGCGGCGATAAGATCATCCAGCGTTTTGGTCGCTACCCGGTGATGCTGACCGGCGCGCTGACCGCCGCAGCTGGCATGAGTCTGGCCGTCTGGCTGCCGTGGCCGGAGATCGCCCTGCTGGCTTTCCTGCTGGTCGGCTTTGGTTTATCTAACACGGTGCCGATGTTGTTCAATGCTGCCGGGAATCAACAGGATATGCCTGCGAACCTGGCGATTTCTGCCATGACAACGCTGGGATATGCGGGTATTCTCTCAGGTCCGGCTTTAATCGGATTCATTTCGCAATGGATCAGCCTCAGCGGCGCATTTTTAGCGATCGCCCTGTTGCTGTTAGCGGTAGCCGCCAGTGCGCGAAAAGTTGCGCAATAATTCAGGTACCTGACACGCTATGTTGTATAAGTTTCCACTGACCTCCGGCAACGTCACCCGCTTTTTTGTAGTTTTCAATCTGGTGCTCCTGCTGGCGCTGGGCTTTATGGTGCATAACTCGGTGAATGCCTGGCTGACCGGGAAGCGCTATGCCATGGACGATCTGGCACGTGACGTTCAGAAGCGCATTGATGCCTATCGCTTTGCCACCTGGCAGATCTATGAAAACCTCTCTACCAGTGCGGCAGGTGCAACACCCGGCAGTAACCTGCAGGAGACGCGACTGCGTCCTGACGTCTACTACCTGGAAAAAACCCGGCGTAAAACGGAAGCGCTGATTTTCGGTTCACATGACAGCAGCACGCTGGACATGACCATGCGGATGTCGAACTATCTCGACACGCTGTGGGGCGCAGAAAATCCCACCTGGTCGATGTACTTTTTAAATGGTCAGGACAATAGCCTGATTATGATCTCGACCCTGCCGCTGAAAGATATGGCGACGCGCTATAAAGAGAGCGCCATCAGTTCAATGGTTGATGGCCGTCGTGCTGAGATGTTGCAGCAGGCGAATGCGCTCGATGAGCGCGAGAGTTTCTCACCGCTGCGCCACCTCGCCTTCCAGAACGATCACTATTTCACGCTGCGTACCACCTTTAACCAGCCAGGCCATCTGGCCACGGTGGTCGCCTTTGATCTGCCGGTTAACGATATTGTTCCGCAGAACATGCCGCTGGAAAATTTCCAGCTGCGTCAGGACAGCTCAATGCCTGCCAGCAGCAGTGAACAGCAGGAGGTGGAAAATACCCGCATCTCACTGGTTAATCCCAATATTGAGATTACGGCCACCCTGCCCAGCACCTCGCTACAGCTGGTTTATCAGGTGCCGATTGGCCGTCTGATTATCGACACCCTGCATAATCTGCTCTGGCCGCTGCTGATTAACCTGCTGCTGTTCCTGCTTTCACTGGCGGGTATCGTACTGCTGCGCCAGCAGTCGCTGCGTCCCAGCGAGAACCAGAGCGCTGAACTCGATTCGCTGCGGGTATTGAATGAAGAGATTGTGGCCAGTCTGCCGGTCGGTCTGCTGGTGTATGACTTTGCCAGCAACCGCACCCTGCTGAGCAATAAGATTGCTGAACATCTTTTGCCTCACCTCAATCTGCAGAAGATCATTAATATGTCCGACCAGCATCAGGGCGTGCTGCAGGCCACCATTAATAACGAAGTGTATGAGATTCGCCACGCCCGCAGCGTGCTGTCGCCGCATACCCAGCTGTTTATGATGCGTGACCAGGATCGCGAGCTGCTGGTGAATAAGAAGCTGCAAAAAGCGCAGCAGGTGCTGGATCGTAACCATCAGATGCGACAGCAGCTGCTGCACAATCTGGGCCACGCGCTGAATCAGCCCCTGGAGAAGATGGTGACGCAGCTGGTACAGCTCAGCCAGCGTGATGCCGATGAGACCGTGCTGGACCTGCTCGATGAGAGTCAGGGGCTGGCGCGGCTGGTGGATGATATCGTGCTGCTGAACCGGCTTGAGGCGCACGACTGGTCACCCGATGCGACCGTCTTTAACCTGCAGGAACTGCTGGATGAGATCGCGCTGGAAAGCCTGCCGCTGATGCGCCGCAAAGGGCTGTCGCTGGTGGTGAATAATCACCTGGCTAATGATGAGACGCGCTTTGGCGACCGTCGCGCCCTGCGTAAAGTGCTGACCACGCTGATGCACTACGCCCTGACCACCACCCGCTGGGGGAAAATCACCCTGGAAGTTAAGGCTGCGGACAAGCAGGCCGATAGATTGATTATCGAGCTGGTGGATACCGGTGCGGGCCTGACGGTGGATGAACTGGCCAATGTCGACTTCCCGTTCCTGGGCGATACCAGTCAGGATCGCTACGGACAGGCTTCTGGCATGGCGTTCTTCCTCTGTAAGCAGCTCTGCAAGCAGATGGGTGGCAGCCTGGATATCGTGGCAAAAGCGGATATCGGCACGCGCTACAACATGCAGTTGCCGCTGGTGCTGGAGCAGAAGCGCGAAGAAGAAGAGGAAAAAATTCTGGATGGCGTTACCGCGCTGGTGGAGATCACCGTGGAGGACGTGCATAAAATTGTCTGCCGCCATCTGGAAAACTGGGGAGCGCGTTGTCTGACACCCGACGAGCGCATTTCCGGTCAGGATCACGATGTGCTGGTGACCGACGATCCATCAAAGCTTAGCGGCTGGGCACTGCTGCTGGCGGAAGATGAACTGGGGCACCATGCACTGAACGACCAGCAGTATCGGGTCAATTTCAATCTCAGTAATGCGCTGCTGGATGCATTGCTGGCACTGATAGAGAAGCAACTGTCGCATGATGTGATGGATAACGACACGGAAGACGACGCGGCCACGCCATTGATGAGCGGCGGCTATTTCCAGCTGTTTACGGAGACAGTACCGGTTGATGTGAAGAGGCTGTATACTGAGTCGGCGGAAAAGGACTACGCCTCGCTTGCTCAGACAGCGCATCGCCTAAAGGGCGTGTTTGCCATGCTCAATCTGACTCCCGGCAAACAGCTTTGTGAAGAGTTAGAACACCACATTAAAGCGTGTGACGATTCAAACATTACAAATACCACCAGTGATATTGACGCTTACGTCAATCAACTGCTGCAGCAAGGTAACCAATAAGATGAATAACTTAAACGTAATTATTGCCGATGACCATCCAATTGTCCTTTTCGGTATCCGAAAATCTCTGGAACAAATTGAATGGGTTAACGTTGTAGGTGAGTTCGAAGACTCAACAGCACTGATCAATAATCTGTCCAAGCTTGACGCCAACGTCCTGATCACCGACCTCTCTATGCCAGGTGAGAAGTATGGCGATGGTATTACGCTGATTAAATATATTAAACGCCACTACCCGGATCTCTCGATTATTGTTCTGACCATGAACAATAACCCGGCGATTCTGAGTTCAGTGCTTGATCTCGATATCGAAGGGATTGTACTGAAACAGGGCGCGCCAACCGATTTGCCAAAGGCACTGGCTGCACTGCAGAAAGGCAAGAAATATACGCCGGAAAGCGTTGCGAAACTGCTGGAGAAAATCAGCGCGGGTGGTTATGGCGACAAACGCCTGTCACCGAAAGAGAGCGAAGTGCTGCGTCTGTTTGCAGAAGGTTTCCTGGTCACCGAGATTGCCAAGAAGCTGAACCGCAGTATCAAAACCATCAGTAGCCAGAAGAAATCAGCGATGATGAAACTGGGCGTGGATAACGATATCGCACTGCTGAACTACCTGTCGTCTGTCAGCCAGACTCAGGTCGAAAGAGACTAAGTTACTTCCTGAGGCGGTGCAGCCTGCACCGCCTCGCCTCTGCCCTTTCCTGCCCTATCCCATCCGCGTTTTACGTACCCGATCAGCATAGATTGCCAGCGTCACTTTCAGCACATCTAACGTCACCGGTTTCGACAGGCAGTTATCCATGCCCGCATCCATGCAACGCTGTTTCTCTTCCGCCAGCGCATTCGCCGTCACGCCAACGACCGGGAAGAGATGGCCCAGCTGACGCAACCGCTGCGTCAGGCGATAACCATCCATATTCGGCATGTTCACGTCGGTCAGTACGATATCAATCTCATTACGACTCAGTACATTAAGTGCATCAACGCCATCCTGCGCAGTCTTCACCTGATAGCCCAGCGTGCCGAGCTGCTCCGACAGCAGCATGCGGTTAATCGGATGGTCATCGACAATCAACACCATGATGTCATCGTTATGCACTTTCTCTTCTACCGGCGCGGCCAGCAACAGCGCATCTGCGGCGTCGTTGCCCAGTGCGATCCGATAGATGCGCGCCAGCAGCGCCGGAACCTCGTGCAGCGTGGCGGTAGAGTGGATCCAGCGGCCAGGCTGACGTTCACGCGGCATATCCACATGCGATCCATCGAAAGTGACCAGCGCCCGCAGCGGAACATCAATATCCAGTTCGTAATCGGTCATCACCACATCGTCATGGCCAGGCTTACCGTTATACTCCCCGACCTGAATGCCCTGCTGCTGAATCTGACGCGTGATAAATTCCGCGAGGTACTCGTTGCGCATCGCCAGCCAGATTTTCTTATCCTGTAAATCCTCCAGCAGCATCAGTGACGGCTTCTGTCCTTTGTAGATTGGAATACGCACAATAAACTGGCTGCCCATGCCTGGCTCTGAGTCGACCTCGATGTCGCCGTCCATCATATTGATCAGCTTTTCACAGATCGCCAGTCCCAGCCCGGTGCCCTGGAAATTACGCTGCACGCCATTTCCCACCTGGAAGAAAGGATCAAACAGGCGTGGCAGCTCTTTTGCCGGAATGCCGACGCCAGTATCACGGACGCGGAATGCCAGATAGCCCTGCGCAACGTAAGCGTGGAGGATAATACAGCCCGTATGCGTGAACTTAATCGCGTTATTCAGCAGGTTAGAGATCACCTGCTGCAGACGCAGCGGATCGCCGTCCAGCACCTGCGGAACGTCATGTTCGATAAAGCAGTAGAGCGTAAGCCGCTTCTTCACCACCAGCGACAGATAGTTGCCGACGATGTGGGTCACGATTTCACGAGGTGCAAACGGACGCGGCTCAATTTTCAGCTGCTCTGATTCGATTTTTGAGAAGTCGAGAATATCGCTGATGATTTTCAGAAGCAAGCTGGAGGAGTTGTTCATCGCCGTCACCAGCGAGTCGATACCGCTGGGCAGCTCTTTGGTCTGCAGCAGATCGAGATTCCCGATAATGCCATAAAGCGGCGTGCGCAGTTCGTGACTGACTGTGGCAAGGAACATCGATTTTGACTGGCTCGCCTGCTCTGCCGCGTGGGCCATCTCCTGCAGCGACTGCTCCATCCGCACGCGCGCCGAGACGTCGACCAGCACGCAAATCGCCACGTTCTCATTACGATAGCGTGAATGCACGAAGCTGATTTGCAAATTGGTATTACTGCCGGTGAGCACATCGACAAAGTTGACCTGCTGCCCGCCAATAATCTCATTCAGCCGCAGGCGATCTTCCTGCGTCAGCAACGTCAGATAATTGTGCGCCAGCTCGTTACTCAGAATATTGGTGCCGTCGCTGGTGCGTAAAATACAGATCCCGACCGGCGCAGAGGCGACAATCTTACGGTTAAACTGCTCATGCTCTTCCAGCCGGTGCGCGTTCTCCTCCGCCGGCAGGAACATCCGGCGCTCAAATAGCCAGGCGAGGGTAAACAGAATGACAGCGCTGAAAATATTGAGCAGCAGCGCATTAATGATCATCAGCTTGAGCTGATCCACCATCACGTCGGTAGATATCGACCACACCACGTTAAGATCGGAAGGCGGCAGCGGCTTTTTCAGAACCAGCTGACGATAACCATTCAGGTATCCGAACCAAGTTTTATCATCAGGAAGACTATCGAGCGAGAAGCCCAGCCCGCCGCGCCGCGAATTTAGCAGTGGACGATAATTTTCATCGGTAATGGACGCGATAATCGGCAGGCTGCCCGGCTGAATAAACTCATCCAGACGGATATTCTGTTCGACGCCAAGCAGCGCCTGTAACTTATTAGCAACGTAGACGGGCACCACCATAAAGAAGGTTCCGACGCCTGGCTGAGCACTGCTGTTAATCCAGTACATCGGATTGCGGCGATCTTCTTCGCTGCTGTTGCGATAGCGCAGCACATTCTCACGCAGCGATTTCAGGCTGCGTTCCCGGTCAGCATTGCTGCTGCCAATCGTGAAGTCGGCCAGACACTGACTCTCGCCACCGATAAAGAACACCCGATTCAGCTCATACGATGAGGCGAAGTTACTTTTCCAGTAATTGATGTAGTAACTGAGTGAATCGAGCGAGTTGCGCCAGGTATTGCTCATCGAGGTACAGTCGCCATCCGAAAACAGGGGCGTAAACTGCGGCTGAGATGTTTTGCCTGGCATCATACCGGTCAGCACATCCAGACCGCTGCTGGCGTTGGTTAAGCGGTTCTCGGTGATATATTTCAGCTCACGCATCATGTCCGCCGAATGGCGCACATACCACTGTATCGTGCCGTAGTTGCTGGCAAACTCCTGCCGAACCTGCGTCTCTTTATTGTGCAGCACGCTGATAATGTAAAACGCAGTAAGAACGGCGCCCAGCGTCCAGATTAGCAGCGCCAGCGCGCGGAAAAGATAGCGCGAGATGCGAAGCGTAGTGCGGAAAGAGACAGGATATTTCAAAGGTAACTCGCAGTTGGCAAGGTTAGTCGCATCATCGATTTTTAATGCCCATACACTAGCTTTATCGGGCGTAAAAAGCCAGCCAGCCGCAGGCTTAGCGGGCGGTTTGGGAATCTTTTAAGACAGCCAAAGCAACATCTTTATCTTAGGAAGAAGTCGCCGCCTCTCCCCCTCAAACAAATGCACGCACACATCTCCTTAAAGCGACACCACAACCCCAACAAGAAAGGCCTGCTATGCCCGAAGAGCAAAGCGTCTGGCCCGCGATGGCGTGGCCGATCCGCATGGATGCGGGAACCCTTTGCGATCGGGCACAGCAGTCCTTTCGACGGCTCCCATCTGACTGCCATCAGCCAGCCATTTTCCCGCCCCGCCTCTAAGACCTCAAACAACACGCCCATCCCCTCAAAGCGACACCCAAATCCCACCAAGAAAGGCCTGCTATGCCCGAAGAGCAAAGCGTCCACGCCAGGGATGGCGTGGCCGATCCGCATGGATGCGGGAATCCTTTGCGATCGGGCATAGCAGGCCTTTCGGCAGCTCCCGACTCACAGCCACCAGCCACCAGCCACCAGCCACCAGCCATTTTCCCGACCCGCCTCTCACACCTCAAACAACACGCCCATCCCCTCAAAGCGACACCCAAATCCCAACAAGAAAGGCCTGCTGTGCCCGAAGAGCAAAGCGTCCACGCCAGGGATGGCGTGGCCGATCCGCATGGATGCGGGAATCCTTTGCGATCGGGCATAGTGGGCCTTTCGGCGGCTCCCAACTCACAGCCACCAGCAACCAGCAACCAGCAACCAGCCTCCAGCCTCCAGCCCTAAGCTCCCTGCTCCCTCCCCATCACACAAAAAAAACGGCAGGCCGGGTTTCCCCTGACCTGCCGTTTCTGCAACGAACCTCAGCTCACGCCAGACAAATTACTCTTCGTCTTCAGCCGCGTCGTCTTCGTCTTCTGCATCCGCTTCCGGCGCAATCTCTTCATCGTCGTTCTCTGCTTCCGGCGCGATATCTTCCTCGCCTTCCGCCACGCTACCGTCGATTGAATCCAGCTCTTCTTCTTCAACCGGCTCGGCAACACGCTGCAGACCCACGACGTTCTCATCCTCTGCGGTACGAATCAGAATCACACCCTGGGTATTACGACCCACGACGCTGACTTCTGAAACGCGGGTACGCACCAGCGTACCGGCATCGGTGATCATCATAATCTGATCGCCATCAACGACCTGAACGGCGCCAATCACCGGACCATTACGTTCGGTCACTTTGATTGAAATAACACCCTGAGTCGCACGCGACTTGGTCGGGTATTCGCTGTTGGCCGTACGCTTGCCGTAACCATTCTGCGTCACGGTCATAATTGCACCCTCTTCACGCGGCACAATCAATGACACAACGCGATCGCCTTCAGCCAGCCTGATGCCGCGTACGCCAGAGGCGGTACGACCCATCGCACGGACTGCGGTTTCTGCAAAGCGCACCACTTTACCGGCCGCTGAGAACAGCATCGCTTCATCGTTACCGTTGGTCAGCGCCACACCGATCAGCTCATCGTCGTCACGCAGATTCACGGCAATAATGCCCGCGCTGCGTGGACGGCTGAACTCTTTCAGTGCGGTCTTCTTCACGGTACCGAGCGCGGTCGCCATAAAGATATTAAAGCCTTCGGTATACTCACGTACCGGCAGAATCGCCGTAATACGCTCGTTGGCTTCCAGCGGCAGCAGGTTGACGATTGGACGTCCACGTGCGCCACGGCTTGCTTCCGGCAGCTGGTAAACCTTCATCCAGTAGAGACGGCCACGGCTGGAGAAGCAAAGAATCGTGTCATGCGTATTGGCGACCAGCAGACGATCAATGAAGTCCTCTTCTTTGATACGTGCGGCTGATTTGCCCTTACCACCACGACGCTGCGCTTCATAGTCGGTCAGCGGCTGATACTTCACATAGCCCTGATGCGACAATGTCACCACAACATCTTCCTGATTGATCAGGTCTTCGATATTAATGTCAGCCGTGTTGGCGGTAATCTCTGTGCGACGCTCATCACCGAACTGATCACGCATCAGCTCCAGCTCTTCGCGGATCACCTCCATCAGACGGTCCGCGTTCGACAGAATGCGCAGCAGCTCAGCGATCTGCTCCAGCAGCGCTTTATACTCATCCAGCAGCTTCTCGTGCTCAAGGCCGGTCAGTTTCTGCAGACGCAGATCCAGAATCGCCTGAGCCTGCTGCTCGGTCAGATAGTATTGACCATCACGGATGCCGTATTGTGGATCCAGCCACTCCGGACGCGCGGCGTCATCACCGGCACGTTCCAGCATCGCTGACACGTTACCGAGATCCCACGCCTGCGCAATCAGACCCGCTTTCGCTTCTGCCGGGTTTGGTGCACGACGAATCAGCTCGATGATCGGATCGATATTCGCCAGCGCAATCGCCAGACCTTCCAGGATATGCGCACGATCGCGCGCCTTACGCAGTTCAAAGATAGTACGACGCGTCACAACTTCACGACGATGGCGAACAAAGGCGTCCAGAATCTCCTTCAGCGCCATGATCTTCGGCTGACCCTGATGCAGGGCGACCATGTTGATACCAAACGAGGTCTGCAACTGGGTCAGTGAATAGAGATTATTCAGCACGACTTCGCCGACCGCATCGCGCTTGATCTCAATCACGATACGCATGCCGTCTTTATCAGACTCATCGCGCAGTGCGCTGATGCCTTCGACACGCTTCTCTTTCACCAGCTCCGCAATCTTCTCAATCAGGCGTGCCTTGTTAACCTGATACGGCAGCTCATGAATGATGATGGTCTCGCGGCCCGTTTTAGCATCGGCTTCCACTTCGCCACGCGCACGAATATAAATTTTACCGCGTCCGGTGCGGTACGCTTCTTCGATGCCACGGCGACCATTGATAATAGCGGCGGTCGGGAAATCAGGCCCCGGAATGTGCTCCATCAGCTCTTCAATGCTGATGTCTTCATTTTCAATGTAAGCCAGACAGCCGTTAATCACTTCACGCAGGTTATGCGGCGGAATGTTGGTTGCCATACCCACGGCGATACCGGAAGAGCCGTTCACCAGCAGGTTAGGAATTTTGGTCGGCAGAACTTCAGGGATCTGCTCAGTGCCGTCGTAGTTCGGTACGAAATCGACGGTCTCTTTTTCCAGGTCAGCTAACAGGTCGTGGGCGATTTTCGACATGCGAATTTCGGTATAACGCATCGCCGCGGCGGAGTCGCCGTCGATGGAACCGAAGTTGCCTTGTCCGTCCACCAGCATGTAACGCAGGGAGAAAGGCTGGGCCATACGTACAATGGTGTCGTAAACGGCGGAATCACCATGCGGGTGATATTTACCGATAACGTCACCGACGACGCGGGCAGATTTTTTATAGGGTTTGTTCCAGTCGTTACCCAGTACGCTCATCGCAAAAAGTACGCGACGATGAACCGGCTTCAGGCCATCACGCACATCGGGTAAAGCTCGGCCAACGATGACCGACATGGCGTAACCGAGGTAAGAATTTTTTAATTCTTCTTCGATATTGACCGGTGTAATTTCTCTCGCAAGGTCGCTCATGGAGCCGCTATCCCTCTACTTAATCCCGGATTTTAAAGGTGCGAAAGTATATCACACTGCAATGCTCTGGTGAACGCTAACCACCGATTTCACCCGCTTTTCCTTGCGCCTGAAAGGTGTGCCATCTGCGGTTAAGCGTTTATACTGTGGGCACATTTTGTCAGGAGTTACGATTCAATGAATGCACAACCGCAGAATCATCAGCAGAACGTCGATGCGCAGGAAATTGCCAAGTTTGAGGCCGTTGCCTCGCGCTGGTGGGATCTGGAGGGTGAATTTAAACCGTTGCACCGCATTAACCCGCTGCGCCTGGGCTATATCGCGCAGCACAGCAACGGCTTGTTCGGTAAAACCGTGCTCGACGTCGGATGCGGCGGCGGCATCTTAGCCGAAAGCATGGCGCGTGAAGGTGCCGTGGTCACGGGCCTGGACATGGGCGCGGAACCGCTGGCCGTGGCGCGCCTGCATGCTCTGGAGAGCGGAGTGACGCTGGACTACGTGCAGCAGACCGTCGAAGAGCATGCGGAGCAGCACGCCGGAAAATATGATGTGGTGACCTGCATGGAGATGCTGGAGCACGTGCCGGATCCGCGCTCAGTGGTTCACGCCTGTGCGAAGCTGGTCAAACCCGGCGGCGAAGTCTTCTTCTCTACGCTGAACCGCAATCCAAAAGCCTGGCTGCTGGCGATATTTGGTGCGGAATATGTGTTGCGCATGCTGCCGCGCGGCACTCACGACGTGAAGAAATTTATCCGTCCTTCCGAACTGCTGGGCTGGGTCGATGAAACGGCCCTGCGTGAACGCCACATCATTGGCCTGCATTACAACCCGGTGACTAACCGATTCAAACTGGCTCCCGGCACTGACGTGAATTATATGGTGCACACCCACCGCGCCGTCTGAGTGACCCGCCCGCCTGAATCAGGGCGGGCATCTCCTCTTCTGCGCCCGTTCTCCCTGTGCCGGTAACAGCACTCACCGCGCCAGAGGCATTCTGATGTCTGCCAATAGGTTACATCAGCCCGGCTCCATCCTCTTCAGCGTTACCGCATCCGATTCTCTGCTGACCAGCAACCCGCTAGCGGCTTTTAGCCATTTTTCATCCCTTTTCCTGCTGAATCCTGAGGATTGAATAAGAAACACGCGCCCGATCATAATAAGAAAAAAAAGTGTGATCTGGTTGACATGATGCCAGGCCTTACAAGGCGTGGGCTAAGAAATTTCGCAAGAATTACAACCCCTCCAGCCATCATTTTTTGCTCTTGTTAAGCGGCCGTAAAATACTAAAATATGCCCCCATGTAGTTATGGCTTTTCCCATCACCCCCTAGATGTAGTGTTTATCCACACATTATTCACAATGAATAGGCTGTGTATAAACCGGGATTTCTTTTAATTTTTGGATACTCACGCAAAGGTAAAAACGCGACATGAACCAGAGTCTGCTCGTTACTAAACGCGATGGCCGCCAGGAGCGCATTGATCTCGACAAAATTCACCGTGTGCTGGACTGGGCAGCTGAAGGGCTGAACAACGTCTCAGTTTCACAGGTTGAGCTGCGCTCTCACATTCAGTTCTATGATGGCATCAGAACCTCTGACATTCATGAGACCATCATCAAGGCCGCAGCAGACCTCATCTCCCGCGATGCCCCTGACTATCAGTACCTGGCTGCCCGCCTGGCGATCTTCCACCTGCGCAAAAAAGCGTATGGTCAGTTTGAGCCGCCAAAGCTCTATGACCAGGTCGTTAAGATGGTCGACATGGGCAAATATGATCGTCACCTGCTGGAAGATTACAGCCAGGAAGAGTTTGCGCAGATGGACGAGTTCCTCGACCACTGGCGTGACATGAACTTCTCCTATGCCGCTGTGAAGCAGCTGGAAGGCAAATATCTGGTGCAGAACCGCGTTTCGGGTGAAATCTACGAAAGCGCGCAGTTCCTCTACATTCTGGTCGCCGCCTGCCTCTTCTCCGGCTACCCGCGCGACACGCGTATGGATTACATCAAGCGTTTCTATGATGCGATCTCGACGTTTAAAATCTCCCTGCCGACGCCAATCATGTCTGGCGTACGCACCCCAACACGTCAGTTCAGCTCCTGTGTGCTGATCGAGTGCGGCGACAGCCTGGACTCCATCAACGCCACCTCCAGCGCAATTGTGAAATATGTCTCTCAGCGTGCCGGCATCGGTATCAACGCCGGTCGTATCCGTGCGCTGGGCAGCCCGATTCGCGGCGGTGAAGCGTTCCATACCGGCTGTATCCCGTTCTACAAGCATTTCCAGACCGCTGTGAAGTCCTGTTCTCAGGGCGGCGTTCGTGGCGGCGCAGCCACCCTGTTCTACCCGATGTGGCATCTGGAAATCGAAAGCCTGCTGGTGCTGAAGAACAACCGTGGTGTTGAAGGCAACCGCGTGCGTCACATGGACTATGGTGTACAGCTCAACAAGTTGATGTATCAGCGCCTGCTGAAAGGCGAAGATATCACCCTGTTCAGCCCGTCTGATGTGCCTGGCCTGTATGACGCATTCTTCGCCAATCAGGATGAGTTTGAGCGCCTCTATACCAAATATGAGCAGGATCAGAGCATCCGCAAGCAGCGTGTTAAAGCGGTCGATCTCTTCTCACTGATGATGCAGGAACGCGCCTCTACTGGCCGTATCTACATTCAGAACGTCGATCACTGCAACACCCACAGCCCGTTTGACCCGAGCATTGCGCCGGTTCGCCAGTCTAACCTCTGCCTGGAAATCGCCCTGCCGACCAAACCGCTGGAAGATGTTAACGACGAAAACGGTGAGATTGCCCTGTGTACGCTTTCGGCGTTCAACCTCGGCGCCATCGAAAGCCTCGACGATCTGGAAGAGCTGGCTACCCTGGCCGTACGTGCGCTTGATGCGCTGCTCGACTATCAGGATTACCCAATCCCTGCTGCCCAGCGTGGCGCGATGGGTCGTCGTACTCTGGGTATCGGCGTCATCAACTACGCCTATTATCTGGCGAAGCATGGTGTGCGCTACTCCGATGGCAGCGCCAATGGCCTGACGCACAAGACCTTTGAAGCGATTCAGTATTACCTGCTGAAAGCCTCAAACGAGCTGGCGAAAGAGCAAGGTGCCTGCCCGTGGTTCAATGAAACCACCTATGCGCAGGGCATTCTGCCTATCGACACCTACAAGAAAGATCTGGACGCGATCAGCAACGAACCGCTGCATCTCGACTGGGAAAGCCTGCGTGAAGAGATTAAAACGCACGGCCTGCGCAACTCGACCCTGTCTGCGCTGATGCCGTCTGAAACCTCGTCGCAGATCTCCAATGCCACCAACGGTATTGAGCCTCCGCGCGGTCACATCAGCATCAAAGCGTCAAAAGATGGCATCCTGCGTCAGGTCGTGCCGGAGTATGAGCGTCTGAAAGATCAGTACGAACTGCTGTGGGAAATGCCGAACAACGATGGCTACCTGCAACTGGTGGGTCTGATGCAGAAATTCATCGACCAGGCGATTTCGTCCAACACCAACTACGATCCGTCGCGCTTCACCAACGGTAAAGTGCCGATGAAACAGCTGCTGAAAGATCTGCTGACGGCGTATAAGTTCGGCGTGAAAACGCTCTACTATCAAAACACCCGTGACGGTGCTGAAGATGCGCAGGATGACCTGGCACCTTCTATCCAGGATGATGGCTGCGAGAGCGGCGCCTGTAAGATCTAATGGTCAGGCGGGAGAATCTCCCGCCTCATTCATTTCACGAGGCCTGGCTTCGTCTACTTTTGGACAACTTTTATGGCTTACTCCACTTTCTCACAGAACAAAAATGATCAGCTGAAAGAGCCGATGTTTTTCGGTCAGTCCGTAAACGTGGCGCGCTTCGACCAGCAAAAATATGACATCTTTGAAAAGCTGATCGAAAAGCAGCTCTCCTTCTTCTGGCGTCCGGAAGAGGTCGACGTTTCACGCGATCGCATCGATTACCAGGCGCTGCCGGACCACGAAAAACATATCTTTATCAGCAACCTGAAATATCAGACGCTGCTGGATTCTATTCAGGGCCGCAGCCCGAACGTCGCGCTGCTGCCGCTGATCTCGATTCCTGAACTGGAAACCTGGATTGAAACCTGGGCGTTCTCAGAGACGATTCACTCCCGTTCTTACACCCACATCATCCGTAATATCGTTAACGATCCGGCAGTGGTGTTTGACGATATCGTCACCAATGAGCAGATTCTGGCGCGTGCTCAGGATATCTCACGCTATTACGACGATCTGATTGAGATGACCAACTACTGGCATCAGCTGGGTGAAGGCACGCATCAGGTCAACGGCAAACCGGTTGTCGTCAGCCTGCGCGCCCTGAAGAAGCAGCTCTATATCTGCCTGATGAGCGTCAATGCGCTGGAAGCGATCCGTTTCTATGTCAGCTTCGCCTGTTCATTCGCGTTCGCCGAGCGTGAGCTGATGGAAGGCAATGCCAAAATCATCAAGCTGATTGCCCGCGATGAAGCGCTGCACCTGACCGGCACCCAGCACATGCTGAACCTGCTGCGCAGCGGTGAAGACGATCCGGAGATGAAAGAGATTGCGGCAGAGTGCCGTGAAGAGTGCTTCGAGCTGTTTAAGAAAGCAGCACTGCAGGAGAAAGAGTGGGCAGAATATCTGTTCAGCGGCGGCTCAATGATCGGCCTGAACAAAGATATTCTCTGCCAGTACATTGAGTACATCACCAATATCCGTATGCAGGCTGTCGGCCTTGATTTGCCGTTCCAGACGCGCTCAAACCCAATCCCATGGATTAACTCCTGGCTGGTCTCTGACAACGTTCAGGTTGCGCCACAGGAAGTGGAAGTGAGCTCCTATCTGGTGGGTCAGATCGATTCTGAAGTAGGCGCTAACGACTTCGACGACTTCCAGCTTTAATTATGAGCCGCGACGTTGTTATTCTGCGCAGTTCCGGCACCCGGCTGGAATGTACAGACGAACATACCAATCTGCTGACGCTGCTGGAAGCCAACAATCTCTGCGTGGAGTTTCAGTGCCGCGAAGGTTACTGCGGCTCCTGCCGGATGCGGCTGCTGAAAGGCGAAGTGCATTACCCACAACGGCCGCTGGCTTTTGTGCAGCAAGATGAGATTCTGCCCTGCTGCTGCAAAGCCAAAGGCGAGATTGAGCTGGAGTTATAACTGAGGTGGAATAAGTCTGGCTTGATTTGCTGTGAGATCGAGTCAGCTTAGGGAACACGGTCAGATCGGAAAGACGCAAAAAGCGTCATCCCTGACAGCTCGGCCCGCGCGATTACGCACCTCATCCCTGAGGTGCGCCCGTAGCCGGGCCAACGCGTTGCGTTGTTCAAAAACGCTCCCGGCGTTTTTGTCCCAGGCGCGGGACGCTTTCCTCCTCTGCCCGTGTTCCCTGCGCTTTGAGCTAATTTATTGCTGCGAGAATGACGCTGTATGGGGGTTAATTCGCAGTCACATACAAAAACGGGCGCCTCAGGCGCCCGTTTTATTTTCACTGACATTACTGTCTGACCGTTTCAACCACATCGATCCAGCCGTGACCGGTGCTCACTTCGCTGCCGTGTAACCAGCGGCGCAGCATGTTCATCGCCATCATTGCCACCACCTTCTGCCGCGTCTCCAGATTATGGCGACCGGTACTGAACTTCACGCGCTGACCAAAGCTGCCATCCGGCGTATGCAGCGCCACCGAAATCTCTTCCTGCTCCAGGCTGCCAACAGAGAGCGCCAGCGCGGCCTGCTGCTGTGCAGCAAGTTCGCGGGTGCGGATCACCTGCTGCTCCAGCGTCTCCTGCCCGGATGGCAGGATGTCAGCCCCACGCAGCGGCACGCTGGCGCCAGCCAACTGCCAGTAGAGCAGTCCGGCGGTGTATTGCTCACTGATTGCCAGCTGCTCACCGCGCTGCTCCAGCTCACGTGCCAGCAGCGCCGGTAAGCCTTCGGTGCCTTCGAAAATGGTGCACTCCGCCAGTTGCAGGCGCACCTGCTGCCACACCTGCTCCATCGCCACCCGCTGACTGGCCGGGCCGGTGAGCTTGATCTCGATGATCGGCATGGACGAGCGATATCCCATGACTACGCCTTCCGGCAGCGCCAGCGGCTCCAGTTCGGCGGCAATATCGCTTTCACCACGACCGAAGGTAGTCAGCCGCAGACAAATCGGTGGCTCGGGCGGCGAAAATTTCGCTTTCAGACGGGGGATGATCTGCTGCTCCACCATCACTTTAAATTCAGATGGCACACCAGGCGTGAAGAACATCCAGCAGCGATTGAGTTGCAGGGCAAAGCCACAGGCGGTACCGACCGGATTATCAATCAGTTCCGCATTAGCCGGGATTTCCGCCTGCTTGCGATTGCTGGCCGCCATCACGCGTCCCCGGCTGGCGAACCAGGCTTCCATCTGTTCCAGCCACTCCTGCTGCACCTCTAGCTCAACGCCACAGGCTCTGGCGGCTGCCAGCGCACTGAGATCGTCACTGGTCGGCCCCAGACCGCCATTTACAATCAGCACATCTGCCTCATGGCTACGCGCCTGTAGCGTGGCGATTAGCGATTCGAGTGAATCTCCTACCGTGGTGCGGCTGGTCATAGGTAACCCCTGCTGGAACAGCATATCCGCCAGCCAGGCTGCGTTGGTATCGACGATTTGGCCATGCAGCACCTCATCCCCGGTCGACAGCATCTCTACTCTAATCACGTTGAGTTCTCCTTTTCACGTTTGCTTTACTGTACGAACTCCTCCCGCCAGACACAATCGGCATCACCAGGGATTGTGACCATTGCGTCTCAGGCACGTTGCGCATAAAGATAGCGAGGGTGAAGCAGGATCAAGGGTGGTGAAGGTGTTCAGGGAGTTCAAAACCAATAAAAACGGCGGGATTGCCCCGCCGCTTTTTTACTACTGTTGTCTGCTACCACTGAGTCAGCGAATCGCGATTAACGACGCGCCAGCAGCAGACCGAGTACCAGACCGGCTGTTGCACCGATACCGACACCCTGCCACGGTTTTTCGTGCACGTAGTCGTCTGCACGGTAAGCCGCTTGTTTAGCGCGATAGTAGTAGCTATCGGACGCCTGGCTGACACGGGATTTCACATCGTTCAGCGCCTGTTCGGCTTTGCTCTTAAGCTCAATGTACTTCTGATCGGCCGGATCACCTGATGCCTTAAGAACTTCTTCCAGCGTTTCAGTCAGTAACGCAATATCGTCATCGAGGCCCGTTTCGAATTGATTTGTCTGATTTACCATCGTTTCCTCCGTGTGAATTGCAAAGCAGTTCATTAACTATAGTCATAATCTGGCGCTCTGCTGATTTCCTGCTCCAGGAATCACCTGATTTTTCATCTGTTAATCTTGCTCAGTGCAGGCTGTGCGCCGTTTCGCTACGCAAAGAAGTGTAAGACGCAGCGGCAACCGCGGAATTTCGCTTCGCTTCTTTGATTAATCTGATAAATTTTGTCGTGACTGAATTTTCCAGTAACCCTACTGTCGTACCCCTCTGTTGCCTGTGATTATCGGGCCATGAAAGTGCATTTTGCACGACAGTCACGACACCCTCGAACAGCTAAGGAATAATCTCTGGCATGAATCGAAGAATGTTTATGAAAGCGTCAATGGCCTTCTCCGCCGTCAGCGGCATGACCGGCCTGTCAACGCTGTTTGCGCAATCCGCATGGGCAGAAGATGGCATTGCTGACGGAACCGCCGTACGCTTCGATTTCGACGTATTGAAGAAAAACGCGGCTGCGCTGGCGAAAAAACCCTGGGGCGGAGCACCGGGCGCGCTGCCGGAGACGCTGGCCACACTGACCCCGCAGGCGTACAACGAAATTCAGTATGACGCCAACCACTCACTCTGGAACAACCTGCCCGATCGTCAACTGGACGTTCAGTTCTTCCATGTCGGTATGGGCTTCAAGCGGCGCATCCGCATGTTCTCTGTTGACGGTGAGAGTCGCGAAGCACGCGAAATTCACTTCCGTCCCGAATTGTTCAACTACAACGACGCCAGGGTCGATACGAAGCAGCTGGAGGGCAAAACTGACCTCGGCTTCGCCGGTTTCCGCGCCTTTAAAAAACCGGAACTGGCCCGTCGCGACATCGTCTCCTTCCTTGGCGCAAGCTACTTCCGTGCCGTTGACGATACTTTCCAGTACGGCCTCTCGGCGCGTGGCGTAGCGATCAACACCTTCAGCAATGGCCAGGAGGAGTTTCCCGATTTCACCGCCTTCTGGTTTGAAACGCCAAAAGCGGAAGATACCACCTTTACCTGCTACGCCCTGCTGGATGGTGCCAGCGTCACCGGTGCTTACAAATTCATCATCCATTGCGAAGAGAAACGCGTGGTGATGGAGGTGGAAAACCACCTGTTTGCCCGTAAAGAGATCCGTCAGATTGGCATCTCGCCAATGACCAGTATGTTCAGCTGCGGCACCAACGAACGCCGTATGTGTAACACTTACCATCCGCAGATCCATGACTCCGATCGCCTGGCGATGTGGACCGGTAAAGGCGAATGGATTGCCCGCCCACTGAATAATCCTCAGCGTCTGCAGTTCAACGCCTATGAAGATGAGAATCCGCGTGGGTTTGGCCTGCTGCAGCTTAATCACGACTTCAAAGATTATCAGGATGTGATTGGCTGGTATGACAAACGTCCCAGCCTGTGGGTTGAGCCGGTCGGTAAGTGGGGCAAAGGCGCGATCAACCTGATGGAGATCCCGACCACGGGTGAAACGCTGGATAACGTGGTCTGCTTCTGGCAACCGGCTGAGCCGGTCAAAGCGGGCAGCGAGCTGAACTTCTCCTACAAGCTTTACTGGAGTGGTCTGCCGCCGGTGCGTAGCGGTCTGGCGCGCGTGGATGCAACCCGTACCGGTATCGGTGGTTTCCCGGAAGGCTGGGCGCCTGGCGAACACTTCCCGGAAACCTGGTGCCGCCGCTTCGCCATCGATTTTATTGGTGGCGATCTGCAGGCTGCTGCGCCGAAAGGTATTGAGCCGGTGATTACCGTTTCATCCGGCAGCGTGAAGCAGGTTGAGATTCTGTATGTCGATCCGCTTAAGGGCTATCGCATCCTGTTTGACTGGTATCCGAACAGCGATTCCACCGAGCCGGTAGAGATGCGTCTGTTCCTGCGCAGCAAAGATGAGACGCTGAGTGAAACCTGGCTCTATCAATATTTCCCGCCTGCGCCGGATCAGCGTAAATATGTCGATGACCGCCAGATGACGGTGGGTTGATGTAAAAAAGGCGAGGCTCAGGCCTCGCCTTTTTTATGGCGCGTTCTTCAGCATATCGACGTGAGGGATCCCATCTTCCAGGTAGTTCTCCCCCACCGCGACAAAGCCATGCTGCCCATAGAAACCTTCCAGATGCGCCTGCGCGGAGAGAAACAGATCGCGGCCCGGCCAGTGCTGCTGACAACTGTTGATTGCCTGCTCCATCAGACGATTCCCCAGCCGCGCACCACGAACCCGATCTGAAACAATCACCCGTCCGATTTTCACCGGGCTGGTCTCATCCTCCGGGGAGAGCAGTCGCGCATAGGCCACCAGCTGATCATCCGCCATTCCCAACAGATGCCGGTTTTCCGCCTGCAAATCATTGCCATCCACATCAAGGTAAGCGCACTGCTGTTCCACCACAAACACGGCACTGCGCAACGCCAGCAGTGCATAGAGCTGTGAGGGGGTCAGTTCGCTATGGTGTTTATCCTGCCAGTTAATGTCCATGGTCTCTCCTTTAAACCACACACTCTACATCAGCGCGGTGTCGCCAGCACCTGCTGGTGACACCCTCTTACAGGCAAAAAAAATCAGGCCCGGAGGCCTGATTCGTCAGTCGCAGCAACGCGCTTACATCAGCGGCTGAGCCATCTGCACCAGTCTGATCAGCGGCTGCGGGTAAACCCCTAACAGCAGCACCAGAATGGCAGAAATCAGTACTACCACACCACCGGCCGTAAATGCCCAGTTAGCCGGGGTATCACGGGTATGCAGTTCTGGCGGGCTGAGGTAGAGACTCACCGTCACGCGCAGATAGTAGTAGAGGCCAATCGCACTACCCGCGACTACAGCACCGGTCAGCCACCACAGGTGCGCACTGACGCCTGAAGCGATAACGTAGAATTTACCGATAAAGCCCAGCGTCATCGGGATACCCGCCAGTGACAGCATCATCACCGTCATCACCGCTGACAGAATAGGTCGATGCCAGAACAGGCCGCGGTAGGAGTAGAGCGAGTCAGCATCCGGGCCACGATATGGGCTGGACATCAGACTCACCACACCAAAGGCACCCAGGCTGCTGAACAGATAACCGGCCAGGTAAACGCCCGACGTTTCCAGCGACAGCTGATGATCTTTCACCGCAATCAGTGCCACCAGCAGATATCCGAGGTGGGCGATAGAGGAGTAACCCAGCAGACGCTTGATGTTGCTCTGCGAAATCGCCATCAGGTTACCGAACAGAATCGACACAAAGGCGATCATGGCCAGCACTGTGCGCACCGCTTCGCTGTCGGTCACCGGCGCATACATAAACAGACGCATGATGACACCGAAGATAGCAATCTTGCTGGCGGTGGCCAGGAAGGTTGAAACCGGCGCAGGCGCACCCTGATAAACATCGGGGGTCCAGAGGTGGAACGGAACCAGTGAGAGCTTAAAGCCCAGACCGATAATCATCATACCCAGACCCACCAGCAGCAGTGGCTCGTGGATCATGCTGTCAGTCAGGCTCTGGCCCAGCGCCACAAAGCTCAGGTTACCGGAGTCGGCGTAGATCAGCGCAATACCAAACAGCAGGAACGACGAGGCCGCCGCCGAAAGAATGGTGTACTTCAGTGCGGCTTCCAGTGAACGTTTCTGGCGGAAGGCGTAGCCAATCAGACCAAACAGCGGCAGCGAAAGCAGCTCAATACCGATGAACAGCGAAGCCAGATGGTTAGCACTGGCCAGCACGATGCCACCAAGTGCCGCAATGAGCACCAGCAGGTAGAACTCATCTTTGTTGTCCGGGAAGCCCGCCAGCCATGGATAGGCAAAGGTACAGGTCGCCAGACTCGCCAGCATGACCAGCGCGGTATAGAACATCGAATAGCCATCGACGCGCAGCAGCGGCGTGACATCCATCGCCCCGACCTGACCGACAAAGTAGAGCGAGAGCAGCGCCAGGTTCAGGCCAACTACCGTTAGCGTGGCGTTAACGAAGTGGTTGCGTCGCCAGGCAATGGACAGCATCACAACCACCACCGTCAATCCGACGATTAACAGCGGTAGCAACGCAATCAATTGGTGAGGAGTTATTGTCATGGCGAATTACGGCCTTGTAGTTGAAATTGAAGCGGTAAACCACTGCTGAATATTGCTCATGGCAGCGTGCGAAGTATCCAGAATCGGCTGTGGATAGACGCCCAGCAGCACCAGCAGCACCACCAGAACACCGATGGTCATAAACTCACGCGGTGACATGCCTGGCAGCGGATCTTTCGATTTCGCTTCGCCGTAATAAGCGCGCTGCATCATCACCAGCGAGTAAATCGAGGCAAACACCAGACCAAAGGTCGCGATGATGATAATCATCGGCACCACCTGGAAGCTGCCGGTCAGAATCATAAATTCGCCGACGAAGTTACCGGTGCCTGGCATACCGAGGTTGGCAACAGCAAAGAACAGCGACAGACCCGGAATCCATTTGATGCGCGACCACAGGCCACCCATCTGACGCATATCACGAGTATGCAGACGTTCATACAGCTGACCACACAGAATGAAGAGTGCTGCAGCGGAGAGACCGTGCGCAATCATCTGAATCACCGCGCCCTGCAGCGCCAGCTGGCTGCCGGTATAGATGGCAATCAGCACAAAGCCCATGTGCGAAATCGAGGTGTAAGCAATCAGACGTTTGATATCAGTCTGCGAGAAGGCCATCCAGGCACCGTAGAAGATACCGATGATGCCTAACCACATGGCGATTGGCGCAAACTCGGCTGACGCATTCGGGAACAGCGGCAGGCTGAAACGCAGTAAACCGTAAGCTGCGGTTTTCAGCAGGATACCCGCCAGATCAACAGAACCGGCCGTTGGCGCCTGACTGTGCGCATCCGGCAGCCAGCCGTGCAACGGTACCACCGGCATCTTCACCGCAAAGGCGATAAAGAAGCCCAGCATCAGCAGATATTCAACACCGCTCGACATTGGCGTCTGCAGCAGCTGTTCGTAGTTGAATGTCCAGACGCCAGTCGCGTTGTAGTGGACAAACACCAGGCCCAGAATCGCAATCAGCATCACCAGACCTGAAGCCTGGGTGTAGATGAAGAATTTTGTCGCGGCGGAAATACGGGTTTTGCCGTCCGATGCTTTATGACCCCAGAGCGCGATGAGGAAGTACATCGGCACCAGCATCATTTCCCAGAAGAAGAAGAACAGGAACAGGTCGATGGAGAGGAAAACACCGATTACGCCGCCCAGGATCCACATCAGGTTCAGGTGGAAGAAGCCCTGATACTTTGAAATCTCATTCCAGGAACAGAGCACCGCCATCAGACCGAGCAGGCCGGTCAGCACCACCATCAGCAGCGACAGGCCATCAATGGCTAAATGGAAGCTGATGCCGAAGCGTGGGATCCACGGAACGGAGAAACTTGACTGCCACTGCGGAATGCCCGCTGCCTGCGTCAGTGAATAGCCTCCCTGCAACCAGAGTTGCAGTGAAAGCGCCAACGTCAGCCCCATAGTGATCAGTGCGATCCAGCGTGGCACCTTCGCGCCAAGGCGCTCAGTGAGCCAGCAGATCAGACCACCGACGAAGGGTATGATAATTAGCCAAGGTAATAACACGGCACACTTCCCTTTTCTTTGTCTTAGTTCGGGCTATCTTACTTGCCATTTTGGCTCCCGGCACTGCTCGCAATCCTCACATACCTCGGTATGCTCCGGTTGCTGTGCGCTGGCGGTAACCAAACTGGCCGCGACGATAACGCCCTTGCTCAGGACAATTTTTGACATTCTCAATGGGCAGATTAGCTAACCTGCCCCGCTCATCAATCTTTAAATCACCAGCAGCAGAGCCAGCACCAGCACGGCGCCCACGCTCATTGACGCAACGTACCAGCGCAGGTAGCCATTCTCACTGACTACCAGGCCTTTGTTGGCAATACGTGACAGCAGCGCAGGCAGGTTCATCAGGCCATTCAGTGGGTCGCGCTTCAGCAGCCACGCAATACCCAGATAAGGTTTGACGAACACTTTATCGTAGAGCCAGTCGAAGCCCCAGGCCGCAAACCACCAGGTGCCGAAGAAACGGCCTGGTGCACTGTTTGCGATACGGGTAACCAGCTCACGTTTGCCCAGCCACAGCGCGGCAGCGATCAGAATGCCGACAATCGCTACAACGCCCGAGGTGATTTCAAGTCCCACTTTGCCCGCTTCACCGAACTCATTGGCTGGCAGTACCCCTGCCAGCGGCGGCGTGATCAGCGCACCAATAAAGGTGGAGAGCAGCAGCAGCACAATCAGCGGCAGATGATGGGTAATACCCTTACCGGCGTGCGCATGAATTTTCTCTTCGCCGTGGAACACGATGAAGATCATACGGAAGGTATAGATAGAGGTCAGGAACGCCCCCACCAGACCCGCAACCATCAGGTTGATGTGACCGTTAGCCAGTGCGCCAAACAGGATCTCATCTTTACTGTAGAAGCCCGCCGTAATCAGCGGCAGTGCCGCCAGCGCCGCGCCGCCCACCAGAAAGCAGGTGTAGACCAGCGGAATGCTCTTACGCAGGCCACCCATTTTGAAAATGTTCTGCTCGTGATGGCAGGCCAGAATCACTGAACCCGAAGAGAGGAACAGCAACGCTTTAAAGAAGGCGTGCGTCATCAGATGGAAAATCGCCGCATCCCACGCCTGAACCCCCAGCGCCAGGAACATGTAGCCAATCTGGCTCATGGTGGAGTAAGCGAGAACACGTTTAATGTCGGTCTGTACCAGCGCGGCAAAGCCTGCCAGCACCAGGGTAATCGCCCCGATAATCCCGACCAGATGCAGCACTTCCGGCGTCAGCAGGAAGAGACCGTGGCTACGGGCAATCAGGTAGACACCTGCTGTCACCATGGTCGCGGCGTGGATCAGTGCCGAAACCGGTGTCGGACCAGCCATCGCATCTGCCAGCCAGGTCTGTAACGGCAGCTGAGCCGATTTACCGACCGCGCCACCCAGCAGCATCAGCGTTGCCCACTGCAGCATATGGTTATCTGCGGCAAAGTGCGCAGGTGCCAGCTCCATCATCTCGCGGAAGTTCAGCGTGCCCAGCTCGTTGTAGAGGATGAACAGACCAAATGCCAGGAAGACGTCGCCCACGCGGGTAATGATGAACGCTTTCATCGCCGCTTTGCCGTTTTCCGGATTGCTGTAGTAGAAACCGATCAGCAGATAAGAGCAGAGCCCTACCCCTTCCCAGCCCAGATACATCAGCATCAGGTTATCGGCCAGCACCAGAACAACCATGCTGGCGATAAACAGGTTGGTATAGGCGAAGAAGCGGGAGTAGCCCTCTTCTCCACGCATGTACCAGGAGGCGAACATGTGAATGAAGAAACCGACACCGGTCACGACAGACAGCATGGTCAGCGACAGGCCATCCAGCGTCAGGTTCACCTTCATGTCGAAGTTGCCGACATGCATCCAGGTCCAGAGCGCCTGCGTGTAGGCTTGCTGGCCGTTGGCGAAGAAGTCAAAACCGACCATCGCTGTAGTCAGGGCCGCCAGACCCACCGATCCCATACCAATCGTGGCCGACAGGTTCTCTGACCAGCGACCGCGCGAAAACGCTAACAGCAGAAAGCCGATCAGCGGAAACAAGACAGTTAAATAGAGAAGATTCATCCGCGCATCTCGCTCACAGTATCAATGTTCAGCGTCTGACGACGACGATAGAGCTGAAGCAGCAGTGCCAGACCAATACTGGCTTCCGCTGCCGCCAGGCTGATCGCCAGGATATACATCACCTGTCCATCGGCCTGACCCCAATAGCTCCCGGCAACCACCAGGGCTAAGGCGGCGGCGTTGATCATGATTTCAAGGCCGATCAGCATAAACAGCAGATTGCGGCGTATTACCAGCGACGTCAGTCCAAGGACAAACAGCACGGCAGCAAGAATCAATCCATGTTGTAACGGGATCATGCGTTCTCCTTTTTCACCTGAGCGGCGTCAGCATTACGGTTACTCAGGACTTCGCCCTGACGCTCCTCGCGACCGATATGGAACGCCACGACCAGACCCGCCAGCAGCAGCATTGAGGCCAGTTCAACCGCCAGTACGTAAGGACCGAACAGGCTGATGCCGACCGCTTTGGCGTCGATGATGGTGCCATCGATGCCCTGATCGTTGGCGGTCAGGATGGCGTAGACCATTACGACCAGCAGCAGCAACGAGACGATACCCGGACCAATCCACAGTGACGGGCTGAGCCACTCACGCTCCTGCTTCTCGGTCTGTTTGCCCAGGTTCAGCATCATGACCACGAAGACGAACAGCACCATAATGGCACCGGCGTAGACGATGATCTCCAGCGCACCGGCAAAATAGGCTCCCATAGAGAAGAAGACGCCCGCGATCGATAACAGCGAAACGATCAGGTACAGCAACGCATGTACCGGATTAGTGTGAGTAATGACGCGCAACGTCGTCAGCACCGCCACCAGCCCGCAAAGATAAAACGCAAATTCCATGCCTTGCTCCTTAAGGTAATAAGCCTTTGACGTCGATAGGCTTCGCTTCGTTTTCTGCTTCGCCCTTATCTTTACCGTCAATCGCCATACCTGCCATGCGGTAGAAGTTGTACTCCGGATATTTACCCGGCCCCGAAATCAGCAGATCGTCCTTCTCATACACCAGATCCTGACGCTTAAACTCACCCAGTTCGAAATCGGGGGTCAGCTGAATCGCCGTGGTTGGACAGGCTTCCTCACACATGCCGCAGAAGATGCAGCGTGAGAAGTTGATACGGAAGAACTCCGGGTACCAGCGGCCATCTTTGGTTTCAGCTTTCTGCAGCGAGATACAGCCAACCGGACAGGCAACCGCACACAGGTTACAGGCGACGCAACGCTCCTGACCATCCGGATCGCGGGTTAACACGATACGGCCACGATAGCGTGGTGGCAGATAAACCGGCTCTTCCGGATACATCTGAGTTTCACGTTTGGCGAAGGCGTGCAGCCCGATCAGCCAGATACTGCGAACTGTCGTGCCAAAGCCTACGACAATATCTTTCAAAGTCATTTGTTAACCCCTTACGGCGCTGTGTAGAGAATCACTGCGGCAGTCGCCAGCAGGTTCAACAGCGTCAACGGCAGACACACTTTCCAGCCGAATGACAGCACCTGGTCGTAGCGTGGGCGCGGAAGCGCAGCACGAATCAGGATGAACATCATCATAAAGAACGCCGTTTTCAGGGCGAACCAGATGAACGGCGGCAGGAATGGGCCGTGCCAGCCACCAAAGAACAGCGTCACAATCAGCGCTGAAACGGTGGTGATCGCCACATATTCGCCGACAAAGAACAGGCCGAACTTCATACCGGCATATTCGATGTGATAACCGTCCGCCAGTTCCTGCTCCGCTTCTGGCTGGTCAAACGGATGACGGTGACACACCGCCACGCCAGCAATACAGAAGGTTACGAAACCGAAGAACTGCGGAATGATGTTCCACAGGTGCGTCTGGCTGTTGACGATATCGTTCATATTGAACGAGCCCGCCTGCGCTACCACACCCATCAGCGACAGACCCAGGAACACTTCGTAGCTCAGGGTCTGCGCCGAGGCGCGCATCGCGCCCAGCAGCGAGTATTTGTTATTACTCGACCAGCCGGCAAACAGCACCGCGTAGACCGCAAGGCCCGCCATCATCAGGAAGAACAGCAGACCGATATTCAGGTCTGTCACCATCCAGGTTGGCGAAACCGGCACGATAGCAAAGGCCAGCAGCAGTGAAACAAAGGCGATAACCGGCGCAAGGGTAAAGATAAAGCGGTCGGTAAACGGCGGAACCCAGTCCTCTTTAAAGAACATTTTGATCATGTCCGCTACCAGCTGGAGCGAGCCGCCCCAGCCTACGCGGTTTGGTCCGTAACGGTTCTGGAACAGGCCGAGCAGACGACGCTCGGCGAAGCTCATGAACGCGCCGCAGGCCACAACCACCAGCAGAATCACGATGGCTTTAACAATGGCCAGCAGAATGTCGATAACGTCCGGTGTTAACCAGCTCATTGCGCCGCCTCCTGCAGAGTGTCGATTTTACCGTTCGCCAGGAATGGCGGAACGCCCGGCATGCCCAGCGGCAGACCAATCTGTCCCGCCTGCAGTGACGCCGAGAAACGGACCGGCAGACGCACTGTCTCACCGGCACAGATGAACTCAACCGCCGCGCCATTGTTGACGCCCAGCTTCGCTGCATCTTCCGGGTTAATCACCAGTGCAGGCGGTGCCATACGCTGCTGGAAGACCGGTGAACGCTGTGACATCTCTTCGCTACCAAACAGCTGGTAGAGAGGGGCCACGCGCCACTGCGCTTCACTGACGAATGCCGCCGGAACGTTGCTGAACCAGGGCAGACTGGCTGCGCTGGCTTCAAACAGCCGTACACCCGGATCGCCATTACGCAGTTTGCCGCCCACTTCAACCTGGAACTTGTTCCACGCCTGCGGTGAGTTCCAGCCCGGTGCCCAGGCAAACGGAATCTGCGAACGCGGTGCGCCTGGCTGGTTGTTCCCTTCCATTGAGAAGGCGAACATCGTGTCCTGATCCTGCGGCTGACGCGGTTCGTGCACGCTGATATTGGCGCGCGCCGCGGTACGGCCACTGGCACGGTGCGGTGAACGCGACAGTTTCTGTCCGCGAATACGGAAGCTGGCATCCGGTGCCGCATCCTTGATTCCGGCCAGCTGTGGCAGATGACTCACCACCGCATCGATCACGTGGTCCAGCTGCGTCCAGTCGACGTGACGGCTTTCCAGCGTGCTGTGCAGCGAATGCAGCCAGCGCCAGCTCTCCAGCATCACAACGTTGTTGTCATAGTAAGAAGGATCGTAAACCTGGAAGAAACGCTGTGCGCGGCCTTCATGGTTGATCGAGGTGCCATCACTTTCGGCGAAGCTGGCGGTTGATAACACCAGACCCGCTTTCTCAAGCGTCGCGGTGCGCTGATGATCAACCACAATCACGTTAGTGGTCTGGGCCAGCGCCGCATCAACCAGCGCTTTCGGTGCATGGCGATAGAGGTCATTTTCCAGTACCACCAGCGCATCGGCTTCACCGTTGCTCAGTTGCTCCAGCGCGCTTTCCAGAGGATTGCCGCCCATCAGGCCAAGACCCACGCTGTTGGCGTGTCCCGCCAGCAGCGTAATCCCGACGTCGGCACCGCGCGCTTTCAGCGCTTTGGCCACGTTGGCAGCCGCTTCGATCATCGCGCTGCTGCCGGAATGGGTCCCGGAAATAATTAACGGTTTTTTCGCGCCGGCCAGCGCCTGCACGATGACATCCATTTTGCCGTTCAGTTTGCTGTCGAAATCGGTCACCGCCGGAGCGGTTTCATCCAGCGCACTGGCGATAGCGAAACCGAGACGCGCCTGATCTTCAACCGGTGCGCGATAGCTCCATGCCGCGATATCATCCAGACGGGTTTCATCGACGTTGGTGATAAACAGCGGATGTTTCGCATTCTGTCCGATGTTCAGGATCGCGGCGATCTGCCAGTCTGCTACTTTCTGAGCGGCAGCCATGTCGCGCGCTTTGCCTTTCACGGCCTGACGCACTGACAGCGCCACGCGTGCGCCAACCTGGGTCAGATCTTCGCCCAGCACCAGCACCGCATCGTAGCTTTCAATTTCACGCAGCGATGGCGTATAGATACCGCCCTCACGCAGAATTTTCAGCATCAGTTCAAGCCGGGCCTGCTCGCCCGCTGGCATGCCGGTAGAGAAGTTCTCTGCACCGACCAGTTCACGCAGCGCGAAGTTACTTTCAATGCTGGCGCGCGGCGAGCCGATACCGATCACTTTTTTTGCCTGACGCAGCAAATCTGCACCGGCATTGACCGCCTGCTCTGCGTTCAGCGTCACCCAGTCGTTGCCGCGCAGCAGCATCGGCTGGCGTGGGCGATCTTTACGGTTCACGTAGCCATAGCCAAAGCGGCCACGGTCACACAGGAAATAGTGGTTTACGGTGCCGTTATAACGGTTTTCGATACGGCGTAACTCACCATAACGCTCACCCGGGCTGGTGTTACAGCCCACACTGCACTGCTGGCAGATGCTCGGCGCAAACTGCATATCCCATTTACGGTTATAGCGTTCGGAGTGCGTTTTATCGGTGAAGACGCCGGTCGGGCAGATTTCAACCAGGTTACCGGAGAATTCGCTCTCCAGCGTGCCATCTTCCGGACGACCGAAGTAGACGTTGTCGTGTGCGCCGTAGACACCCAGATCCTTGCCATCGGCATAATCTTTGTAGTAACGCACGCAGCGGTAACAGGCGATACAGCGGTTCATCTCATGGGAGATGAACGGGCCGAGATCCTGATTACGGTGGGTACGTTTGGTGAAGCGATAGCGGCGGAAGCTGTGGCCGGTCATTACTGTCATATCCTGCAGGTGACAGTTACCGCCCTCTTCACACACCGGACAGTCGTGCGGGTGGTTGGTCATCAGCCACTCCACCACGCTTTCGCGGAACTCTTTCGCTTCGCCATCATCGATGGAGATGAATGTGCCGTCAGAGGCCGGCGTCATGCAGGACATGACAAGACGGCCGCGGGTATCTTCGGCATTCTGGAATTGCTTTACCGCACACTGGCGGCAGGCCCCAACGCTTCCCAGCGCCGGATGCCAGCAAAAGTAAGGAATATCAAGGCCCAGAGAGAGACATGCCTGTAGCAGGTTGTCCGCTCCGTTCACATCATACTCTTTACCGTCTACATGAATTGTAGCCATAGTGACATGCTTCCGTAAGGCTCGTCAGAGACGAGCGTTAATCATATTCTTGCCCCGACGCACGACATTGTCGGGGCGGCGGCACCAGGCCTGTTCCGTGTTCTTCGGCGAATTACCAGCGCGCTTTCAGCAGGTTTGGCTGGATCCCGCCAATGGCGCGGGTATTGCCAAACACCTGCGGTGCCATGCCGGCTTCAAACTCTTCACGGAAATATTTAATCGCACTCTGCAGGGGCTCAACCGCACCCGGCGCGTGCGCACAGAAGGTTTTACCCGGGCCAAGCTGACGGCAGAGTTGCAGTAAGGTTTCGATATCGCCTGGCTGACCCTGCTTCTGCTCCAGCGCACGCAGAATTTTTACGCTCCACGGCAGGCCATCGCGACACGGTGTACACCAGCCGCACGACTCGCGGGCAAAGAACTCTTCCAGGTTACGCACCAGCGAGACCATGTTGATCTCGTGATCGACCGCCATCGCCAGCGCCGTACCCAGACGACTGCCCGCTTTGCCGATGCTGGCAAACTCCATGGGCAGATCCAGGTGCTGGTCGGTCAGGAAGTCAGTCCCTGCCCCGCCGGGCTGCCAGGCTTTGAACTTCAGTCCGTCACGCATACCGCCCGCATAATCTTCAAGGATTTCACGTGCGGTGATACCGAATGGCAGCTCCCAGACGCCGGGATTTTTAACCCGTCCGGAGAAGCCCATCATTTTGGTACCGGCATCTTCGCTTTTAGAGATGTTTTTGTACCACTCCACGCCGTTGGCCAGAATCGCCGGAACGTTGGAGAGGGTTTCCACGTTGTTCACGCAGGTCGGTTTGCCCCACGCGCCCGCACTCGCCGGGAATGGAGGTTTCGAACGCGGATTAGCACGACGACCTTCCAGTGAGTTAATCAGTGCCGTCTCTTCGCCGCAGATATAACGACCTGCGCCGGTGTGGACAATCAACTCAAAGTCGAAGCCGGTACCGAGAATATTTTTACCGATATAGCCCGCTTCGGTCGCTTCAGCAATCGCACGACGCAGATGCACCGCGGCTTCAATGTATTCGCCACGTAAGAAGATATAGCCACGGTAAGCCTTCAGCGCAAAGGCGCTGATCAGCATTCCTTCCACCAGCTGGTGAGGCATCTGCTCCATCAGCAGGCGGTCTTTGTAAGTGCCCGGCTCCATCTCATCGGCGTTACACAGCAGGTAACGGATGTTCATCGACTCATCTTTCGGCATCAGGCTCCACTTCAGCCCGGTGGAGAAGCCCGCACCGCCGCGCCCTTTCAGGCCTGAATCTTTGACTGCCGCAACGATTTCATCCTGCGACATGCTTTTCAGCGCTTTTTCCGCACCGGCATAGCCGTTTTTACTGCGATATTCGTCAAGCCAGACAGGTTGCTTGTCGTCACGCATCCGCCAGGTCAGCGGATGAGTTTCTGCAGTGCGAATGATCTGTTTAATTGTCATTGATACTGCTCCAGCAAACCAGGGATGCCTTCCGGCGTCAGATGCACATGCGTGTCTTCATCCACCATCATCGTTGGCCCCTTATCGCAGTTACCCAGACAGCAGGTTGGCAGCAGTGTAAAGCGGCCATCGGCAGTGGTCTGACCCGGTTTGATATTCAGTTGCTGTTCCAGTGCTGACTGGATGCCCTGATAACCGGTGATATGACAGACCACGCTGTCACAGTAACGGATCACATGACGGCCAACCGGCTGACGGAAGATCTGGCTGTAAAATGTCGCCACACCTTCAACATCACTCGCCGGGATACCCAGAACCTCGGCAATCGCATTGATGGCGCCGTCCGGCACCCATCCGCGCTGTTTCTGCACGATCTTCAGCGCTTCAATCGAGGCTGCACGCGCATCTTCATAGTGGTGTTTTTCGTGCTCAATGGCGTGATGCTCTTCCGCGCTCAGCACGAAGACCTCGTTAGGGTCGATCGTTTTAATGGCAATGTGTTGATCGTGCATAATTAGCGGTCCACGTCTGACATAACAAAATCGATACTACCCAGATATACGATCAGGTCGGATACCAGGCTGCCACGGATTACTGAAGGAATCTGCTGCAGATGCGGGAAGCTCGGCGTACGCACGCGGGTGCGGTAGCTCATGGTGCTGCCATCGCTGGTCAGGTAGTAGCTGTTGATCCCTTTCGTCGCTTCAATCATCTGGAACGACTCATTGGCTGGCATCACCGGCCCCCACGAAACCTGCAGGAAGTGCGTGATCAGCGTTTCAATGTGCTGCAGCGTGCGCTCTTTCGGTGGCGGCGTGGTCAGCGGATGATCCGCTTTAAACGGACCCTCTGGCATGTTGTTGAGACACTGCTCAAGAATGCGCAGCGACTGCCACATCTCTTCCATTTTCAGCATGACGCGGCTGTAAGCATCGCTGATGCCGTCGCCGACCGGGATTTCAAAATCGAAGTTTTCGTAACCGGAGTAGGGACGCCATTTACGTACGTCAAAGTCGAGACCGGTAGCACGCAGACCAGCACCGGTAGTGCCCCACGCCAGCGCCTCTTCCATGTTGTAAGCAGCAACGCCTTTGGAACGGCCAATCAGTACGCTGTTGCGCAGTGCCGCTTTGTCATACTCTTTAAGACGTTTTGGCATCCAGTCGAGGAAGTCACGCAGCAGACGTTCCCAGCCTCGCGGCAGGTCATGCGCGACACCACCGATGCGGAACCACGCCGGGTGCATACGGAAACCGGTAATCGCCTCAACCACGTCATAGATTTTCTGACGGTCGGTAAAGGCAAAGAACACCGGCGTCATGGCCCCGACGTCCTGAATAAAGGTGGAGATATAGAGCAGGTGGCTGTTGATGCGGAACAGCTCAGAGAGCATCACGCGGATCACATTAACGCGATCGGGCACCACGATACCGGCCAGTTTCTCCACCGCCAGTACGTACGGCATTTCGTTTACGCAGCCGCCGAGGTACTCGATGCGGTCAGTGTAAGGAATGTAGCTGTGCCACGACTGACGCTCGCCCATCTTTTCGGCACCACGATGGTGATAGCCGATGTCAGGCACGCAGTCGACAATCTCTTCACCATCCAGCTGCAGAATGATGCGGAACGCACCGTGCGCCGACGGGTGGTTAGGCCCGAGGTTCAGGAACATGAAGTCTTCGTTGGTGGTGCTGCGCTTCATGCCCCAGTCTTCAGGCTTAAAGGTCAGCGCTTCCATCTCCAGATCTTCTTTCTGTTTGGTCAGCGTAAAGGGATCGAATTCGGTGGCGCGCGCCGGGTAATCTTTACGCAGCGGATGGCCTTCCCAGGTCGACGGCATCATGATGCGCGTCAGATGCGGGTGACCATCAAAGGTGATACCAAACATCTCCCAGGTTTCACGCTCATACCAGTTGGCATTCGGGAAAAGGCGGGTGATGGTCGGCAGATGCATATCGTTTTCAGAGAGTGCCACCTTGAGCATGATGTCGCGGTTGCGTTCAATCGACAGCAGGTGGTAGAAAACGGAAAAATCCGCCGCAGGCAGGCCTGCACGGTGGGTACGTAAACGCTCATCCACGCCATGCAGGTCATACAGCATGACGTAAGGCTTGGGTAATTTACGCAGGAACTCGATAATTTCCAGTATCTGTTCACGCTTCACCCACACCACCGGAATACCGGTACGGGTTGGCTGAACAGTGAAGGCATCCGGCCCAAAACGGTTACGCAACTCGCCGATCACCGGGTCATCAAGGTGATCACGGGTTTGCCATGAAGGCTGAGCGAGATCTTGCGTGGTCAAATCTGTCATACGTTACTCACCATTCCGGCCTGGTCTCAGGCACTCAAATGAAGGCGTCAGGATGGGGCCATGCATTAAATTGTGATGTTCTGCTGCAGGCGCTGTTTTCCATCCATACGGTTTTAAACTTCGTCCGGGCTGCGCAGGTTTGTGACTGCGATGCGCTCGCCGCGTTTTCTTTCACGCTCAGATGGCATGTTGGCGCGATAAACGCCCTGATCGCCAACCACCCATGAGAGCGGACGGCGCTCTTTGCCGATCGACTCCTGCAACAGCAGCAGTGCCTGCATATACGCTTCAGGACGTGGCGGACAGCCAGGAATATAAACATCGACCGGCAGGAATTTATCGACACCCTGCACCACGGAATAGATGTCATACATGCCGCCAGAGTTGGCGCAGGCACCCATGGAAATCACCCATTTGGGTTCCAGCATCTGATCGTACAAACGCTGAATAACCGGGGCCATTTTGGTGAACGGCGTACCGGCAATGACCATGAAATCGGCCTGACGTGGCGAAGCGCGCATAACTTCGGCGCCAAAACGTGCCACGTCGTGGACCGCGGTGAACGATGTTGTCATCTCAACGTAACAACAGGACAGGCCAAAGTTATAAGGCCAGAGGGAGTTTTTACGCCCCCAGTTCACCATGTCATGCAGGGCATTTTCGAGTTTGCCCATATAAACGCTGCGATGAACGTGCTGCTCCAGCGGATCGCTGACGATTTCCTGCTTTTGCAGAGGATAACGGTCGTTCTCACCACCGTTCGGGTCTATGCGGGTGAGCGTATAGTCCATCTTATTGCCTCTCTTTTACTGCTTATGAGGATTGGTGTGGCTGACCGTAGTGGTTTTGACCACCACGCGACGGCGAGCTGGAGCCCAGTCCAGTGCGCCAATGCGTACCAGATAGACCAGACCCGCCAGGAGCACCAAAATGAAAATTGCGGCTTCCACAAAGCCGATCCAACCGCTTTCACGGATTGAAGTCGCCCATGCGTATAAAAAGAGGGCTTCGACGTCGAAGATGACGAAAAACATCGCAACCAGATAAAATTTCGCCGACAGGCGGATATGGGTATCACCAACGGATTCAATGCCCGATTCGAATGGCGTGTCTTTGTAGCGGGCGCGCGCTCTGCCGCCAAGCAGCCATCCTCCGGTCAGCATGAAAGCACACAGGCCAAAGGCAATAACGATAAATACGATAAACGCCCAGTGCTGAGCGATGATTTCGGTGGTAGTTGACATACTCATTGCTTACTCATCAAAAGTGGCGCTGGCATCCTGCACGCGTTTCCCGCAGCAAACTGACCACATCGATTCAAGGGAAGGATAAAAACCTTTCAAATGTCGCTGTTATTAAGTAATAAGCAGCTATTTTATGGGGTTTTTTACTCCTTTCTATAACCTTTTGTCAACTTTGACAAAAGTATCCAAACATTATTTCACACCTGCATCATATTATTAACAAATGATGCCCCGCTTTCCAGCTAAATCGCTTCAGTCTGTAGGGTTAATTTTAGTGTAGCGGGTATTCACATGCATGGATCGTGCATTTAACAAACATATTTTGACAGGTATCACTGAATTTTCCCTCCCCTTTCCAGGGCTATTTTTTTGATCCAGAACACACTTTTGCCCTTTATGCGTTAATTTTCCCCACCTGAAACGGTGATTCGGAACAAAGCATTCGGTTTTTTGGTCTGGAAATTTCAATTCAGTAGATGGTGAAATTTCTTTAGTCGGGTCATAAGAAGCAGAGGAGTCAGTAAGGAGCATCGGACGGGGGTCAGGCACAAAAAAGCCTCTCGTTCTTTTCAGGGAAGGAGAGGCTTATTTATAAGCGTTTATTAAGGCAATCACGCAGGTATTGAGTACAACACGTTAGCGAAATTACTCTTCGTCATCCAGCAACAGTGAACCGTCGGGATTATTGCTCAGGTTATAAGGATCATTGGTGGACTGCATGGCATTGAAGATGGCCAGCGCCAGTTCATTATCGCTGTCTGGATTACGGCACAGCAGATATTGCGTATCCGGCAGTACCGGCAGTCCTTCAGCTGCACCCATAACACGCAGTTCCGGGCTCATCATCTCGACCGGACGTGCCGTCACGCCCAGTCCCGCTTTCACCGCAGCGCGTACTGCAGCCAGTGTGGAAGCGACATAAGAGATACGCCACGGGATGCCCGCTTCGTTGAGATGATCGATAGCCATATCACGATAAGGACTTGGCTCATCCAGCAACACCAATGGAATGGCTTCGCCACGCTGGAAGATATAATCCGCTGCGCAGTACCACAAGGTAGGTGAAGTACGCAGTACCTGATAGGTAAAATTGCCCGGGCTTGAAGTGGTCACAACCAGGTCCACTTCACCCTGATTGAGCATTTCCATCATAAACGGATTACGTTTAACCCGCACATCGATTGCCAGTTTCGGATACACCGAGGTCACCCGGTTTAGCAGGAACGGCAGAATAGTGTCAGAGGTGTCATCAGAGGCGCCAATAGTCAGCACGCCCTGAATGTTGCTGTACATCAGAGATGTGCAGGCTTCGTCGTTAAAACGAAGAATTTTTCTCGCATAGCCTAAAAGCTGGATACCGTGCTCTGTCAGAAGCTTATTACGTCCATGTCTGGCAAACAGCTCTTTACCTACCAATTGTTCCAGACGCTGCATCTGCTGACTGACTGCTGACTGGGTTCTGCAGACCGCTGCAGCAGCAGCTGCAAAGGTATTCAAATCCGCAACGGCAACGAAGGTTCTCAGCAGATCGAGGTCGAGATTCAGTATCGGACGATTTGCATTAGTCATGTTTTTTCTTCACTTATAAGATTTTTACGAACTACTACCCTGGTGTTATCACAAGCTTATCAAAGTGATAAGCAGTAATGGTGCTCAATGACAGTCCTGTGTGAAGACTGACACAAAAAAAGTTTATGTGGATCCTGCACTGTTGACTCCTCTGAAGGGTCATAGTGCTATTCAAGACAGATACAACTTCTGAACCGATGGCGCTGGGTGCGCAAATGCAGGAAGCTGCGTAGTTGTCTTATTCCCACCAGAAAGAATCGTGTGGGATAGAAAGCGCACTTTACGGGCTATCAAAGCGAAGCGGCAAAGTGCACTAAATAATAAATTATACTTAATCATTTTTGACTTCAAAATGGAAATGATTTTGTGAAAAGCGCTGTAAATTTTGTGCTAAAGGCATTTCCAGACCCTTATGCCACATTATTGATCACTTTTTAAGCCTTCAGCGTTCTGAAATTTAGTGAGGAAGTGTTAAGTACGGCTCACAATCCTGCAATAAAGGTGCCATATGAAGCTCTGCTTTTGGCACTTTTCCGGCGAACACAAGGCCTTAAACACGCCACTCTTAAGCAGCGTTAAGGCGTAATCTTCAGGCACGTTATAAAATCGTCCATAATTTGAACATTTATAAAATATCCTTTAACTATTTCTCTAAGTGTATATTTCAGGTGCAAAGAAAAGTTCCATTTCAATAACTTCCAGATAGCGTTCATGATGCTAAAGCCATATGTCGGTTCAGCAGCGCTTTGGACAAGTTAAAATCCTGCATTAATTCCAATTTATAGTTTTATTAACCAGTTTACGCGACAACAAATATTTTTTACGCTGCGCACCGGGCAAAAAGTTGTTGAACCCGCCAAAACGGGGCGGCACCCTTCTTTTGTGACTGTCAGGAGAGTACATTGTGCTGGTTGGATTTCTGTGGCAGCCAAAAGGATTCTGCCCATTAAGGCGGTAACAATGACTTTTCAAATTGATAAATCCGGAAAACTCGATAACGTCTGCTATGACATCCGTGGCCCGGTACTGAAAGAGGCTAAGCGCCTCGAAGAAGAAGGTAACAAAGTACTGAAACTGAACATCGGCAATCCGGCGCCGTTTGGTTTTGAAGCACCGGATGAGATACTGGTCGATGTTATTCGTAACCTTCCCAGCTCTCAGGGCTATTGTGACTCCAAGGGTCTCTATTCCGCCCGTAAAGCGATCATGCAGCACTACCAGGCGCGCGACATGCGCGATGTCACCGTAGAAGATATCTACATTGGCAACGGTGTTTCAGAACTCATCGTGCAGGCGATGCAGGCGTTACTGAACAGCGGCGACGAAATGCTGGTGCCGGCCCCCGACTATCCGTTATGGACGGCTGCGGTTTCCCTCTCCAGCGGTAAAGCAGTGCACTATCTGTGTGACGAATCAGCAGGCTGGTTCCCTGACCTCGATGATATCCGCAGCAAGATAACGCCTCGTACCCGCGGCATCGTGATTATCAACCCGAATAACCCCACTGGCGCGGTCTACAGCAAAGAGCTGCTGTTAGAGGTGGTTGAAATTGCGCGTCAGCATAACCTGATTATTTTCGCCGATGAGATCTACGACAAGATCCTCTATGACGATGCACAGCATCACTGCATCGCAGCGCTGGCACCCGATCTGCTGACTGTTACCTTTAATGGCCTTTCTAAAACCTATCGCGTTGCCGGTTTCCGTCAGGGCTGGATGGTACTGAACGGGCCAAAGAAACATGCTAAAGGCTATATAGAAGGACTGGAGATGCTCGCCTCGATGCGCCTGTGTGCCAACGTACCGGCGCAGCATGCGATTCAGACGGCGCTGGGCGGCTACCAGAGCATTAGCGAATTTATCATGCCGGGTGGTCGTCTCTACGAGCAGCGGCAGCGCGCCTGGGAGTTGATTAATGATATCCCAGGCGTCAGCTGTGTGAAGCCGCAGGGCGCGCTTTATATGTTCCCGAAAATCGATGCCAAAAAATTCAACATTTTCGACGATCAGAAGATGGTGCTGGATTTTCTGTTACAGGAGAAGGTGCTACTGGTTCAGGGCAGTGCCTTTAACTGGCCATGGCCCGATCACCTGCGCATTGTTACGCTGCCTCGTGTGGATGATCTTGAGATGGCGATCAATAAATTTGGCCGCTTCCTGCAAGGCTATCGTCAATAATCAGGCCCGCGTATACTGACGCTATTTGGGGAGAGCCAGAGCCTGTCTCTCCCCCGCCAGCCAACAGGAACGCTCATGACACAAAGCCACTTCTTTGCTCATCTCTCCCGTCTTAAGCTGATCAATCGCTGGCCGCTGATGCGCAATGTGCGCACCGAAAATGTCTCCGAACACAGTCTGCAGGTCGCCATGGTGGCGCATGCCCTGGCCGTGATCAAAAACCTTAAATTCAACGGGTCGCTTAATGCCGATCACATTGCCATGCTGGCGCTTTACCACGATGCCAGTGAAGTGCTCACAGGCGATTTACCGACTCCGGTAAAATATTACAACGCGCAGATCGCCCACGAATATAAGAAAATCGAGAAGATTGCTCAGCAGAAGCTGATTGAGATGCTGCCTGAAGAGTTTCAGGCGATCTATCGCCCGCTGATCGATGAGCATCTGCACAGCGAAGAGGAGCAGGCGGTTGTGAAACAGGCGGATGCGCTCTGTGCATATGTAAAATGTCTTGAGGAGTTGTCTGCCGGGAACAACGAATTTTTACTGGCCAAAGCGCGGCTGGAAAAGACCCTGGCACTTCGGCGTTCACCGGAGATGGATTACTTCGTTGAGGTGTTTATTCCGAGCTTCAGCCTGTCACTGGATGAAATCTCGCAGGATACGCCACTCTAAGCCCGGCGGTCTGGCCGCCGGGCCAGCCCTTAAGCCTGCTGACGGAAGGTAAAGCTGCCGTCAGACTCGCGGGTTATCACCAGTGACGCCAGTGAGTCGAGCTGAAGCGCTACCTCATCCAGCCGGGGTGTCTCCGCCGGCGCATTGATGGCAATCACCGCACAGCCAGCATTCAGGCCGGATAAGATTCCGGCAGGTGCATCTTCTGCAACCACGCACGATGTCGCCGCTAATCCCAGCTTCTCCGCACCAAGCAGGTAGGGATCGGGCTCCGGTTTACCTTTAGCCACCTGTTCAGCGGTAATAAACACGGCAGGCTTCGGTAAGCCTGCGGCTTTATGACGTGCATGTGCGACCGGCACTGAACCGGAAGTGACAATCGCCCAGGGAATCTGCAGTTCGTTCAGCCGGTTCAGCAACGCGTTGGCCCCTGGCAGCGCCTGCACACCGTCGGTGTCCGCCGCTTCAGCCTGCTCCAGCGCAACAAACTCCGCCTGAATAGCCTCTTCCGACTGGCCTGCCATGAAATGACGCAGAGAGGTGATCGCCTGTTTGCCATGAATGAAATCCAGAATCTCATCAGCCGCGATGCCATGACGGGCACCCCACTGGCTCCAGGCTCGTTCAACCGCTGGCAGTGAATCCACCAGCGTGCCGTCTAAATCAAATAGAAAACCTCTGTAGGTCACGCGCTACTCCTCATCAGGCATTAATCACTTGCGCAATTTCGTTTGCACTTAAATGGTACTGGCGCGGACAAGTCTGCCACAAAGCTAACATCCGTTGATACTTTTCCCACATCGGGGTCTGCGCATTAAAACCATGGGTGCCGGAATCGAAGTGGGTATAACGCCCTTCTGTATTGACCATAAAACGGACATAACCCAGCAGGCGCGCTTCCGTTGCCGCATCGAAGCCCAGAAAGGCCAGACGCCGCTCTTCAAGCTCACCTTTCTCTTTAAGGTTCGACCAGGAGACGTGGAGAGCGTGATGCATTTCCATAATATCGATCACCGTCCGGCAGATCGCTTCGCTGAGTTCGCCAAACTCTTTGTCCAGCTCCCGCATCTGCAGCGCATAACCGAGTTCGATGATGGTCTGGTAACGACGAAAACGCTCCGCATTTTCCGGCTCAAGCATGGCCATCATTTTGTACTGATTAGTGAGAATCAAACGCTGCGCATGGGTCATTTCCATCATTTACTCCCGGTCAGAGACCGCTCAGTTAATCGACAATGGAGAAATCATTGCACAGCGTTAGCGACACGGAAATCGCCGTATCACCATTCTTTGATTTGGCCGCAGGTTAGCGGTAAATATTTTACCGCCAGCCTGGGATGGGTCAGAGATCGTCGAGGAAAGTGCGGTCGAGTTGTTTGAACGCCCGCTTTAGCAGATCGGCCAGCGCCTGATAGGTCGGCTTGCCTTCTACTGGCGCTGTCGCCTGCCCCGCTTCTTCCAGCCGGGCACGAACTTCATGAAACCAGTTAAGCAGCGTCGGCGGCAGCGGCGTCACAGAACGCTTTCCCAGCCACCATAATCCCTGCATCGGCAGGGTACAGGCAAACAGCGCGGTCGCCACGGCCGGGCCTAACTGACCGCCCATCGCGATCTGCCAGGTCAGCGTAAAAATCGCCAAAGGGGGCATAAAGCGAATAGCAAAACGCGTTGCCGATGAAACACGGTTTTCCGGGAACATGGGTGCCAGGCGCTTATCAGCCGGCCAGGTCTTCATATAGTGTTGGCCGCGCTGAAACATCCGAAACCAATTGGTACTGCCAGATTCATTCGCCATGGCTCACCTCAACTAATGCTGTAAAAATTAAAAAATAGTTATAACTACACAACTTTACGTGACATCCTTCAATTATTTTTGTCTTTAAAGGTGACTCCAGCTATTCTGACGCCGTTTTACCCCCTTTCCGGAAGCGGATTGCGCTTTTGGGAAGAGGCCTGAGCCAGGTTCAGACGAGGCAATCTTCAAATTTTCGCGTAAGATTGCCGAAATTTTTTGCGGAAATGCAGAATTCTGTCTACCGCATGATGTTTGTCATTAATCTACCAGCTTTCATGGGCTACGCTGTTAGTCTGATTGCGTTTTATTTAGCCACTCTCAAAAAATAGGTACTTCCATGTCGAGTAAGTTAGTTCTGGTTCTGAACTGTGGCAGCTCTTCCCTTAAGTTTGCCATCCTCAATCCTGCCAGCGGTGAAGAATTCCTGTCTGGCCTGGCGGAATGTTTCCACCTTCCTGAAGCCCGCATCAAATGGAAGCTGGAAGGCGAAAAACAGGAAGCGCCTCTGGGTGCTGGCGCAGCGCATAGTGAAGCGCTGAACTTTATCGTTAAAACCATTCTGGCACAAAAACCTGAGCTTTCGGCACAAATTGCTGCAATCGGCCATCGTATCGTTCATGGCGGCGAGAAGCTGACTCAGTCAGTCATCATCACTGAAGAAGTGGTACAGGGCATCAAAGACGCCTCTTCTTTTGCACCGCTGCACAATCCGGCTCATCTGATCGGTATTGATGAAGCGATGAAAAACTTCCCGCACCTGTCAGATAAGAATGTCGCGGTATTTGACACCGCTTTCCATCAGACAATGCCGGAAGAGTCTTATCTCTATGCGCTGCCGTACAAATTGTATAAAGAGCATGGCGTTCGTCGCTATGGCGCGCATGGCACCAGCCACTTCTATGTGACCCACGAAGCGGCCAAAATGCTCAACAAGCCGCTTGAGTCACTGAATATTATTACCTGCCACCTCGGTAACGGCGGTTCTGTCTCTGCCATTCGCAACGGCGAGTGTGTGGACACCTCAATGGGCCTGACCCCACTGGAAGGCCTGGTGATGGGTACCCGCAGTGGCGACATCGACCCGGCAATCATCTTCTTCCTGCACGATACGCTGGGTATGGGCGTCGATGCCATCAATAAACTGCTGACCAAAGAGTCTGGCTTGTTAGGTCTGACCGAAGTCACCAGCGACTGCCGCTACGTGGAAGATAACTACACCACCAAAGAAGATGCGAAGCGCGCAATGGATGTCTTCTGTCATCGCCTGGCGAAATATATCGGCAGCTACACCGCGCTGATGGATGGTCGCCTGGACGCCGTGGTATTTACTGGCGGCATCGGTGAAAACGCCGCGATGGTTCGTGAACTCTCACTGAAAAAACTGGCGCTGCTGGGCTTTGACGTCGATCACGATCGCAACCTGGCGGCCCGTTTCGGCAAGTCTGGCTACATCAATAAAGAAGGCACCCGCCCGGCGCTGGTGATCCCGACCAACGAAGAGCTGGTCATCGCCCAGGACGCCGCGCGTCTGACTGCGTAAACACTTCTCTCCGTCAGCTCAGGCTGACGGAGTTGTTTTTGACACCCTGCCATTACTGAGAGGTTCAAACGTGTCACGTACAATTATGCTCATTCCGACCGGCACCAGCGTCGGCCTGACCAGCGTCAGCCTCGGCGTTATCCGCGCCATGGAGCGCAAAGGCGTTCGGCTCAGCGTCTTTAAGCCGATTGCTCAGCCGCGTACCGGCGGCGATACGCCGGATCAAACCACCACTATTATCCGTAAGAACTCTTCGATTCCTGCCGCTGAACCGCTGCAGATGTCACGTGTTGAATCACTGCTGGGATCGAACCAGCAGGATGTGCTGATGGAAGAGATCATCTCCCGTTACCATGCCAACACGCAGAATGCTGAAGTGGTACTGGTTGAAGGTCTGGTCCCTACCCGTAAGCATCAGTTCGCCAACGCGCTGAACTATGAAATCGCGAAAACCCTGAATGCGGAAATCGTCTTCGTGATGGCGCTGGGCAATGACTCTCCGGCCCAACTGAAAGAGCGCATTGAACTGACGCAGAGCAGCTTCGGCGGTCAGAAGAATAAAAATATCACTGGCGTGATCATCAATAAACTCAACGCGCCGGTCGATGATCAGGGGCGTACCCGCCCTGACCTGTCAGAAATTTTTGATGACTCGTCAAAAGCCAGCATCGCCAATATCGATCCTAAGCAGTTGTTCTCAGACAGCCCGCTGCCGGTGCTGGGCTGCGTGCCGTGGAGCTTTGATCTGATCGCCACCCGCGCAATCGATATGTGCCGCCACCTGGATGCGCGCATCATCAACGAAGGTGAGATTCAGACCCGCCGGGTTAAATCGGTCACCTTCTGCGCCCGTAGTATCCCGCACATGCTGGAGCATTTCCGTCCAGGCTCACTGCTGGTGACTTCCGCAGACCGCCCGGATGTACTGGTCGCCGCCTGTCTGGCCGCCATGAACGGCATTGAGATTGGCGCTATCCTGCTGACCGGTAACTACGAGATTGACGATCGCATCGCGCGCCTCTGTGACCGTGCCTTCCAGACCGGCCTGCCGGTGTTCATGGTGAAAACCAATACCTGGCAGACCTCTCTGAGCCTGCAGAGCTTTAATCTTGAAGTGCCCGCTGACGATACGCAGCGCATCGAGAAAGTGCAGGAATATGTTGCCAGCTACATTAATGCTGACTGGATTGAGTCACTGACCGCCACGTCAGAGCGCAGCCGTCGCCTGTCGCCACCGGCCTTCCGCTATCAGCTGACTGAGCTGGCGCGCAAAGCGGGCAAACGCGTCGTGCTGCCAGAGGGTGACGAGCCGCGTACGGTTAAAGCGGCCGCTATCTGTGCTGAACGCGGTATCGCCACCTGCGTACTGTTAGGCAACCCGGATGAGATTCAGCGTGTTGCTGCGGCTCAGGGTGTCGAACTGGGCAAAGGGGTTGAGATTGTTGATCCGGAACAGGTGCGTGAAAACTACGTGCCGCGTCTGGTTGAGCTGCGTAAGAGCAAAGGGATGACCGAAGTGGTCGCCCAGGAACAACTGGAAGATAACGTGGTGCTGGGCACCATGATGCTGGAAAGTGGCGAAGTGGATGGCCTGGTTTCAGGTGCGGTTCACACCACCGCCAACACCATTCGTCCGCCTCTGCAGCTGATCAAAACTGCGCCTAACAGCTCACTGGTTTCATCGGTGTTCTTTATGCTGCTGCCGGAGCAGGTGCTGGTTTACGGTGACTGCGCGATTAACCCGGATCCCACCGCTGAGCAGCTGGCTGAGATCGCAATTCAGTCAGCCGACTCTGCTAAAGCCTTTGGTATCGATCCACGTGTTGCGATGATCTCCTACTCTACCGGCACGTCAGGTGCAGGCAGCGACGTTGAAAAAGTGCGTGAAGCAACGCGTATCGCGCAGGAAAAACGTCCTGATCTGGTCATTGATGGTCCGCTGCAGTATGACGCCGCGATCATGGAAGATGTGGCGAAGTCGAAAGCGCCAGATTCACAGGTTGCCGGTCGCGCCACCGTCTTTATCTTCCCGGATCTGAACACCGGTAACACCACGTATAAAGCGGTACAGCGTTCAGCCGATCTGATCTCAATCGGGCCGATGCTGCAGGGTATGCGTAAGCCGGTTAACGACCTGTCGCGCGGTGCGCTGGTTGATGACATCGTCTATACCATCGCCTTAACCGCCATTCAGTCTCAGCAGGCTGAACAAGGCTAAGCGTCAGGTAAGAACGAAAAAGGCATGCCCCAGGGCATGCCTTTTTTTCGCCGGTAACAGAGCCGGAAGCTTTAATGCGGATCGCTGAGACGCGTTAAAGCGCCCGTTTTCAGGCCCGGTTATCGCCGTTGCGGCTCATCCACAGAGAGAGCGCTTTCAGAGAATCGTCAGTGAACTCATCACAACGTGCGGTGATCTCATCGGGCGTCATCCAGATAATCTCATCGACTTCCGATTCCTGCATGGCGAACGGCCCATGTGACACACAACTGAACAGTCCGCCCCAGACGCGACAGTGCTGATCTTCGAAGTAGAATTTGCCATGCTCAGCAAACGGCACCGCGGCAATTCCTAACTCCTCTTCCGCTTCACGTCGCGCAGACTCCAGCATATCTTCACCGCTCTGCACCACGCCGCCTGCGGTTGCGTCCAGTTTGCCCGGCATAAAATCTTTTATCTCAGTGCGACGCTGCACCAGAATCTTGCCCATACCGTCATGAACCACAATATAGGTAGCGCGGTGACGCAGGCACTCAGCGCGCATCTGCGCACGTGTTGCCTGAGCAACAACTTCATTCTCTTCGTTTACGATATCGACCCACTCGATGCCGTCACCCGCAGTTTGATCCACCATCCGTAACCCTTTCCTGTTTGGCGTACACTTGGGTACGCAGTTTGCCACGTCTTTATTTTTATGTGGCGTAAGGTAATCACTTCCGGCAGCCTGAGCAAGCCCTGGCTGTTACCGATTTTTACCACTTTCTGCTAACCACAGCTGTACTGAGGCTCGCTGCCACTGAAACTCAGCATAATCCCGCAGACGCGCGGGCAAAGGATCGCCATGCAATACCAGCCGGTTAAGCATCACCGCCAGATCGGTATCCGCAATTGACCACTCGCCAAACAGGTTCTGTTGCCCGTCCGGCAGCAGGCGATCGACGGCCATAACCAGTTTATCCACCGCCTGCTGCGCTGATGCGGTCAGCGGCGCAAAGCGCTCACCGGCAAACAGCACTTCTGTGGGACGCTCCTGACGTATCCACAGGAAGTCACTGCGCAGCCAGGCCTGGATCTCTCTGGCGCGGGCACGCTTCTCGCGGTCGCGGGGATAGAGGCGCTCAAATTCGGGCGCCGGAAAGCGCTCTTCAAGATATTCGGTAATCGCCGAGGATTCGCTTAACAGGAACGCATCAATCTGCAGGGTCGGGACCCGGCAGGTCAGCGACAGCTCGCGGTAAGCCGCGGCGTATTGCTGATTCTGCGACAAATCGACGCGCTTCAGCTGGAAAGGGATCCCTTTTTCGGTAAGAGCAACATAGGCCGACATGGCGTAAGGACTGAAAAATGATGAATCTGACCACAGGGTGATGGACGGATAATTCATCGGTTACCTCAATTGGCTGTCAGGGTTGCATCATGTTTACCGATTTTTATTTGGGAAGGCAACGCTGAGCTGATCCGATCTCTGCCTCCGGAATAAGAAAGCGCGACGCGACTCACGATAGAGTGGCTCGACTCTTCTATGCTGAAAGGTGCAAATAACAAAAACATCAAGGGAGCCGCAACATGCACATTCTTATTACCGGTGGCACGGGACTGATTGGCCGTCACCTGATTCCGCGCCTGCAACAGCTGGGGCATCAGATCAGTGTGGTGACGCGTGACGTGGTCAGCGCGCGTGAAAAACTGGGCGAAGAGGTCGCGCTCTGGTCAGGGCTGGCGCAACAGTCGAACCTGGATACGATCGATGCGGTCATTAATCTGGCGGGAGAACCTATTGCCGACAAACGCTGGACGGAGCCGCATAAACAGCAGCTGTGTGAAAGCCGCTGGCAGATAACCGAGCAGATTGTCTCACTGATCAACGCCAGCGCCACGCCACCGTCCGTGTTGATCTCAGGTTCGGCAACCGGCTTTTATGGCAACACCGGCGATCTGGTGCTGACTGAAGAGGATCAGGGTCAGGATGAGTTTACTCATCAGCTCTGCGCCCGCTGGGAGCAGCTGGCGCTCGCGGCTGAAAGCGAACGCACCCGCGTCTGCCTGCTGCGAACCGGCGTGGTGCTGGCGTCTGAGGGCGGCGCACTCAGCAAAATGAAGCTGCCCTTTAAACTCGGCATCGGCGGGCCGATTGGCAGTGGTAAACAGTACATGCCGTGGATTCACATTGATGACATGCTAAACGCCATTATCTGGCTGCTGGAGCATGACGATCTGCGGGGTCCGTTCAATATGGTCGCTCCCTACGCGGTGCGTAACGAGCAGTTTGCCGCTACCCTGGGCCAGGTTATGCATCGTCCGGCCTTTATGCGCACGCCTGCCAGCGCCATTAAACTGATGATGGGCGAATCGTCGGTGCTGGTGCTGGGAGGACAGCATGTGCTGCCAAAACGGCTGGAAGCCTCAGGCTTTGGTTTCCGCTGGTACGATTTGCAGGAAGCGCTGCAGGATGTCGCAGGATAAACATACGGCGGCCCTGGGCCGCCGTATGTTTCGTTAGTTACGCTGCTCTGCTACACGCGACTTCACTACCTTCTCTTCACGCGTATGCCCCGGTTGTGGCACACGAATAATAAAGGTCAGCACGCCAGCGAACACGTATAGCCCGGTATAGGCCCATACCACACCGACAATGTCGAAGAACGGCAGCATGACTGAGGCGATAGCCGGTGCCACAAAGTTACTGAGTCCTGCGGAGAGGTTGTAAATAGAGACCGCAGCGCCTTTATGATGCGGTTCCAGCGTGGGAAATACAGCGGTCATCGGTACAAACGCGGCGACAAAAATGCCCAGCATTACCGCAGGGATTAATGCGACCCAGAAGTTATGACCCGCATACAGCGGCAGATAATAAAAGGTCAGGCTGGAGATGGCCATCCCCAGGCAACCAAACCAGCGCACCTGACGGATCCAGCCCAGCTTCTCTCCCGTGAGGCCCCAGAAGATATTCGTAAATATAGTGACAAAGAAGAACACCGCCCAGATTTGTAGCCATTCAGAGATGGTAAAGCCGAGACGATCGACAAACAGCAGTGGCATGATAATGGCGAAACCAAACAGCGACAGCGTGTTGATGATGCGAATCAGGCAGGCATAAAACACATTCTGATTGGTGAACAGGATGGTCACGGCACGCGCCATCTCTGTCATCTTGTCACGCATCGGCAAATTCACACGAGAGCGATCCACCGGTACCTTGCGCAGGCTGAAGTATGCGAGGATCCCACCACAAGCCACCCAGATAATAGCCAGCCATAGCGTTCCGGTTTCCCCCAGCATCGGGATGGTGAGACTTGGCAGATAACTGCCAATCACCCCGATGCCGACAGAATACATCGCCCAGAACCAGCCGGTCGCCGCCGCCAGTTTTTCGCGCGGTAAGACCTGCACCAGCATCATCATGAAAGAGTAGATAAACAGCGGATAAGCCAGCCCGCGAATGCCGTAGAACAGCACCATCAGCGGATAGTTGCGCAGGCCAAGCCCCAGCGACATAAACAGCGTATGCATCACGATCCATAACACAAAGCCAATCATCATCGCGCGCTGCGGTGTGATCAACTCGGCTACCACGCCAGATGCCCAGGCCGCCAGGGCTGCCGCTAAGCCATAGAAGGTGAATACGACTGCAGACTGCGCGGGCGTAAAGCCCATATCGGTGATATGGCGCGACAGAAACGCCATTTCAAAGCCATCACCCGCCATAAAGATTGCGATAGCGAGGAAGCCCCAGAACATCTTTTTCGGTAAGCCAAACCAGTATTCGTTCGATTGCATCACAATTACCTTCTGTCTGGTTAGTCGTTATGCAGGCAGCAAACTGCGCACCTGTTGTTGCTGGACGTAGAGTTCCCGGAACAGACATAGCCGCTTTTGCAGCACGGCACCGCGCGTCTCGTCCGGTTGGTAGCGCGCCTGCACAGCCGGCTTCAGACACACCTCATGCTCAAGGCCGCCATCAGCCAGCCACGCTAAACGTGCCGCACCCAGCGCGCCAGATGCGCTGGCGGGATGGGTAACAATGGGCAGTTGCAGCACATCGGCAATCAATTGAGCCCACAATGTGCTACGTGCGCCACCACCGGTCAGGCTGCACTGCTGAATGTGATGCCTGGCATCGCCGAGCACACTCAACCCATCAGCCAGCCCAAATGCCACGCCTTCAACCACCGCATAGCCCAGCAAGGCGCGCGGGGTTTCATGGCGCAGATTGAAGAAAGAACCGGATGCGTCAGGATCGTTATGTGGTGTGCGTTCACCAGACAGATAGGGCAGGAAAACCGGGGCGCTACGCACTTGCTCATCACTGAGCTGGACCATCTCCTCCATCAGCTGGCTTTCACTGACCGACAGCAGATTGCACAACCAGCGCAGACAACTGGCGGCGCTAAGCATCACACTCATCTGGTGCCAGCGGCCCGGTAACGCATGGCAAAAGGCGTGCACCCCGCATTGAGGGTCAGCCCGTAAGCGGTCGTTTACGACAAAAATCACACCGGAGGTACCCAATGAGATAAACGCATCACCGGGATTCACCGCCCCCACACCGACTGCCGATGCGGCATTGTCACCGCCGCCTCCCGCGACAGTAACCGCAGTAGATAAACCCCACTCGCTCGCCAGCGTCGGCTGCAGGCGTCCACTTATGGCACTGCCTTCTACCAGTTCAGGCATTTGGGCACGCTTCAGTCCGGTGATGGCCAGCAGTTCTTCCGACCAGTCACGCCGGGAGACATCGAGCCACAGCGTTCCGGCAGCATCCGAAGGCTCACTGACAAAGCGCCCGGTAAGACGCCAGCGCAGGTAATCTTTCGGCAGCAGGACCTTATCGATACGGCTGAAAATTTCTGGCTCATTTTCCGCGACCCAGTGCAGTTTCGGCAAAGTGAAGCCGGGCATAATCATATTGCCGCTAATTTCCATTATCCGGGGATTGCTCTTCCGTAGCCTTTCACACTGCGGTGCACTGCGCGTGTCGTTCCAGAGGATACACGGACGCAGCACCTTCCCTCCGGCATCCAGCAACACGGCCCCGTGCATCTGTCCCGATAATCCAATAGCGCGAATCGCGGCCCATGCCAGAGGAAACTGATGACGTAATCCCGCCAGAACCTCGCTGCAGGCTTGCCACCAGCATTCAGGATCCTGTTCAGCCCAGTGGGGATGGGGACGCTGCACGCTCAGCGTGGCGTGCTGAGCCGCCACAATCTCACCGTGCGTATTAATGATCAGCGCTTTAAGCTCTGAGGTACCAATATCAATGCCGAGATACATAATTACACCGCCGCCAGTTCAGGCTGTTTCAGCCACTGCTGCAAACTCGCAACACGGCGGGTGACTAACTCATGAAACGCCTTATCAGATGCCAGTTCCGCAAACAGCGCGCTATCACTCAGGTACGCATGGAGCGGATCGGCGCTGGCGAACTGCTTACGTAGCGTATCGACCTGTAGCGCACCGTCCTGATAGCAATAGGGTAAATTGTCATCGGCCCATCGCTGCATAAACAGGAAGAACAGTGCCGGAATCACCGCCGTTGCGGTGGGCTGCGCACCGCGCTGGTAGCACTGTTGCAGGGTTGGCGTCACCATGCCGGGAATTTTGGATAAACCATCGGCACCGACGCGCTGATTGGTATCTTTAATGTAAGGATTACTGAAGCGGGCCAGCACCACGTCACGATAATCCGCTAAATCAAGCGGGCTGGGAGACAGAGAAGGAATGACATCCTGGGTCACATAGTCGTGAGCCAGTTGATAAATCGCCGGATGGCTGGTGCTCTCATCGATATAGTTCAGACCAATCAGTGTGCCCGCCCAGGCAATCGCAGCATGTGTCGCATTGAGGATGCGAATTTTCGCCTCTTCCCACGGCAGTACCGATTCCACCAGTTCAACACCGACCTTTTCCAGCGCCGGGCGCCCGGCAATAAAATCATCCTCAATGACCCACTGAATAAAAGATTCGGCCATTACTGCTGCGCCATCCTGTTTGCCGGTCGCCGCCTGCACGCGTTCTGCCACCTCCGGAGTAGGACGGGGTGTAATGCGATCAACCATGGTATTCGGTGAACGGGTTTGCGTGCGCACCCAGTCGGCCAGCGCGGTATCGCCTTTGGCCGTAAGAAACGCCAGGAAGGCGTCACGGAAACGCTCACCATTGTGCCGCAGATTGTCGCAGTTCAGCAGCGTAACCGGCGGACCGCCTTGCGCAACACGCTGTGTCAGAATATGGCTGAGTGCACCGTAAAGGGTGCGGATATCGCCACCCAGATCGGCCTTCACATCTGCCTGATTGAGATCCAGGGTAAACGCGGGCGTCAGGTAGTAACCCGCTTCGGTCACGGTAAAGCTAATCACACGCGTTTCCGCACTGGCCCCCTGCTCGATCAACGCACTGATATCACTGTCCCAGGGCAAAATTTTGCGCAGCGAAGTGATGGTTTCGTAGTCGCGCTTACCTTCAGGCGTCACGGTTTCCAGCACATATTCTCCCTGCTGCGCCGCGAGCTGATTGAGCAGCGGCACTGCGTCATTACGGATATTGCCGAGCGCGATGCTCCAGCTTTCATCACCCTGCTCACGCAGTTTATGCAGATACCACGCCTGATGTGCACGATGAAAAGATCCCGCGCCGATGTGCATCCACACTGATTGGTTGTTCATAATCGCCTCATTTAAACATTTGCCACACCTAAGGGCATTTGCCCGATGACCTGTAGCATAGTGCCTATTACGAAGATCCTTCTGCGAGCTGAGTCACAAATAATATTTTTGCTCTCATTCCGGGCTTTTGCTCAGTTAGTGCTTTTCGACCCGCACGGCGTTAAGATGTCCCCTCAAATTCGACGGAACATCGTGATGAGCAGAGAAGAAAAAAAGCAGGAGCTGGCCGCACGTGCTGCATGGATGTATTACGTCGCAGGCGTGACACAGCAGGAGATTGCGCAGGCATTGGGTTTGTCACGACAGGTAGCGCAGCGGCTGGTATCCAGTGCACGTGAAATGGGCATGGTGAACGTAAAAATTGATCATCCCGTCACACACTGTCTGCAGCTGGCGCGTGAGGTACAGGCGAAGTTTGGTCTGGATTTGTGCCGCGTTGTGCCATCGGCCAGTCTGAATGATGAGGCTATTCAACAAATGCTGGCAGTTGAAGGCTCGGCGGTGATGACACAATTCATCAATGAGGAAACGCCTCAGGTGTTCGGTATTGGTTCCGGTAAAACCCTGCGCTCAATGATTGATGCGCTACCCTGGGTTGATCGCCCGCAGCATCATTGCGTTTCCATGATTGGTGCCATCGCGCGGGATGATTCCGGTACTCGCTATGACGTACCGTTGAAGATGGCCGAAAAGATGCAAGGTAAGTATTTCTTTATCCCAGCGCCCTTATACGCCGACACCCCAGAGGATAAAGCGATGTGGGTTCAGCATAAGGTTTACCAGCGCGTCATTGATCGCGCATTACAGGCGGACGTGGCTTTTGTGGGTATTGGCGAAGTGATGCCGGGCTGTCCTTTGAATGCCGAGGGATTCATCACAGATGCGCAGGTCGAGGCGCTAAATGGGCGCGGCGTGGTGGGCGAAATGCTCGGTCACTTTTTCAATCAGCAGGGTGAGCGGGTATGGGGCGAAACGGATGAGCTACTGACCAGCGTGCGACTGGAAAGCCGGACTCAGCGTAAAATTATTGGCTTTGCGGGTAGCGAGCGCAAGTATCCAGCAATCCGTGCCGCATTACAGGGCGGCTGGGTATCGGGACTGGTGACCGATGAGGATACGGCGCTGAAGCTACTGCAAAAGTGATATCTCAGCATGGATGCAGAGTGCGAGGGCAGAACGCAGAGATGACGCAAAATCTCAAACGCGGCTCGCACTTATTCTGCGCAGGGCACGTTACGCCGGTGCCCTGATTCCCTCACCTTAACTAACATCTAACCGTTACTTCAGCGATCCCTTGAGGAACTGCTGTAAACGTGGGCTTTTCGGGCTGCCGAACAGTTCCGCAGGCGGCCCCTGCTCTTCGATTTTACCCTGATGCAGGAAAATGACATGACTGGAGACGTGACGGGCAAACTCCATCTCGTGGGTCACGACCACCATGGTTTTGCCCTCCTCCGCCAGCTTCTGCATGATGCGCAGTACTTCCCCGACCAGCTCCGGATCAAGCGCCGAAGTGGGTTCGTCAAACAGCAACACCTCTGGCTCCATCGCCAGCGCGCGCGCAATCGACACACGCTGCTGCTGACCGCCGGAGAGGTGAACCGGATATTTTGCCTGTGCCCGCGCATCAATTCCGACTTTATCGAGGTATTTGATGGCACGCTCACGCGCCGCCGCTTTACTCAGCCCCAGCACCTGAATCGGCGCTTCCATCACGTTTTCCAGCACGGTCATGTGACTCCACAGATTAAAGTGCTGGAACACCATGGTCAGGCTGGTACGTAACGCGCGCAGCTGCTCTTTGTCAGCCACTTTGAGCTGACCATCTTTGTCACGGACTAAGGTGATTTGTTGGTTATTCACCATGATGCTGCCTTCACTCGGTTTTTCGAGGAAGTTGATGCAGCGTAAAAAGGTACTTTTCCCTGAGCCGGACGATCCAATGATACTGATCACATCGCCCGCTTTAGCAGTTAACGAGACCCCTTTCAGCACTTCATGTTCACCGTAACGCTTATGCAATTCGGTGACGCTTAATTTATTGTCAGCCATAGTTCTACTCAATGCGATGAAGAGGGTTTCACGTGGGCCAGCCAGCGACGTTCCGCCAGGCGGAACAGGCTGATCAACACGTAAGAGATAATCAGGTACAACACAGCCGCCAGACCAAAGGCGGTAAACGGCTGATAGGTCGCCGAGTTAATATCCCGCGCGATTTTCAGCAGATCCGGCACGGTGGCGGTGAAGGCCAGCGCCGTGGAGTGCAGCATCAGAATCACTTCGTTGCTGTAGGCCGGCAGTGCCGTACGCAGCGCCGATGGCAGGATAATGCAGCGATAGAGTTTAAAAGTAGAGAAGCCGTATGCCCGTGCCGCCTCAATTTCACCGTGTGGCACCGAGCGAATCGCACCGGCAAAAATTTCCGTGGTGTAGGCGCAGGTGTTGAGGGTGAAGGCGAGCAGCGTACAGTTCAGACCACTGCGGAAAAAGGCATTCAGCAGTTCAGTGCCTTTCACAATCTCCAGCGTGTACATGCCGGAGTAGAACACCAGCAGCTGCACATAGAGCGGCGTGCCGCGAAAGACGTAGGTGAAGAGCCAGACCGGAAAGCTGATAAACCGGTTAGGGGAAACCCGCGCTATCGCCAGCAGGATTGCCAGACATCCGCCAATGGTGACCGAGAGGATCAGCAGCCACAGGGTGATAGCTACACCGGTAAAACGATAACCGTCAGTCCAGAGCAGCGATTTCCAGTATTCCTGAATAATATCAATCATAACTCGCCCTCTTTACACCTACCGTATAGCGCCGGTTGAGCCACCACAGCACACCGTTTGACAGCGTGGTAAATACCAGATAAATCACACCGGCCACAATGGCGAAGTAGAACGGCTGCCAGGTACTTTTTCCTGCCAGCTGCGTCGCCTTCACCACATCTTCCAGCCCCAGCAGCGAGACCAGCGCGGTGGCTTTCAGAATCACCTGCCAGTTGTTGCCGATGCCTGGCAGCGCGTAGCGCATCATGGCCGGAAACAGAATGCGGCGGAACACCTGCGCGCCGGTAAAGCCAAACGCGGTTGCTGCTTCAATCTGCCCCTGAGGCACGGCCATAAAGGCGCCGCGGAACGTTTCGGTGAAGTAGGCACCATAGATAAAGCCGAGCGTGATGATACCGGCGACCATCGGGTCGATATCAAACTGCGCCATGCCCAGCGCATCGGTTATCTGGTTGAGGACAATCTGCAGACCGTAGAAGATCAGCAGCATCAGTACAAGGTCTGGCACGCCACGAATCAGCGTGGTGTAGCCTTCAAAAATCATCGCCAGTGGCCGGCTGCGCGACAGTTTCGCGCCTGCGCCAATCAGGCCCAGCAGCACTGCCAGCACGACGGAAGTGAGCGCCAGCTCCAGCGTCACCAGCGTGCCCCGAAGAATTACATCAGAATAGCCATACAGCATCGAGAGGGTCCTGTCGTGGGGTGAAAACGAAACGCTGCCCGCAAGCGAGACGGGCAGTTTAGCTTTACCTCTCTGTTGCAGATGCCATCCGCCATTAGCGGAAAAGAACCCGATTCTGCACCTGGCAGAACCGGCTCAGACCCGGCAAAACGGATACAGAGGGTAAAGCGACAGGATGGTTAGTCGCCGTACACGTTGAAATCGAAGTATTTCTTCGCAATCTTGTCGTAGGTGCCATCTTTACGCATGTCAGCAAAGGCTTTGTCGATGGCGGCTTTCAGTTCGCTGTCATCTTTACGCAGTCCCATGCCGGTACCGACGCCAAAAATCTTGTCATCTTTCACGGCCGGACCGGCGAAGGCGTAATTTTTACCGACCGGCTGCTTCAGGAACCCTTCGCTGGCCTGCACTTCATCCTGGAAGGCAGCATCAATACGACCGGCATTCAGATCCTGATAGACCAGATCCTGGTTTGCATAAGGTGTGACGTTCACCCCTTTTGGCCGCCAGTTCTGATTGGCGTAAGTTTCCTGGGTGGTGCCCTGCAGCAGACCGATGTTTTTGCCTTTCAGGGACTCAATGGTCGGCTCAATTTTCGATCCCTTCGGCGCGACTAAACGCGCGTTAGCGGCGTAGAGTTTTTCCGAGAAGGCGATCTCTTCCTGACGTTTCGCTGTGATGGAAAGTGAGGAGATGATGGCATCAATTTTCTTCGCTTTCAGCGAAGGGATCAGCGCATCAAAGTCGCTCTCAACATAGGTACATTGGGTATGAATACGTTTACAGATTTCGTTAGCGAGGTCGATATCGAAGCCCACTAACTTGCCTTGCGCGTTTTTCGACTCAAACGGTGGGTAAGTTGGATCTGTGCCGATACGGATTGAACCCGGAACCGCCGCGAAGACGCTGGCAGCACTGGATAAGCCCAGCATCAGGGAAAGAGCCAGAACACGCTTTTTCATAGATTACCCTCAAGTGAAGTGCTTTTTGTTATGTGGTTCGTGATGTGTTTGCGCAAAGTAATTTGCATGTTTCATGCCAGTTCTGCAAGTTAACCACGCTGTTAGCGTGATGTCAGACAGGCGAAAACGCTGTGTTTGTGAGGGGAATATAGCAGTGAAGTAAAAGAGAAAAAGCGACGTTGTTAACTTTTGGTGCGTCAAATGCACGAAGAGTGATCCGAGGCGCGCTTATGCACTAAATAAGTGCGCCAGCGGAACTTTATGCACCCTGCCAGCGCGTGAAGAGATCTTCCGATAATTCGATATCAAACTGGTCGATAACCCGGTTAACGGTCTGATCGATCAGCTGATCGATCGTTTCAGGCCGATGATAAAATGCCGGCACGGGTGGCATGATAATGGCACCCAGCTCTGCGGCGGTGGTCATCATTCGCAGATGCCCAACATGCAGCGGGGTTTCGCGCACGCACAGCACCAGCTTACGCTGCTCTTTTAACACCACGTCAGCCGCACGGGTCAGCAACGAGTCACTGTAACTGTGGACGATGCCAGAGAGCGTTTTCATTGAGCAGGGTAAAATCGCCATGCCCAGCGTTTTAAACGATCCAGATGAGATATTTGCTGCAATATCGCGCACGTCATGCACCACATCGGCCAGCGCCTGCACGTCACGCAGCGAATAATCGCTCTCCAGTCCCAGCGTCTGACGCGCCGCCTGACTCATGACCAGATGCGTTTCTACTTCTTCCACCTGCTGCAACACCTGCAGCATGCGCACGCCATAGATCACCCCGCTTGCGCCAGAGATGCCAATGATGAGTCGTTTCATATTCCAACCTTATGTCAGCCAATGGGCCATCATACGCGGCCTGCGGGTTTCTGAAAACAAACAGGGCGGGATTGCTCCCGCCCTGTTTTATGCTGCCCGCCTGCTGAAGGTATCAGCCTTCGTTATGCAGCTCGAGGTTTTCGACTTCGTTCTGCCGCTGAAGCGCTTTGGCATCATCATTACGCAGCGACTCAAGATACTCCAGATATTGCTGATCGACATCTTTCGTCACGTAAATGCCGTTGAACACCGAGCACTCAAATTGTGCAATGTCCGGATTCTCTTCGCGAACCGCTTCGATCAGATCGTCCAGATCCTGGAAGATCAGCGCATCGGCTTTAATCAGCTGGCGAATCTCTTCCACTTCACGGCCATGCGCAATCAGTTCCGTGGCGCTGGGCATATCGATACCGTAGACGTTCGGGAAACGAATTTCCGGCGCCGCTGATGCCAGATAAACCCTTTTTGCGCCCGCTTCACGCGCCATCTCAATGATCTGCTCTGAGGTGGTACCGCGAACAATAGAGTCATCCACCAGCAGCACATTTTTATCACGGAATTCGGCGCGGTTAGCGTTGAGCTTGCGGCGCACCGCGCTGCGGCGTAACTGCTGGCCCGGCATGATAAAAGTACGGCCAACGTACCGGTTCTTCACGAAACCCTGGCGATAGGGTTTGTCGAGAATACGTGCAATTTCCAGCGCGATATCGGTGGAGGTTTCAGGAATCGGAATCACGACGTCGATATCGAGATCTTCCCACTCGCGCGCAATTTTCTCACCCAGTTTGGTACCCATACGGACACGGGCGCTGTAGACCGAGATTTTGTCGAGGAAGGAGTCGGGACGCGCAAAATAGACATACTCGAACAGGCACGGATTGCTTTTCGGATTTTCAGCGCACTGACGGGTAGACAGCTGGCCCGCTTCAGTCACATAGACCGCTTCACCCGGTGCAACGTCACGGATGAACTCAAAGCCCAGCGTATCCAGCGCCACGCTCTCGGAGGCGACCATATATTCGGTGCGGCCATCAGCGATAACGCGCTTGCCCAGCACCAGCGGACGGATACCGTTAGGATCACGGAAGGCGACCATACCGTGGCCGATAATCATCGACACCACCGCATAGGCACCGCGCACCTGCTGATGCACGGCAGCAACCGCAGCAAAGATGTTGTCGGCTGTCAGCGGATCGTTTTGAAAACGATCTAACTCCTGCGCAAAGATGTTCAGCAGGATTTCAGAATCTGAGGTGGTATTAACGTGACGGCGGCCCTTTTCAAACAGGTGCTTACGCAGCACGTGGGCGTTGGTCAGGTTACCGTTGTGCGCCAGGGTGATGCCATACGGGGAGTTTACATAGAATGGCTGCGCTTCAGAGGCACTGGAGCTTCCCGCGGTTGGATAACGCGCGTGACCGATCCCCATATTGCCCTGCAGACGCTGCATGTGGCGTGCTTCGAAAACGTCGCTGACCAGGCCGTTTGCCTTTCGCAGGCGAAAACATTTCAGCGCATCGATAGTACAAATGCCTGCGGCATCCTGCCCGCGGTGCTGGAGCACCGTTAACGCGTCATAGATCGACTGGTTGACCGGCATGAAACCGGTGATACCGACAATACCGCACATGTTGTCATTTCCTCATTAAGCCGCACTCCCGGTCACATCACCGGGGTAAAAAACTCGACGTGCTTTTCAGGTAATCAAAAAACCACCTGATTATATAACTGAACTCGGGAATGAGTTGAGACTGTTGCCAGTCCGGACTTTTGGAAAACCCAGTGAATGTATCGAGGAAGAACAGCAAAGCGGCTACGATCAGCACACCACGCAATGCCCCGAAACAGACGCCCAACACCCGGTCGGTTCCCGACAGGCCGGTTTTTTCCACCAGCGTGCCGATAACGTAGTTCACAATGGCCCCCACAATCAGGGTTGCCACAAACAGCACACCGATGGCGATACCGTTACGAACCAGTTCGTCGTCAAAACCTGTAAACCAGACTGCAAGGTAGGCGTAGTAATGACTGGCGACAAAAAACGCGCATCCCCAGGTAACAAGAGATAAGGCTTCCCGGACAAACCCACGGACCAGGCTGACCAGAGCCGAAAAACCAACTACCGCAATAATGACGTAATCAATCCAGATCATGAACTCTTCCAGCGCCAGTGCAATTGCACCCCTGCATCCAGTTCGGGGCGCATTCTAACAGAAAAAGAAAACGTTTGCGTAGCGGTTTTCTTTTTCTGCATCCATAAAAAAGGCGATGAAAAAAAACGCTATCGCCCGGGTGATTCTCAGCCGGACAGGCCGTTGAAAATCGTCAATTTTTTTCGCGGCAGCGCGCATTAAACGCGCTGCCTGAGGGGTAAAAGACGCTGCCTGTTACTGCTATCGGCAGCGCCAATCGCCCGTTTTAGCGGGCGCTGTAGGGTTTCACGACACCGCCCAGTCCTGAGATACTTTTCAGCTCGCCAACCGCACTCTGCATTTTGGCTTTCGACGCATCAGGCCCAACGTAAATGCGGGTGATCTGACCCTGTACCGGCGTTGAAGGCACGGTAAAGGCGCGATAGCCCGACAGCCGCAGCTGCGCGACAATCTCATTCACTTTGCTGGCGTTTTTCAGCGCACCTAACTGCACCACATAAGCCTGCCCTGCCGGCGCTGTCGTCTCTGCTGATTTTGGCGCCTCTTCCTGCTTCGGCTGTTCGACCACTTTAGGCTGTTCAACCGGTTTAGGTTTAGGCTGCTCCACGACTTTTGGCTTCTGCTGTTCGACCGGCTTCTGCTTAGGCTGCTCTGTTACTTTCGGTTTCTGCTGCTCAACGACCTTCGGCTTCGTCACCGTCTGTGCGGGCACAGACTGATGAACCGGCGGCGGCGAGACCACTACCGGATCGCTCTCGTCTTCCGGTTGAGTCCGACCCTGCTCTGCCGTAGCGTTGGTTTTACCGTTGCCATTGCCATTGCTGCTGCTGACCGCATTGCCCGCGCCTTCCGGCGGCTGTGCCGGCAGCGACTGGGTTACCGGCGGCACCATTTCGCTGTCCTGCTGATCGTCAGGTTTCGGCACCAGCGGAATGGCGGCGAACTCCTCTTTGTAATGCTTTTTCTGACCATCCAGCAGCCCTGGCAGCACAATCACGCCAACGGCGACCAGAATAACGGTGCCGACTAAACGGTTCTGAAACTTACTTGCCACGTCCTTTCTCCGTTTCAATCGATTCCATGACCTGTGCAACGGTGTGGAATGAACCACAGACCAGCACAATGTCCTGCGGCGCTGCCCGCTGGCGTGCCTGCTGCCAGGCGAGCTCAACCGAACTAAAAGCCTCGCCCTGCGGCAGGTTGTTCAGCAGTTGCTCAGCACTGGCGCCGCGCGGACCCTCGAGGGGCGCGCAGTACCAGGCATCGACCACCGGTGCCAGCGCCGCCAGCGTTCCGGCGATATCTTTATCATGCAGCATGCCCACCACGGCATGCACTTTGCCGCGTTTCGGCAGTGCAGCCAGCCGCGACGCCAGATATGCTGCCGCATGCGGGTTATGGGCGACATCCAGAATAACGCGCGGTGATTCGCTGAGGGTCTGAAAACGGCCTGGCAGCATCGCCAGCGGCAGGCTGGCGCGAATCTGCGCCTCACTGACCTCAAGCCCGGAGACCCGCAGCGCCACCAGCGCGGTCGCCGCGTTAGGCAGCGGCACCTGTGGCAGCGGCAGATCGTTCAGCTCACCTGTCGCATCACGCAGTGACCAGCTTTCTGCCTGCGCATGCCACGACCAGTCACGGTTGCGCTGCAACAGCTGCGCACCTTTTTCCTGTGCGACCAGGGCAATACTCTGCGGCATATCCGGTTCACCCACTACCGCAGGTTTCCCCGCCCGGAACACACCGGCTTTTTCACGCCCGATGCTTTCGCGATCCGGGCCAAGCCAGTCGGTGTGATCGAGCGCAATGCTGGTGACCACCGCGACATCGGCATCCACGATGTTTGTCGCATCCAGCCGTCCGCCGAGGCCGACTTCGAGGATCACGACATCCAGCTGCGCCTGGCGGAACAGATTCAACGCGGAGAGCGTGCCAAATTCAAAATAGGTCAGCGAAATATCTGCTCGTCCGGCTTCAATCTCCGCAAAGCTGGCACAGTGCTGCGCTTCACTCAGCTCTTCTCCCTGAACCCGAACGCGCTCGGTATAGCGCACCAGATGCGGTGAGCTGTACACGCCCACGCGGTAGCCCGCGGCGATCAGCAGCGTTTCCAGGGTACGACAGGTGGTGCCTTTGCCATTGGTACCGGCCACGGTAAAGACAAAAGGAGCGGGTTTCAGCAGGTCGAGACGAAGCGCTACCTGACGAATACGGTCCAGACCCAGTTCAATGGCCTGAGTATGCAGGTGCTCAAGATAATAAAGCCACGTGGCCAAAGGCGACGTGGCTTGGGGAAGGTGAAGATTGTCCATATGTCCCGTTTTGCTTATTTATACCTGGCAGGCTGCTGCTGCGGTATACGGTGCATTGGTAAGAGGTGCTTTGGACGCACCTCTCTATCTCCTGTCAGGCCTCGTTGCTTTCCGATTCAGTCGTCGCCGGAGCGGACTGTTCACCATCATGCAGCGGTGCCGGCAGGTTCATCATTTTTGCCAGCAGGCTTGCCAGTTTGTAGCGCATTTCCGGACGGCGAATGATCATATCAATCGCGCCCTTTTCAATCAGAAACTCACTGCGCTGGAAGCCCGGCGGCAGTTTTTCACGCACGGTCTGCTCAATAACGCGTGGGCCGGCAAAGCCGATCAGTGCTTTAGGTTCCGCGATATTGAGGTCGCCCAGCATGGCAAAACTGGCCGAAACACCACCCATAGTCGGGTCAGTCAGCACGGAAATATAAGGCAGACCGCGCTCACGCATTTTTGCCAGTGCCGCACTGGTTTTCGCCATCTGCATCAGCGACTGCAGCGCTTCCTGCATACGCGCCCCGCCGCTGGCGGAGAAGCAGATCAGCGGGCAGTTATCTTCTAACGCCTGCTCAACCGCACGTACAAAACGCGCACCGACCACAGAGCCCATTGAACCGCCCATAAAGGCAAATTCAAAGGCCGCCGCAACAACCGGCATGCTGTGCAGCTGACCTTTCATGACCACCAGCGCATCTTTCTCACCGGTGTCTTTCTGGGCCGCGATCAGACGATCTTTGTACTTTTTGGAGTCACGGAACTTGAGCAGATCTTTAGGTTCAAGTTCACTACCCAGCTCAACCATCGTGCCCTGATCGAGGACACTGCCTAGGCGCTCACGTGCGTGCATCCGCATGTGATGGTCACACTTCGGGCAGACCTCAAGATTACGCTCCAGCTCGGCGCGGTAGAGCACCTGACCACAGCTGTCACACTTGGTCCAGACCCCTTCCGGGATACTGGCTTTGCGCACAGGCGTTCCGGTGCTTTTATTAAGAATGCGTTCAATCCAGCTCATTGATGACCTTTCTGTTTAAAACTGACCTGGTCCAGTCGTCTTGATACTGCTGAAAACCGCTTCAGCAGACGGTAAATGTCGCTCATTAAACCACAACCTGTTCAGACTGTGGATAAAAATCTGGTCTTACCCTTAGCGCAGCCTTACGGCTGCTTCTGCTGCTTAGCCTGACGGCGATGACGCCAGACTTCAATCACACCTGGCAGAATCGAGACCAGGATAATGCCCACAATCAGCAGCTTCAGGTTTTCCTGCACCACCGGCAGATCGCCAAACAGGTAGCCGGCATAGGAGAACAGCAGCACCCAGAGCAGCGCACCCGTTACGTTGAACAGCGCGAAGTGGCGATAGGACATATGGCCCATACCGGCAACAAACGGCGCAAAGGTTCGCACGATCGGCACGAAGCGCGCCAGGATAATGGTTTTTCCGCCATGACGGGCATAAAACGCATGGGTTTTATCCAGATGGCTGCGACGGAAAATCTTCGAGTTCGGGTTACTGAACAACCGTTCGCCAAACAGGCGGCCAATGGTGTAGTTCACCGCATCGCCCAGAACCGCGGCCACCACTAATAATGCCACCATCACATGCACATTAAGATCGTTACCCGGCAACGCCGCCAGTGCGCCCGCCACAAACAGCAACGAGTCACCCGGCAGGAAGGGCGTCACCACCAGACCGGTTTCGCAGAACAAAATCAGGAACAAAATAGCGTAAATCCAGATACCGTACTGTGCAACCAGTTCGGCAAGATGCACATCAATGTGCAGAATAAAATCAACCAGAAAATGGAGAAACTCCATGGCGCGCCCTTTTAAGTCCTGAAAGTGAATTAATCCGCGAGGAACAACGGTCCCATCGACGGCTGTGGTAACGCAAAGTGGGATGGGTAATCCACCGCCACCAGATACAACCCCTCTGCCCGGGCTGTGGCTGCGGCTAATGTCCGATCCTTCGCCGCCAGCAGCGTTGCCATCCATGACTCCGGCTTATTGCCGCAGCCTATCTCCATCAGGCTGCCCACGATATTGCGCACCATGTGATGCACAAAGGCATTGGCTTTGATATCCACAATCACGTAGGGACCCTGACGCGTCACGTTGAGGTGAATCACGTTGCGCCACGGTGTACGCGACTGGCACTGCACGGCTCGGAATGAGGTGAAATCATTCTCGCCTAACAAACACTGCCCGGCGCGCTGCATCTTCTCTGCATCCAGAGGATGGTAAAAGTGCGTCACGCCCTGCGCCAGCACCGCCGGACGCAGACGCTGATTGTAGATCAGGTAGCGATAGCGTCGGGCCGTGGCGCTGAAGCGGGCATGAAATTCATCCGGCACCGCTTTCACCCAGCGCACCGCAATATCCGGCGGCAGATTAGCGTTGACGCCCAGCGTCCAGGCGCCATCAGGCCGCTGCGAGGTGGTCTCGAAATGGACCACCTGCCCCGTCCCGTGTACGCCTGCATCGGTGCGGCCAGCACAAAAAATGCTGACCGGATGATCGGCGACTTTCGACAGCGCGCGTTCTACCTTCTCCTGCACGCTGCGGACTTCATTCTGACGCTGCCAGCCGTAGTAACGGCTACCGTCATACTCGATGCCGAGCGCCAGTTTTTGCGTCTGACCATCGGACATGGTTACAGATACTCCTGAACCAGTTTCTCAGCGGTTTTCACCGCCATCAGCGCGCCGCCAAAACGAATGTTGTCCGCTACTGACCAGAACTGCAGCAGCTCCGGGATACCGTAGTCGTTGCGCACAGCGCCGATGCTCAGTTCGCCGTTGCCTGAGGCATCCGTGACCGGCGTCGGCACTTCATCCTCTTCGCTCAGATGAATATCTGACGCCAGCGCCAGTTCGGCACGCGCTTCTTCAGCAGAGAGCGGGCGCAGGTTTTCGATATGCACAATCTGCGCATTACCGTAGAACACCGGAGCCTGTACGCTGCTGACCGCAATCGGTAAGCCTTCGTCCTGCAATACCTTACGCACCTGATCAATCAGGCGACGCTCACTCTCCACGCTGCCTTCTGCGTCGGCCTGTTGTGGCATCAGGTTAAAAGCCAGCTGACGACCAAAATGGTGTTCATCGGCCGGAAGACCGTTCAGCAGGCGGGCACTTTCCCCGGCCAGCGCATCAACAGCCACTTTGCCGTAGCTGGAGACTGAGATCAGGTTAGTCACCTGTAAACGACTCAATCCGGCCGCATCCACCAGCGGTTTAATTGCGGTCAGCAGCTGGCTTACCAGGTTATCCGCCACGCTGATGATGTTGCGATTGCGATAATCTGCCAGCACCTGCGGATTCACATCTGGCACCACCAGCGGCACATCGGGTTCCAGCGCAAACAGCTCGCTGCTGTCGATCACCAGACAACCGGCATTGGCCGCTTCATCGGCAAAGCGCGCCGAGGCGTCACGTCCCGCCACGAAAAAGGCCAGCTGCGCCTGTGACCAGTCGAACGTCTCCGCATTTTCGACCCGCACCGAGCGGCCTTCGAAACGTTTGATTTCGCCCGCGCTGTTTTCGCTGGCCAGCAAATATAATTCACCAACCGGGAACTGGCGTTCCGCCAGCAGTTCCAGTACAGCGTTCCCTACTGCGCCTGTCGCGCCAAGTAGCGCAATATTCCAGCCGTCAGACATGTTGGTTTACTCCAGACAATGACATAAAAACAGAAGGCGGTGATATTCACCGCCCAGGGATTCAGATTTATCCCCGTCGTCTTTCACGTTGCATCTTTGTTGGCTGCGTTCACTCACCCGAATCACTTACCTGAGTAAGCGCATCGGGATTCGTTCTCTTGCCGCCTCAATGCAACCCGAAATCCATTGGGTATATCCCCCCAGAACCCGCCGTCATGCAGACATGCCAGCAGCGCCCGCCTTCCGTTCACTGATTAATTCAGTGCGGAAACCGCGCCAGGGCGCCTGACCTGTAGCGCCCGCTATTCCGGGGAGATGATTGCGTTAAAGCCCAGCTGGTTCAGCAGCTCAGCGGTTGTGGCGTCATCGCAGTTCACCTGCAGCGATGACCACTCGCGGCGCTCCTGATACTGCTTGCGCAGGCGATCAAACTCGCCGGGTTTCGCCGCCACTTTACGCAGGGGGGCATCATCGCGGCGCACATCATACACCAGATGCGCCAGGCGTTTCAGCGTTGGCTGATCCAGCGGGCCATTCAGGGTGATTTCACTGAATTCCGGCACCGGCAGTAAGGTGCTGAGCGGCACCTGCTGCGGCTGACCAATAAAGTCGCACCAGGCTTCAAACACCTGGGTGGTGCCGCGCGCTTTGCCTTCCAGCGTGTAGCCCGCGATGTGCGGCGTGGCGATATCGACCTTATCCAGCAGCGCCAGCGACAGATCCGGCTCCGGCTCCCAGACATCCAGCACGACGCTAAGATCGTGCCGCATTTTCAGCACCTCCAGCAGCGCGCTGTTGTCCACCACCGGGCCGCGACAGGCGTTGATCAGAATAGTATTAGGCTTTAGCGCCATCAGCAGCGCCGCATCCGCCAGATGCCAGCTTTTATACGGGCCCTCTTTAAACAGCGGCGTATGGAACGTCAGAATATCAGCCTGCTCTGTCACAGCCTCCAGCGACAGGAAATCCCCCTCATCACCGCGATCGGCGCGCGGCGGATCGCACAGCAGGGTTTTGATGCCCCAGGCCTCAAGACGCTTTTGCAGTCGCCCACCGACGTTACCGACGCCAACGATGCCGACAGTGCGGTCACGCAGCTGGAAACCATCGCGTTCCGCCAGCAGCAACAGCGCAGAAAAAACATACTCCACCACCGCAATGGCGTTACAGCCGGGTGCGGCAGAGAACGCAATGCCCGCCTGCTGCAGCCAGTTCTCGTCGATATGATCGGTGCCCGCCGTGGCGGTTCCGACAAATTTCACCGGCTTTCCTGCCAGCAGGGCCTCATTAACCTGGGTGACTGAGCGCACCATCAGGCCATCGGCATCGGCCAGTTCAGCCACCGGCAGCGGACGCCCCGGCACCGCGACCACGTCGCCGGTAAGGCTGAATAGCTCACGGGCATAAGGCATATTTTCATCGACCAGAATTTTCACCACGGCTTTCCTGTCAGTTACATATCAGGCAATTATTCTGGCACAAAGCGACGCGTTAGCCTAACCGTGCACGGTAGCGTTCGGGCGTGGTTCCCGCCTGTTGCTGGAACATCACAATCAGTGCCGAAGCTGAACTGTATCCCAGCTCATGGGCGATGCTCTGCACGCTTTCCCCCTGCTCCAGCAGCACAATGGCGCGCAGAAACCGCAGCCGCTGCCGCCACTCGCCAAAGGTCATATGAAGCTGCTGCTGGCAGCGCCGCGCCAGCGTCCGTTCGGTGGTAAAGACCCGCGCCGCCCAGCCTGCCAGCGTGGTGTTATCGCCCGGATGCGCTTCCAGCGCATGTAACACCGGCGCCAGAAATTTATCGTCAGAGGTGGGCAGATAACTCTCCTGTACCTGCGCCAGCTGCAGGCGATCGCGCAGCACCTCGCACAGCCGCCACTGCGCATCCGTTTCGGGTTGCTCGATTTGCTGCTCAGCAAACTCATCCATAATGGCATGTGCAATGGGATCGACCAGCAGCAGGCAGGCGCGCCGGGGCAGATCGGCGCATAACGGAGCCGCCAGATTAAAAGTACGGAACTGTGCCTGACGATGGTTATAGCTACTGTGAAGCTGACCCGGTGGGATCCAGACCGGAATATCTGCCGGTGTCAGCAATCGCTCACCCTCGACCTGCATCTCCAGTACGTGGCTTTTCACCATAATGAGCTGACCCCAGGCATGCGCATGCGGCAGATATTCGGTGCGGGCATTGGCCTGCTCATAACGCATAAAGTAGCGCAGTTGCGGCGCGTCAAGGGGCGGCTGGTAGATCACTTTCAGGGTCATTATGTCCGCTCCACAACTAATTTTGTCCGATATTAACTATCTGAATAAATCCGGACAAGCGTACACTGCGCCTCATTATGGCGTGTGGAGAGTCAGCATGTTTTTCCTGTACCCGCTCTTTGCGGTAATAATCTGGTCGATCAACTCAATTGTCAGCAAACTCTCGGCGGATGCGATCGATCCGGCGGCGATCTCATTCTACCGCTGGTTACTGGCGCTGCTGGTGCTGACGCCCTTTGTGCTGCCCGGCGTGTGGCGCACGCGTCAGGTCATTAAACCGCACCTCTGGCGGCTGGCGATCCTTGGCCTGCTCGGCATGGTGCTCTATCAGAGTCTCGCCTACTACGCAGCACAAAGTGTCAGCGCACTCTTTATGGGCATTATCGGCGCCCTCATCCCCCTGCTCACCGTGCTGCTGAGCGTGGTGATCCTGCGGATTGCGCCGACGCTCGGCATCCTGCTCGGCAGCATCATCTCCTTTACCGGTCTGGTGTGGCTGGTCAGTGAGGGTAACGTGATGCAGCTGATGAATCATGGCCTGGGCAAAGGTGAACTGCTGATGCTGGCCGCCTCCGCCGCCTATGCGCTGTATGGCGTGCTGACACGGCGCTGGGCGCTGCCGCTGCCGATCTGGCAAAGCCTGTATGTGCAGATTTTATTCGGTGTCGTGCTGCTGTTGCCTGGTTTTCTGCTGGCCCCCGAGGTGGCGCTTAACCGGCACAACCTGCCGCTGGTGGCCTTTGCCGGTCTGTTTGCTTCGATCATCGCGCCGTTCCTGTGGATCCACGGTGTGCAGCGTCTGGGTGCCAGCACCACCAGTATCTTTATGAATCTGATCCCGGTATTTACCGCGGTGATCGCGGTGATTTTCCTGCATGAGCAACTACACAGTTACCACTGGATTGGCGGCGGTCTGACGCTTGGCGGTGTGATACTGGCGCAGCGGCTGCGTACCCCCTTATCCCGCCGTAAACCGGTGAGCCACCCACAGGCCTGAATAGCGCGGCTGTGGCGAGTGAGGGTGCTGTTGAGGATGGCAGTGAAGAAAGGCTACAGCTGAAGCGTAAATCTCGCGCCGAAACGCATGTCCCCCGTGGGATTTCCCGGGGGCTTTTGCTATCATGGCCTATTCATTTTCCGGCGCACCCCACGCTGTTCTGTTTTCCCAAGGAATCCGCCATGCAACCACTCAGCGGCCCCGGTGTGCCGGTCGGCGATCGTTCATCTGTCAATCCGCAAACTGGCGTAACGCGTCACGGTTCAGTGGCCGGTGAACAGCCCCTCTCCCCTGCGCAGCGCACGACGTTAGAACGCCTGATCGTGCGTATCTCATCGCTCAGTAATCTTAAAGCGCCTGAACTGTGGGCGGGCGTACGCCATGAAGTGGGCGTAAAAAGTGAAGCGGAGTTGCAGTCGCGTCATTTTCCGGCAGCGGAACAGTACCTTAATGGCCGCCTTACGCAGACGCAAAATGGGCATGCCACACGCCAGCTGATGACCCAGCTCACCGATCTGCTGCCGAAAGGGAATAACCGTCAGGCCGTCAGCGACTTTATACGTCAGCAATTTGGTCAGACCGTACTGAGCGCGCTGAGCCAGGATCAGCTGCGCCAGGTGCTGACGATGCTGCAGAACGGGCAGATGACGATTCCTCAGCCGCAGCAGATCCGCGTCAGCGATCGCACGCTGCTGCCTGCCGAGCACCATACGCTGAATCAGCAGGTGGTACGCCTGGCCGCTGCCACTGGCGAATCCACCGGTAAGCTGTGGACGGCTGCGCTGAAACTGGTCAACCTCACCAGCGGTGATCCCATCCCGTCGCGCCACTTCCCGCTGCTGACCCAGTATCTGCAGGTGCGCCAGACGCTGAGTCAGCACAGTGCACCGACGCTGCAATTGCTGGAAGCGTCCCTGAAACAGCCGCTTGATCAGCAGGAGCGGCAGCAACTGGAGGACTACAGCCAGCAGCGTTTTCAGGCGACACCGCAGACGGTGCTCACCGTAACGCAGACCCAGGATCTGCTGAACTTCCTGTTCAGCCGGCGCGCCGACCGGGCAGAAAAACTTCTCGAACAGCCGCTGGCTGCCAGCGAGATTAAACCGCAGCCGATCTGGTCGCCCTTTGTTGCGTCGCTGCCGCCCGCGATTCAGCCTCTGGCAGAGCGCCCCTTGCTAGGCTTCTTTGTCGCTCTGGTTGTCATCACCCTTTTACTCTGGGTGGTCCTCTGAGTTAACAGCCACAGAATGCTTTGGGCGCGGCGACTGGCCATTCGCCCGGTGCATCACCCCAGGTCAGCGGATGACCGTCACGTTTCCAGAAATCCAGCCCGCCAATCAACTCCTTCACCTGAAATCCCAGCGAGGCCAGTTTCCAGGCCGCTTTCGTCGAGCCGTTACAGCCAATGCCGTCACAATACGTGACATAAACTTTGCTGCGATCGAGCCGGGCCGTGGTAGTGGCATCCATCTCGCGATGCGGAAAGTTGATCGCGCCGCAAATATGCCCTGCGCGATAAGCCTCCGGCGCGCGAGCATCGATTACCACGATATCCGGGATTTGCCGCCCCAGATCTTCCGCCAGATCCCAGGCGTCGGTGTAAAAAGCGAGTTTTGCCTGCAGATAGTCGAGGCTTTGCTGCGGGGTGGCAGCCGGAATTCGTAAAACCGATGACATAGCGATTCTCCTGTTGTGGTGAGTCTGCAGTTTACGGCAAAGTGGACTGCTTACTGATACCCATTCCCCATCAGGTATAAGACCCATATGTCTTCACCGTTATTACAACTTTTCCAGCATCAGACCAGTGGCGGCGTGCGCGAGCGGCTCTGCTCTACCCTGAGACTGGCGATCAACCGGCACCATCTGCATGCTGGTCAGCAGTTGCCGTCCAGTCGTCAGCTGGCGCAGGATCTGCGTCTGTCACGTGTGACGGTGGAAGCGGCCTACGGACAGCTGGAAAGTGAAGGCTATCTGCGACGCGAGATCGGTCGCGGTACTTTTGTTGCCATCATCATCCCCACCCACTCATCATCATTTCCAGCCCGGTCTCAGCCCGTCCGTTTCTCGGCGCGGGGCCAGCAGGTACTGACAACCGGTGGCTGTCAGGATCCCCCTTTTCCCCATGCATTCGCCGCCGGTTCACCGGAGTTACGCGCTTTTCCCCATGACACGTGGCGACGCCTCGGCAGCAGCGTGCAGCGTTCACTGGGCAGCGCCGCAATGGGATATGGCGATCCCTGCGGCTACCTGCCGTTACGCAGCGCACTCGCGGATTATCTGGCGCTTTCCAGGGGCGTGGCATGCCAGCCGGAACAGGTGATCATTCTGACCAGTTCACAACAGGCACTACAGTTACTGGCTATGATGTTCGTCGATCCCGGTGATGAGGTATGGATGGAGGAGCCGGGCTATCCTGGTGCGCGTAACGCCTTTCTGGCTGCCGGCGCACAGGTGCGCGGGATTGAGGTCGATGCCGAAGGTGCCATCCCCGCCAGCGGCAGTGCAAAACTGATGTATCTGACGCCATCGCATCATTATCCTACCGGCGTGACGCTGAGCCTGACGCGACGCCTGGCGTGGCTGGACTGGGCGCAGCGCAACCGGTGCTGGCTGATCGAAGACGATTATGACAGCGAATTTCACTACGACGAACGTCCTATCCCTGCGCTACAGGGACTGGATCGCCATCAGCGGGTGATTACGCTGGGCACCTTCTCGAAGTCGCTGTTTCCCTCCCTGCGGCTGGCCTGGATGGTGGTCCCGCCCGCGCTGATTACCCCAATAGGCCAGGCACGCAGCGTGCTGGATGGACACAGCGCACTGCTGCCGCAGGCTGTCACCGCCGCCTTTCTGCAACAGGGACATTTCGCCAGCCATCTGCGGCTGATGCGTCAGCTCTATCGCAGCCGTCGCGATCTGCTGCTGACGCTAATCGCTCAGCAACTGTCGCCGTGGATCACGCCGATTGTCAGCAGCGGAGGATTGCAGGTAACTGTCAGACTGCAACAGGATGAAGCGCGATTAAGCGCACTGGCGGCTCAACAGGGTTTGCTGCTGCCGCGTCTGAGTCCGCTTTATGCCGGGCCTTCGTCTCAGCAAGGCTGGATGCTGGGCTTTGCCGCACTGACGCCTGACGAGATTGTGGCGGGATGCGATACATTGCTGCGGCTGCTGCAGCGGGAGGGCTAAAACGGAGGGTTGAACGAGGTAAAGCGGATGGGCTGTAAAACAAAAAGGGCCGGCAAGCCGGCCCTTCAGAGTGCTGACGTAATAATTACGCCTGATATTTACGCATGGTCAGCGTGGCGTTTGTGCCGCCAAAACCAAAGCTGTTAGACATCACGGTAGTCAGCTCTTTTTCCATCGGCTCAGTGACGATGTTCATACCGGTTGCTGCCGCATCAAGCGAGGTGATGTTGATGCTTGGCGCGATAAAGCCATGCTCCAGCATCAGCAGCGAGTAGATCGCTTCCTGCACGCCAGCCGCACCCAGAGAGTGGCCGGTCATCGCTTTCGTTGCTGAGATGTATGGCGTGTTATCGCCAAACACTTCACGAATCGCACCCAGCTCTTTCACATCACCCACCGGGGTAGAGGTTCCGTGGCTGTTCAGATAGTCAATTGGGGTATCGACACCGTGCATCGCCATCTTCATGCAGCGCACTGCGCCTTCACCTGATGGAGCAACCATGTCTGCACCGTCTGAAGTGGCACCATAACCGACGATTTCGGCATAGATATGCGCACCACGTGCCAGCGCATGCTCCAGCTCTTCAACGACGACCATGCCACCGCCACCGGCGATAACAAAGCCGTCGCGCTCATTGTCATAAGTGCGTGACGCTTTTTCTGGCGTGTCGTTGTAACGGGTAGAGAGCGCGCCCATGGCGTCGAACTCACAGGCCATTTCCCAGCACAGCTCTTCGCCGCCGCCCGCAAAAACGATATCCTGTTTGCCAAGCTGGATCTGCTCAACGGCGTTACCGATACAGTGCGCAGAGGTGGCACAGGCGGAGCTAATCGAGTAATTTACGCCATGAATTTTGAATGGCGTTGCGAGGCAGGCAGAGACCCCAGAGGCCATCGCTTTGGTGACCACATAAGGGCCAACCGCTTTCAGGCCGCGTGGGCTGCGCATTGCGTCAGCACCAAATACCTGGAAACGTGGGGAGCCGCCGCCTGAACCCGCAATCAGACCCACACGTGGGTTGCTCTGATACGCTTCAGCGCTGAGGCCAGAATCTTTAATCGCTTCTTCCATGGAAAGATAAGCATAGATGGACGCATCACTCATAAAGCGCACAACTTTGCGATCGATGAGGCCGGTGGTATCTAATTTAACGTTACCCCAGACGTGACTACGCATGCCGGAATCTTTCATCTCTTCAGAAAAGGTGATGCCAGAGCGTCCTTCACGCAGAGATGACAGCACCTCCTGCTGGTTATTACCAATACTGGAAACGATCCCTAAGCCAGTAATCACAGCACGTTTCATTCAATCTTCCTCATCCACTTCTTCTTAATTGGCATGCACTCTAGCGTACACTTGTACGCCGAACAAGTCCGATCAGCTATTTCCTTTTGTAAATTTGCGTCATGTCACGCGGGTCGTTAGAATCGCGCCACTGCCTGAAAAACGAGCCTTTACCGTGAAATTGACCCCGGTTGAACATGCAAAGCTAAACTGGAATGAACAGGGTACACCTGTTTCCCGAGCGTTTGGCGATGTCTATTTCTCTAATGACAACGGTCTGGAAGAGACACGCTATGTCTTCCTTGGCGGCAACGGTTTTCCCCAGCGTTTTGCTGAGCATCCGCGCGATCTGCTGATCGTGGCGGAGAGCGGTTTTGGCACCGGTCTTAATTTCCTGACGCTGTGGCAGGCGTTCGATGCGTTTCAGCGCGAACAGCCCGACGCCACTTTAAAACGTCTGCATTTCATCAGCTTTGAGAAATTTCCGTTAACCCGTAAAGATTTAACCGCAGCGCAGCAGCACTGGCCCGAACTGGCCCCCTGGGCGGAGGCGCTGCAGGCGCAGTGGCCCGCTGCCCTGCCCGGCTGTCAGCGTCTGCTGTTTGATGGCGGCCGCATCACGCTCGACCTGTGGCTGGGCGATATTAACCTGCTGATGGGTCAGCTGGATGAGAGCCTGAATCGTCAGGTGGATGCCTGGTTCCTGGATGGGTTCGCGCCCTCAAAGAACCCGGATATGTGGACGCCGGAGCTGTTCGGCATGATGGCAAAACTGGCGCGGCCGCAGGGGACCTTCGCGACCTTTACGGCCGCAGGTATTGTCCGGCGCGGTCTGCAGCAGGCGGGCTTCGCGGTCATCCGCCGCAAAGGATTTGGTCCGAAGCGCGAAATGCTATGCGGGCCGTTGCAGGATGCGCCTCCGCTGCCCGCCGCGCAGCCCTGGTATCATCGTCAGGCTGCGGAGCAGCGTGATGTGGCACTGATTGGCGGCGGCGTCGCCAGTGCCACCTTGGCGCTGGCGCTGCTGCGTCGCGGCTGGCGGGTTACGCTTTATTGCGCCGATGAGGCGCCCGCGCTGGGCGCATCCGGCAACCGTCAGGGAGCGCTCTATCCGCTGCTCAATCAGCACGACCCGGCACTTGCCACTTTTTTCCCCTCAGCCTTCAGCTTTGCGCGGCGGCTCTATGATCAATTAACCGTCACCTATGAGCATGACTGGAGCGGTGTGCTGCAGCTGGGCTGGGATGAGAAAAGCCGTAAGAAGATCGATCAGATGCTGGCGATGGACCTGCCTGAAATCATCGCCTGTGGCGTCGATGTGGCAGAAGCTGAAAAACGGGCAAATGTTGAACATGGCTGTGGCGGCATTTTCTATCCGCAAGGCGGCTGGCTCTCACCGGCAGAGCTGACCACCGCGATGCTGGCGCATGGCGAAACCCAGGGATTGCGCATTCACTGGCTGCACCGGGTGAGCGCGCTTTCCCGGGAGGATGATCACTGGATGCTGACGTTCAGCGATCGTCCGGCGGTACGTCATCCGACCGTCGTACTGGCAAACGGTCATGCGATTGCTGACTTTGCGCAAAGCGCCCCGCTGCCGACCTATCCGGTAGCCGGTCAGGTAAGCCATGTTCCCTCTACGCCCGGCCTCAACGCGCTGCAAACGGTGCTCTGTTACGACGGCTATCTGACGCCTGTCAGCCCGCAGTTTGGTACGCACTGTATCGGGGCCAGCTATCACCGTGGCGATACCGCAACCGCGTATCGGGAGGAGGATCAGCAGGAGAACCGCAGCCGCCTGCTGCATTGCCTGCCTGACAGCAGCTGGGCCGAAACGGTGGATGTCAGTGACGGAGAGGCAAGAATGGGGGTGCGCTGCGCCACCCGGGATCACCTGCCGATGGTGGGCGGCGTGCCGGATTATGCTGCTACGCTGGCGCAGTATGCTGATTTACCGGCACAGCAGGCGGCAGGCAGCGATATCGCTGACGCACCCGATCTTGCGGGCTTGTATCTGTTTGGGGCGCTGGGATCGCGCGGCCTGTGCAGTGCGCCGCTGGCGGCCGAAGTACTGGCAGCTCAGCTGGCGGGCGAGCCGCAGCCTCTGGATGCCAGTACCCTGGCAGCACTCAATCCGAATCGTTACTGGGTGAGGAAATTACTGAAGGGAAAAGCCGTTTAGCGGACGCTAAGGGCGGCACGCCGCCCTGCACCACTACGCGGAGAGCTGGCGTGCCTGAACAAACAGGTTATCCCACATCCCGACCACTAATGCCTGATCGCGCGGCGAGAGTTCTCCGGCAGCAATGGCATTTTGCAGACTGCGGGTCACCTGAATCTGCAGCGCTTCTGGCGTATGTTCGCCCAGTTGCTCCACTTCAGCGACGGCCAGTGTCAGATGCCCGCGCAGATAACCGCTGGCGAACAGCTCATCGTCACTGGCATGCTCGACCATGTCGTCAATCAGGGCCAGAATACGCGCTTCAAATTCTGCGATCATCTCAATTCCTCTTTTAATAATGCCTTTCTGCATCACAGATCGTCCGGCCAGGGAAACTGCGATGCTGTTAATGAAGGCCTGCCATAAAATTCCGCCAGGGCGGTAATAAAACGCGCGGGACGGTCGGGAATGCCCGACGTCAGATAGCTCATGACCTGAGCATGCACTTTACGCTGGAACGCAATGCGATCCGGCTCACAATCCCCGTCGAGATTGTCACAACTCACGTTGAAGGGAAAGCCTGCCGCCGTACAAAACATCCACTCCAGCGCCTGTGGCTTCACTTCCACCGCTTCAAACTGACTCTGGGTCAGCGCATCGCGGCCATCCGGACAGTACCAGTAGCCAAAATCGACCAGTTTGCGGCGCGCTTCACCGGCGATGCACCAGTGAGAGATCTCATGCAGGGCGCTGGCGTAGAAGCCGTGAGCAAAGACCACACGATTCCACGGCGATTCAGCATCAGCAGGAAGATAGATCGGTTCATCATCGCCTTTAATTAGACGGGTCTGAAATTCATCGCTGAAACAGCGATCAAACAGCGTGATCAGCTGTTCATAATGATGAGTCGGGTTCATGACGGTATCAGGTTTTAGGTTACGATTGCAGCGTGGCAAGCCAGGCCATAACGGCGCTGCCATGGCTGTCCCACAGTAATTTAATGCTCATGACGGCAGACACAATCACCACCATCGGACGGATCAGCTTCTGTCCGCGGCTCAGCACCAGTCTTGCGCCCAGACGCGCGCCGCAGAAAGCGCCGAGCATCATGATCAGGCCGGTTCCCCACACTACTTTGCCGCCGAACATAAAGAACAGCAGGCTGCCGAGGTTCGAGGTGAAGTTGAGGACCTTGGCATGGGCGGTCGCTTTGGCAAGGTTGTAGCCGCAGAGCGTGACGAAAGCCAGCGCATAAAAAGATCCTGCACCCGGTCCGAAAAATCCGTCATAGAACCCCACAGCCCCGCCGCCGACCAGGGCAAAGGCCAGACCCTGCAGACGGCGCGCGCGATCCACTTCGCCGAGTCGCGGCATCAGCAGGAACCACAGACCGATAGCGATTAAAAACAGCGGCAGCATCTGGCGCAGGAAATCCGCCTGCAGGCGCTGAATCAGTATCGCGCCCAGCACGGAACCCAGCAGCGTCATGGCAATGTTCAGCCACTGTTCATTCAGATTGACCGCACCACGCCGGATAAAGTAGAGACTGGCGGAAAACGATCCGCCGACCGATTGCAGTTTATTGGTCGCCAGCGCCTGGGCCGGAGAGAGGCCCGCCGCCAGCAACGAAGGTACCGTAAGTAATCCCCCGCCACCCGCGATTGAATCAATAAAACCGGCGAGCATGGCGATTAAAAATAGCAGCCCGACGAGCAGCGGGCTGACCACAAACCAATCCATGGAATCCCTTACAGTAGATGTTTATCCAGCAGGGCCTGACAGGCAGGCGGTAATGGCGGCGGCTCACGTTTCACCGGCGCGCCCGAGCCAGGCTGTTTTGGCAGGAACCAGCTCTGCAGCTCTGCGCCACAGCCATCGCCAGCAGGCGGTGCAGGCTGATCTTCACAGCCGATACTGCCCGCCGGGCAGCGCAGGCGCACATGCATATGGGCACGGTGAGCAAACCACGGGCGCACTTTACGCAGCCAGTCACGATCGTTACCTGCATCGGCACAAAGCTGCTTTTTAATCGCCGGATTGACGAAGATCCGTGTCACATCATCATCTTTGGCGGCCAGTTTAATCAGGCTATCAATTTCTGGCTGCCAGTGACGCGCAATCACATTTTTGTCACCCGGCCCGACCAGATCGAGCGGTTGCGGCTTCAGCAGTTGCTGGGCGCTCCAGCGGGTTTTCGGCAGTTGCAGCCAGATATCGACATCCAGTCCGGTCTGATGGCTGGCGTGACCACTGCTGAAACGTCCGCCTGCTGCCATGCCCATGTCACCAATCAGCACGTTGCCCAGTTGCAGGTTATGCACCTGCGTACTGAGACGCTGAATAAACTGAATCAGATCGGGATGACCAAAGTAGCGCCGCTGATCCTGACGCATCACCTGATAGTGCGGTGAATTCAGCGGCAGCGCCTCGGCGCCAACAATACAGCCGTTGGCAAAGCCACCGATTGACTGCGGTGCGCCAGTGATCGGCTGCTGGATGCGTTGCCACGGCGTCGCCGCCAGGCTGGAGGCGCTGATCAACAGCGCACTCAGGGTAAGCAGAAGAGCCTTCATGGCATCACCAGCGCGGTACGGAGCTGTTAACGTCACCGTTCTGCGCCCGCTGGCGCAGCAGATGATCCATCAGGACGATCGCCATCATCGCCTCGGCGATCGGCACTGCGCGGATCCCGACGCAGGGATCGTGGCGGCCTTTGGTGATCATCTCCACTTCTTCGCCGTCGCGGGTAATAGTTTTACCCGGCACGGTGATGCTGGAGGTTGGTTTCATCGCCAGATTGGCGCTGATGGTCTGGCCGCTGCTGATGCCGCCCAGAATCCCCCCGGCGTGGTTGCTCTGGAAACCATCGTGGCGGATCTCGTCGCGATGCTGGCTGCCGCGCTGGTTAACCACCGCAAAGCCGTCGCCGATTTCAACGCCTTTAACGGCATTGATGCTCATCAGCGCATGTGCCAGATCGGCATCCAGCCGGTCAAATACCGGCTCGCCCAGGCCTGGCGGCACGTGATCTGCCATGACCGTGACTTTAGCGCCAATGGAGTCGCCCTCTTTTTTCAGGCCGCGCATCAGTTCATCCAGCGCCTCCAGCTTGTCCGCATCCGGGCAGAAGAACGGATTCTCTTCCACGATGCTCCAGTCTTTCAGCTCACAGGCGATGTCACCAATCTGTGACAGATAGCCGCGCACCACAACACCGTGTTTCATCTGCAGGTATTTCTTGGCAATCGCACCGGCCGCCACGCGCATCGCGGTTTCGCGCGCCGACGAGCGTCCACCGCCACGGTAGTCGCGCTGACCATATTTCTGCTCGTAGGTGTAATCAGCATGGCCCGGACGGAAGAGATCTTTGATAGCGCCGTAATCCTGCGAACGCTGATCGGTATTTTCAATCAGCAGGCCAATCGAAGTACCGGTGGTCACACCCTCAAAGACGCCGGACAAAATTTTCACCTGATCCGGCTCGCGGCGCTGCGTGGTATAGCGCGATGTGCCAGGACGACGGCGATCGAGGTCATGCTGAATATCCGCTTCGGTCAGCGGGATGCCTGGCGGCACGCCGTCAACGATACAGCCCAGCGCAAGCCCATGGGACTCGCCAAAGGTCGTTACTCGAAAAAATTGCCCGATGCTGTTTCCGGCCATGCTGTTTCCTTCTCAGGGTTCGGAGGGCGATGCTTCGCCCCACTTTTAGTCTTTGTAAAAAGAGAAATGGTGTTTTGCGTCGACAATCTGCTGGCGCGTCAGCGTAAAGACGCCGTCACCGCCGTTGTCGAATTCCAGCCAGGTAAAGGGCACGTCGGGATACTGCTCGATCATGTGCACCATGCTGTTGCCCACTTCGCAGACCAGGACGCCCTGCTCGCTGAGATAATCTGGTGCACAGGCCAGAATGCGGCGTACCAGCTTCAGGCCGTCGCTGCCTGCCGCCAGCCCCAGCTCCGGTTCGTGGCGATATTCGTTCGGCAGATCATCCATATCTTCCGCATCAACATACGGCGGATTGGTGACGATCAGATCATATTTCAGCGGTGGCAATTCGCGGAACAGGTCAGCGCGAATCGGCGTAACCTGATGAATCAGACCATGTTCTTCAATGTTCTGCTCGGCAACCGCCAGCGCACCGGTAGAGATATCCACCGCGTCCACTTCCGCTTCCGGGAAGGCATAGGCGCAGGCAATCGCGATGCAGCCGCTGCCGGTACACATATCCAGAATATGATGAGGTGGCGTGCTGACCAGACCGGCAAAGCGGTTCTCAATCAGTTCGCCAATCGGTGAACGCGGCACCAGCACGCGCTCATCAACAAAGAACTCGTGGCCGCAGAACCAGGCTTTATTGGTCAGATAGGCGACCGGAATGCGCTCGTTAACGCGACGAATGACGCGCTCAACGATCAGAAGACGTTCGCTGGCGGTCAGACGCGCATTGCGCATATCTTCAGGAATATCCAGCGGCAGCCAGAGTGACGGCAGGACCAGTTGAACGGCTTCGTCCCAGGGATTGTCTGTGCCATGTCCGTACCAGATTCCGGCAGCGGAAAAGCGGCTTACCGCCCAGCGCAGCATGTCCTGAATGGTGTGCAGCTCGTTCACTGCCTCATCGACGAAAATTTTGTCCACGTAGCCCTCCGCAGGCCTTTTGCTAAATCGGCCAGTAGTGTGCCATGAAGCCGGGGAGAATTCAGCGCAGCGAGGTGAAAAAGCTGACATTTAATGACGCTTAACGGTAAGGTATCGGCTCTGCTGTGTGACAGCCTTTTCTGATATGACTGACCTGCCATGAGTAAAAAAACACCACTAAGCCCGGATGACCAGGCGCTGTTTCGCCAGTTGATGACGGGTACACGCCAGTTAAAACAGGACACGTTTGTCCACAAAGCGCCGGTTAAAACCCGCCACATCCCGGTAAAGCGTCTGCTTTCAGAGCAGGCGGACAACAGTCATTACTTTTCGGATGAGTTTCAGCCACTGCTCTCAACGGAAGGTGCCACCCGTTATGTGCGCGCCGATGTCAGCCATTTTGAGCTGAAAAAATTACGTCGTGGCGACTATACGCCAGAGATTTTCCTCGATCTGCACGGCTTAACGCAGCAGCAGGCCAAGCAGGAACTGGGGGCACTGATCGCCGCCTGCCGCCGTGAACATCTGTTCTGCGCCAGCGTCATGACCGGTCATGGAAAGCATATCCTGAAGCAGCAGACGCCGCTGTGGCTGGCCCAGCATCCGTGGGTGATGGCTTTTCATCAGGCACCCAAAATGTTCGGCGGTGACGCCGCGCTGCTGGTTTTGATTGAGATTGAGGAGTGGCAACCGCCTGAATTGCCCTGAGAGGGGCCGGAATGATCGGCCCACAGACGTCAGATTGCTTTAGCCAGCTTTTTGGGACTGACCTGCCACAGCAGTTTACCGGCACTCGCCGCGGGATCGAATTCCACGCAGGCAATAGCGGAAGTGGCAAACATTGGCGGTGCTTCCTGCGGGCACAGTTCAGAGACTAAATACCCCACCAACGGTAAATGTGAGATCACCAGAGCCGATTTCACCCCTTCATTCGCCAGGGCCTGCAGATAGCACCCGACCATCTCCGGATCGCCGCCCGGCGTTAATTCCGGCAGAACGTCCTGGCTTTCCGGCAGGGGAAAGGCTTCACGCACGGTCGCGAGCGTTTGCTGCGCGCGTAAATAGGGACTCACCAGGACACGCTCAATGTCCGGCGTCTGGCTGTTAAGCCAGTTGGCCATCTGACGTGATTCATTGCAGCCACATAAGGTTAAAGGCCTGACTGAATCACTGGCTGCTTCCAGAGCCGCATCGCCGTGACGCATGATAAAAACTTGCATAAAGCACCGCTGTTGTTTGTCGACATCGCCCGACGCGTAGCGCCTGACTCTTCACTCTGCGAATGAACGCTGTGTTTTACCCTAATGGCTTTAGTATAGTCAACCGGTTGTTTATTAAATAAGCACTTCTCAGAATCATGCTGCGTCGCACACTCTGGCGGCGCTTTTCTAAGCCGCTGAATCGGATTGGTTATTCCATTTTCAGCAGAAATGTAAAATTTCGTCTATTTTGCAGCCGCCTGAATGAGCGCCTCACAGGGTGTGAATCGTTCGCCATGCTGCTGCGCAAGCCGGGTTAATCTGTTGACCACGTCCGCCGCGCCCAGTTTGTCCATGTAGTGGAACGGGCCGCCTAAGAAAGGCGGAAAGCCGATGCCAAACACCGCACCGATATCCCCATCGCGGGCGCAGCGAACCACCTGCTCATCAAGACAGCGAGCCGCTTCGTTCAGCATCATCATCACGCAGCGTTCAGCAATCTGCGCTTCACTCTGCCTGGCCTGCGGCGAGACTTTCAGCAACGTATACAGCGAAGCGTCCGGTTTTTTACGCTGCCAGCGCGGCTGGTCATAGCGATAAAAGCCTTTACTGTTTTTACGCCCCTTGCGGCCATCTTTCAGCACCGCATCAAAAGCAGCGGGGGCGGCAAAGCGTTCACCATAAGCCTGATACAGGATGGGGCTGATTTTGCTGCCAACGTCGATACCGACCTCATCCAGCAGCTGAATCGGGCCGACCGGGAAACCAAACTTCACCAGCGCCCGATCAATATGGTCAATCGGTTCGCCCTCCAGCAGGCAGCGCATCGCTTCATTTATATAGGGCGTCAGGATGCGGTTAACATAGAAGCCAGGCTTGTCCGCCACCACAATCGGAGTTTTACCCTGGCTGCGCGCCAGCGCCACAATCGTCACCAGCGTCGCGGTAGAGGTATTCAGATGAGGAATCACCTCCACCAGCGGCATTTTCTCTACCGGACTGAAATAGTGCAGCCCGATGACGTTCTCAGGACGCTGGGCGCCGGCGGCGATCGCCTCAATCGGCAGCGAAGAGGTATTTGAGGCAAACAGCGTATGCGGCTGACAGTGTGCCTCCACTTCGCTGACCATCTGCTGCTTCAGGGCTAAATCTTCGAATACGGCTTCAATTACCACGTCGCGCTGTGAGAAGCCCTGATAATCGATGCCGCCCGTGATACGTGCCATCTGCTGCTGACGCTGTGCCGGAGTGAGCTGGCGGCGTTTAACCTTTTTGCTCAGCAGTTCCCAGCTGGTTTTCAGCGCATGGTTCACCCCTTCCAGGCTGATATCTTTAATGCGTACCGGCAACCCGGCGTTGATTGCAGTGACGCTGGCGATGCCGCCGCCCATCAGGCCGCCGCCGAGGATACCAACACGCTTAACGGTGCCGGGTTCCGCTTCACCGCCCCGCTCCTTTTTCATAGCCGTAGTCGCGAAAAAGATCCCGCGCAGCGCAACAGATTCTGGCGTCATCGCCAGCTCACCAAAAGCGCGCGCTTCAGCCTCATGTCCGGCCCGACTGCCCTGCTCCAGCCCGATGCGCACCACCTCAATAATGCGTTTTGCTGCCGGATAGTTACCCTGCGTTTTGGCTGCGGTCTTTCGGGTCGCCAGCGCAAACAGCGCCTGACGGCCAACCGGCCCATGTAGCAGGCGATCGCGCAGCGGCAGCGTTCGTCCACTAACCTTGCCCTTTTTCACCCGGGCAATGGCGGTCTCCAGCAGAATCGCCTGCGGCACCGCGTCATCGACCACGCCCAGCTTACGGGCCTGTTTCGCCCGCAGAGCTTTGCCGGTCAGAATCAGTGGCAGCGCCTGCTGCACGCCGATTAAGCGTGGCAGCCGCTGAGTGCCGCCAGAGCCTGGCAGTAAGCCGAGTTGCACTTCCGGCAAACCGAGGCGGGTTTTATCATCCAGCGAGCAGATACGGGCATCACAGGCCAGCGCCAGTTCCAGCCCGCCACCGAGGCAGGTGCCGTGGATTGCCGCGACCACCGGGAACGGCAGCGCGTCGAGCGCAGCCATTACTTCCTGGCCCTGTTTTGCCAGCGCTTCGGCTTCCTGCGCGCTCTTACAGCGGTCAATCATGCTGATGTCTGCGCCCGCGATGAAGTTGTCCGCTTTGCCGGAAATCAGCACCAGGCCAGCCAGTTGCGGATCGCGTCGCGCTTCCGCAATGATGGCGGTGATCTGCCCGGCAAATTCCGCTTTCAGGGTGTTCATCTTCTCACCAGGGACATCGATCGTAATGATGCCGACGTGATCCAGTCGCATCTTCAGATGAAACGCATTCTGCTCCATTATTCGGCCTCCAGAATCATTGCCGCACCCAGGCCGCCTGCCGCGCAGGCCGTGACCAGTCCTAACCCGCCACCGCGACGGCGTAATTCATTCAGCGTCTGGGTGATCATGCGCGCACCCGTGGCGGCAAAAGGATGACCATAGGCGATCGATCCGCCCAGCACGTTAAAGCGCTCTTCATTCACTTCGCCTAGCGCATGTGGCCGATTCAGCACCTCACGGGCAAAGCGCTCGTCGCGAAACATGTGCAGGTTGCTCAGCGTCTGGGCAGCAAAAGCTTCATGCATATCGATCAGCGTCAGATCGGCCAGGGTTATGCCGGCGCGATCCAGTGCCAGTGGTGAAGCGTAAGCCGGGCCCAGCAGCATATCCTGCTGCACACCAATAGCGGTAAAGGCGTAGCTGCGCAGATAGCCCAGCGGCCTGATGCCCAGTTCACGGGCGCGGCCCTCGCGCATCAGAATCACTGCCGCCGCGCCGTCGGTGAGAGGCGTGCTGTTGGCCGCGGTGACGCTGCCGTGCTGGCGATCAAATGCCGGACGCAGTCGGGCGTAATCCTCCGCTTTGGCATTCATCCGCACGTTATTGTCCTGATCGATGGCGCTTTTCCACGGCGGCACAAAGGCTGCCATGACTTCCTGATTCAGTACCCCGGATTGCCAGGCTCTGGCGGCATGCTGATGGGATCGCAGCGCCAGCGCATCCTGTGCTTCGCGCGTGATGCCGTGACTCTTAGCCATCTGCTCCGCAGTGTCGCCCATGCGCAGGCCGGTCGAATACTCCGCCACTGCGGGCGGGACCGGCAGCAGATCACGCGGACGCAGACGCCGCAGGATGTGCAGTTTTTGACCGAAGCTACGGGCTTTATTGAGATCCACCAGCGCGCGGGCCAGCGTTTTACTGACCCCAATCGGCAACACCGACGAAGAGTCTGCGCCACCGGCGATACCGGCAGAGATGGTGCCCGCCAGCAGACTTTCTGCCACATTCGCTACCGCCTGAAAGCTGGTGGCGCAGGCACGGCTGACGCTGTAGGCATCGGTATGCACACTCAACCCGCTGCTTAATACAATTTCACGCGCAATGTTCGGCGCTTCCGGCATCTGCACCACCTGCCCAAAGACCAGTTGCTCGATCACCTCAGCCGGCAGTTCACTGCGCGCCATTAATTCGCTGACCACCATACGTCCCAGCTCAATGGCGGGAATGCCATGGAAGCCGGTCGCCTGGCGTAAGAAAGGGGTGCGTAATCCGTGGGTTATTGCGATGCGTTCACCATCACGCGTCAGCAGCGGCTGCGCTTTGCTCATTGTTCTCACCTGTGGCTGGGACTGTGGCATCATTGCCTGAAGAGGTCTGACCTGATCAGTGTTAACCACAAGCGGGTGAGCCGCCAATATCGGAAGGGAAAAAGTGCGAAGGGAAACACGAAAATGAAAAACGCCGCAGTGACGCGGCGTAATGGGACTTAACGCAAACCGAGCTGAAAAATCATGGTTTCAGCCTGGCAACTGAAGGTGAAATCGATATCCAGCTGCACTCCCTGATCCACTTCGCTGAAGCGCGATTCAATCAGACAGGGTTCTGATTCAACCTCGCGGGCACGTTCGGTCAGTTGCGCTAATTTCGCTTCCGCATCGGCACGCTGAGCAAACCATTCTGACCAGCTGGCGGTGCAATCGGTGTTATCCATTACCGTGCCGACATCAACACAACAACAGGCTGCGGTTTCGGTCGCACTGCATTTTTTAATGGCATCAGTCATTTCATTCTCCAGACCAGCAATTGCATAGGTTGAGCGATTTTATGGACGAAATCTTACCTGCTCGCTGAAAGATGCGCCACGCACCTGTTGCTAAGTGACGAATATCACAATAAAAATTGATCCAGAACAAACTGGAATGGTTATGCTGTCCAGGATCAGGGGCTTTTTGTTATGCAGATCGAATTTTAAGCGATCAAACCTGAAATATTTTAAAAACAATATTGCAACATGCACACAGGTCGGACCTATACTCTCCGCACTGGTCTGATATGTGCGCTTTACATCAGTCCCTACAATCCGCCGTCCTTTGTTACGCGACGTTATAGCGTTAAATAATAATTCACATGAGGTTGTGGTCATGAACCATAAAAACCTGTTTGCAAAGTCAGCCGTGGCGGCTGCAGTGGCGCTTGTCTCTTCCCACGTTTACGCTGCTGGGTTTCAGTTAAATGAATTCTCTTCGATTGGTTTAGGTCGCGCATATTCAGGCGAAGGGGCAATGGGTGATACCGCGGCGTCTGCCAGCCGTAACCCGGCGACAATGGCGTTAATGGATCGCCCGGAATTTTCTATCGGGGCTGTCTATATTGCGCCGGATGTAAATATCAGTGGTCGCAGTCCCAGTGGCCGCAGCCTGGATGCGAATAATATTGCCCCTAATCAGTGGGTACCCAATATTCATTACGTCCAGCCCATCAACGATCAGTGGTGGATTGGCGCATCTGCAACCTCAAACTACGGCTTAGCAACAGAGTTTAATAATGGCTACACCGCTGGCGGTTACGGCGGTAAAACTGACCTGATGACCGGCAATTTAAATCTCAGCACCGCTTATCGGTTTAATGAACATTTTAGTGCAGGCATCGGTTTTGATGCGGTTTACGCTAAAGCCAAAATTGAGCGTTATGCCGGTGAGTCAGGCGCGCGTCTGGGGGTTCCGGCTGATACGCAGGTTGCCCATCTGAAAGGCGATGAGTGGGGCTACGGCTGGAATGCTGGCATCCTGTATGAAGTGGATGAAAATAACCGCTTCGGCTTTACCTATCGTTCAGAAGTGAAAGTTGATTTTGATGGCGATTACAAAAGTAATCTCTCATCCCGGCTGAATGCGGTGAATAATCCGGAAGTGTCAGGCGTACCTTTTGGCACCAACGGCACCACCGTTCCAGGCGCGTTAACGCTGAATCTGCCAGAGATGTGGGAAGTGTCGGGCTGGCATAAAGTGGCACCGCAGTGGGCGGTTCACTACAGCATGGCTTACACCAGCTGGAGCCAGTTCCAGGAGCTGAAAGCCACTGGCTCTAACGGCCAGACGCTGTTCTATAAAGATGAAAGCTTCCACGATGCCTACCGCATTGCACTGGGTACGACCTATTCCTACGACAAGAACTGGACGTTCCGTACCGGTATTGCATTTGATGACAGCCCGGTTCCGGCCGATAAGCGCTCTATCTCCATCCCGGACCAGGATCGTTTATGGCTGAGTGCCGGTACTTCGTACGCCTTTAACGATGATGCCTCGGTGGATTTAGGCATCTCTTATATGCACGGACAGAAAGTGACGGTGAAAGAAGGTCCTTATACCTTTACCTCTGAAGGCAAGGCCTGGCTCTACGGCGCGAACTTTAACTATAAGTTCTGACCGGATGTTACGATCAAAAAGGGCGACTCTGGTGAGTCGCCCTTTTTTGTGGCCGTGGATCGCTTAATGGCTCAGGGAGCATACGCCCTGCGCAAAGACGCAAAACCGCCATTCCTGGCGGCTCCGCACGGGCGATTACTCGGCGTCAATATCCTTCAGGTCATCCTGAATCGCAGCCGCGTTAGGATTATCTTCCGGCTTGAGCTTGCCGCCACGTGCCAGGAAGTCGTGACGCTGGAAATAAGCGTTACGGATAAAGGCGTACGGATCGCTCTGCTGTTTCAGGATTGCATCAGAGTCCAGCAACTGCGCGCGGGTCTCAATCCCTTCAAGCGTCCATTTACCAATCGACATTGGCCAGGTCAGCCAGCCAAGTATCGGATAAAGCGTATCAACGTAGTCGCCGCCATCCTGACGCACCGTGAAGCTGCCGTAAGCAGGCAACTCAACGTAAGGCCCGTAGCCGACACCATAGTGACCGAGCGTGGTACCGAATCGGTGCGGCTCTTCACGCGCCAGTTCCGGATTCGCCTTACCGGCAACGTCAATGAAACCGCCCAGTCCCAGCACGCTGTTCAGGAAGAAACGGGTAAAGTGCACACCCGCATCGCGCCCGTTGCCGACCAGGATGGCGTTGACCATGCTGGCAGGTTCTTCCAGGTTGCCGAGGAAGTTGCTCAGGCCGGTACGTGCCGGCACCGGCACATAATCACGCCAGGCCACAGCGACCGGACGCAATACATACGGATCCAGCACGTTGTAGTTAAAGTTAAACATCGTGCGGTTAAAGCCTTCGAACGGATCGCTGCGCTGAGCAGGATCGCTATTCGCCGGCTTTGAACTGGCACAACCTACCAGAAGGACGCTGGCGACAGCCAGGCTGGTCAGGCGATAATTCATTCCAATCTCCCTGTGCGGATGAAAAAGGTCTACCCATCGTTCAGGTCACAGCCCGGTATCGTATCGACTTACCCGATGAGCATAGCTGACTTTGTGCCAGAGGCAGCAGGCAATGGCACGCATCATCCTGAACGCGGTCAGTTGATGCGTTCAGGGAAGCTGCTGATTAATCTCTACCGCGATCGGCTGATGCCCATCCCAGGGCGTCACTGCGCTCAGGCCCAGCCAGTCACCCGGCCGGGGATTGGCGCTGCCGTCGCGGGAGATACGCACCCGGACCTCGACCTGATGCTGCGCCGAAAGCAGGCGATCCGGCATCATGGCGTTGCTGTCATCCAGCGTCAGCGACAGCGGGAAGTGACTGAGCGGCATCCGCTTAACAGCCACCGGCACCGGTGAAGCACCGTCAGAAACCGAAATATACAACACTCCGTCCTGCGGTAACATTTTTTCTGCCTTAGGTGTCAGCGTCACGGTCAGTGCCAGTTGACGACTCTGTTGCCCGGCGGCACTTCTGGCCTTTTCGATGCTGCGGGCGATCATCGCGTGTCGCGAATCACCGGCCGGCAACAGACCCAGCAGGGTCTGCCATGCGTCGATAGCCTGATCATATTGCTGCTGTCCGTAAGCATTAAATGCCAGCAGGCTCAGCGTACGCAGGTTTTGCGGATCCGCTTTAAGCAATGCCTGCAGCAGCAGTGACGCCTGACGGTTATCCTGCGGGTCGGGGGATCGCGTCAGGACTTCGGCATAATCCTGTTTTAGCGCCAGATCGTTGGGAGCAAGCTGTAGCGCATGCTCAAATGCCTGGCTGGCGATGTCGGCATTATTCAGCACCATGCCGAGCCGTCCCAGCATCGTCCAGTCAGCCAGATTATCCGGTTCCCTTTGCAACGCGGTACGCAATCCGAGCTGTAAACGCGCCAGCTCCTCCATGCTCAGCGGTTTAGCGCCAGGGTCCATCAGTCGGGCACGCAGCTCAGGATACGCCTGCTGCACCTGCTTCCAGCCCGTGAGCTGTGCCAGGCCACCGGTTTTCAGGTAAGTTCCCAGCGATACCCCAATCAGCACGATCAGGCCCGGCAGCAAAATCCAGCGGCTGCTGCTGTGTGATTTCATCGTCTGTGCCGGTGGAATATCCGCCAGCAGTGTCTGCTGTAACTCCCGCTCCATCAGTGGACGCTCAGCGACGACGCCCTGATCTTCATCCTGTGCCAGCTCATCTATCCGCTGATGGTAGAAGCGCTGATTAAGGCGATCGCGATCGCCTGTGCTGGCCTGACGTTGCCGCCAGCCCGCCGCCATAAACAGCGTACAGGCCGCCAGCAGTAACAGAAAAAGGGGGATCCAAAATGCACTCATTACGGCTTCCTGTCTGACTTCAGTAGCGCATTAAGACGCTGTTGCTCATCTTCATCCAGCTCACTGCGGGTTTTGCGCTGACGGCTGCGCAGGATAATCACCGCGCCGCCCAGCAGCGCAAACAGCGCCGGACCAGCCCACAAAACCAGGGTTGAGGGCGTCACCGGTGGCGAATAGCTGACGAAATTGCCGTAACGCGCCACCATATAGTCGATGATCTGCTGGCGACTCTGGCCCTGCTTCATCAGCTGATAGACTTTCAGCCGCATATCGGCGGCAATCATGGCATTTGAGTCGGCGATGCTGTTGTTCTGGCACTTCGGACAGCGCAGTGAAGCGGTCAGGTCGCGGTATTGTTCTTCCTGGGCCACCGAGTCAAATTGCAGCGTGTCGATGCTTGCCCACAGGTTGATGCTGAACAGCAGGCCGCAGAGCAGTAACAGCGTTCTCATGATCCCGCCTCCGCGCTGTATTTCATCCACAAGGGTTTCACTTCCTGCTCCCAGACGCGCGCATTGAGATCGCCCGCGTGGCGATAACGGATGATCCCTTTACCGTCGATCAGAAAGGTTTCCGGCGCGCCATAGACGCCGAGATCCAGTCCCAGCATGCCGTTGCCATCATAGAGGCTTAGTGCGTAGGGGTTGCCCAGCGTATTCAGCCAGTTAACCGCCTTGTGACGATCGTCTTTGTAGTTCAGCCCGACGACGCGAATGCCCTGCTCCGCCAGCGTATTCAGATACTGATGCTCGGCGCGACAGGTCGGACACCAGGTCGCCCAGACGTTCAGCAATATCGGTTTGCCATCCGTCAGCACGCGCTGGTCGTAGGTTTTGCCTGGCTGATCGAGTGCTTCCAGCCGGAACAGCGGCACCGGCTTGCCGATCAGAGCGGATTCGAGACGGGTCGGATCGTCGCCATCGGCATTACGTGTCAGCTGCCACAGCAGCGCCGCCGCCAGCAACAGAAACAGCATCAGGGGAATAAACAGGATTTTCTTGTTCATGTCCGCTCCTCAATTCCCGCTTTTTTGCGCGAACGATAACGGGGATCAAACAGGCAGAACAGCCCACCCAGCGCCATCAGCGCGCCACCGAACCAGATCCAGCGGACAAAGGGTTTGTAATAGATGCGCACGGCCCAGCCGCCATCCTCCAGCTCTTCGCCCAGCGCCGCATAGAGATCGCGGCTGAAACCCCCATCAATCGCCGCTTCGGTCATCATGGTGCGGGCGGCCGTATAAAAGCGTTTCTCTGCCTGCAGCGTTGCTTCATGTTTGCCGTTGCGCGTGACATCGATGATGCCCATGCCACCGCTGTAGTTAGGCCCCTGCAGATTCTGCACGCCGCGGAAGACAAAGTGATAGTGATGAATATCGATGCTATCACCCGCCTTCATCCGCACATCGCGTTCCACGCTGTACTGGGTGCTGAATGCAATACCGATCACCGTCACCCCTACCCCAAGATGGCCCAGTACCATGCCCCAGTGACTGCGCGACAGGTGACGTAAACCGGCAAAGAACGGATGACGGTGAGTGGCGCGCTCATGCAGTTCCAGCAGCGTCAGCACGATAATCCAGAGTGACATCAGCAGGCCAACCACGGTCATCGCCTCAATGCGATCCTGCAGCCACCAGGGAATGATGACGGAACAGGCCAGGGTCACGATCAGCGCCAGCGCCAGCCGCTTTGCCAGCTTCTGCGGCTCATCGCGACGCCAGCGCACCAGTGGCCCGATCCCCATCAGCAGCGCAAACGGCGCCATCAGCCAGCTGAACATGGTGTTGAAGAACGGCTCACCGACCGAAATGCTGCCCAGGCCCAGTTGCTTGTGCACCAGCGGCAACAACGTGCCGAGCAGAACCACCAGCATCGCGGCAATCAGCAGCACGTTATTACCCAGCAAAAACGATTCGCGCGACCAGGTTTCATTCTGCACCCGGCCACGTACCTGCCCGCCTTTAATTGCGTAGAGAAGGAGCGAACTGCCGATAACAATCACCAGAAACGCGAGGATAAACATCCCGCGTGCCGGATCCGAGGCGAAGGAATGCACCGACACCAGCACCCCGGATCGCACCAGGAACGTCCCCAGCAGGCTCAGCGAAAACGCGGTAATCGCCAGCAGCACGGTCCAGGCCTTAAAGGTGCCTCGCTTTTCCGTGACCGCCAGCGAGTGCATCAGGGCGGTACCTGCCAGCCACGGCATAAACGACGCATTTTCAACCGGGTCCCAGAACCACCAGCCGCCCCAGCCCAGCTCGTAATAGGCCCAGGCCGAGCCAAGGACAATACCAATCGTCAGAAAGACCCAGGCCGCCGTGGTCCAGGGACGCGACCAGCGCGCCCAGGCCGTATCCAGCCGTCCGGCCATCAGCGAGGCGATAGCAAAGGCAAACGCCACCGAAAAGCCGACATAGCCCATATAGAGCAGCGGCGGATGGAAGATCAGGCCGATATCCTGCAGCATCGGATTCAGGTCGTGCCCGTCTATCGGAAAGTCCGGCAGCGTGCGGCCAAATGGATTCGAGGTCAGCAGGATAAACAGCAGGAAGCCGAGATTGATCATGCCCATGACCGCCAGCACGCGTGCCAGCGCATCCTGCGGCATACCGCGACTGAATATCGCCACCGCTAATGTCCAGGTGCTGAGCAGCAACACCCACAGCAGCAGCGATCCTTCATGCGCGCCCCAGGTGGCAGCAATGCGATAGTAAACCGGCAGCAGGCTGTTGGAGTTTGTAACGACATAGGCAACGGTGAAATCGTTGCTGATAAAGGCCCAGACCAGCAGCGCAAAAGCCGCCGCGATGCAGATAAACAGACCGCAGGCCAGCGGACGCGCCATCGCCATCAGGCGGGCATCCTGGCGCACTGCGCCCCACAGTGGATAGCTGCTCAGCAGCAGGGAGAGCCCCAGCGCCAGGCAGAGCAGAAAAGTACCAATCTCGGGCATCATGATGATTTATTTCCCGCCTGATACAGCGACTGCGGGCCGGTGTGATTACTCTTCATCGCGTCTTCAATCTCCGGCGGCGTATATTTCTCATCATGTTTCGCCAGGACTTCTTTGGCGATCACCTGGTTGCCCGCCGCCAGCACGCCCTGCGCGACGACGCCCTGCCCTTCACGGAACAGATCCGGCAGGATGCCTTCAAAACTGACGCTGACCACGCCGCGGGCATCATAAAGTTTGAACGACACGGCAAGCGTATTCGGATCGCGCCGGACGCTGCCGGGCATCACCATGCCGCCGACGCGCAGCCGCTGGCCCGCTTCGGGCTTCTCGTGCGCCTCGCCTTTGCCGTAAAGGATTTCACCTGGGGTATAGAACAGATCGATGTTTGAGCGCAGCGCATACATCACCAGCGCGGTGGCCAGGCCGAGGCCGAGCAGAATCGCCACTGCCGCATAGAGGCGGTTGCGTCGACGGGTATTCACAATGTCTCTCCTGCCGCTTCAGCCGCGGCTTTTTTAGATTTCGCTGCCCGGATGCGGCGTTCCCGCGCGTCGTGCTGGCGGATCTCAGCCAGCAGGCGGCGGCGCAGCAACAGGGTATGCAGCGTCAGCCCGACAAGCGGAATCAGCGTGCAGGCAACCGCCAGCCAGACATAGAAGGCGTAGCCCCCCATCTCAAAGAAAGCGTGCCAGGAGGAAAAGGCGGGTGTCATGCCTGCTCTCCCCGCTTCGCCACATCAATCGCCCAGGGACGGTGACGTTCGGTTAACAGAATCAGGTTGCGCAGCCGCATCAGGGTCAGCGTGATAAATACCAGCAGATAACCGATGATTGCCCAGCGCAGCGGCGTTCGCATCACCGGCGCAATCGCCTGCTGGAGAATGCCCGACGAACCCTGATGCAGGGTATTCCACCACTGCACTGAGAAGTGAATGATCGGCAGATTAACTACGCCGACCAGAATGAGAACACCCGCGGCCCGCCCTGCAGTGCGGCGGTCATCAAAAGCGTGCCAGAGCGCAATCACGCCCATATAGAGGAACAGCAGCACCAGCTCCGAAGTGAGGCGCGCATCCCAGATCCACCAGGTCCCCCACATCGGCTTACCCCATGCGGATCCGGTGACCAGCGCAATAAAGGTAAAGACCGCGCCCACCGGTGCCATGGCGGCGGAAACCAGATCGGCCATTTTCATCTGCCACACCAGGCCGATAAAGGCGGCGATGGCCATCGAGGCATAAATGCCCATCGACCACATCGCGGCGGGCACATGAATGTACATGATGCGGAAACTGTCGCCCTGCTGATAGTCAGCGGGAGCAAATCCAAAGCCCCAGGCCCAGCCCAGCAGCAACGCCGCCAGCCCTGAGATGGCGAACCACGGCACCAGTCGCCCCGAAAACTGATAGAGCCGTTCGGGCCTGGCCAGCTGATGTAACGCTTTCCACATATCAAATGCTCACATTAACGATAAAAGAGTGTTGCCGCGTCTTTTACGCGCGGTTATTTCAACGGCTGTTATTGCAAAGTAATTCTTAGCGCTGCCGCCGTGGCAAACGGGGAGAGCGTGGCGCTGCCCAGCAGCATCGCGCCGAGAATCGCCAGATAGCCATTAATCGGCAACCCCTGACTGGCCGCCTCCATCGCCGCACTGGCGAAGATCAAGACCGGAATAGCCAGCGGCAGCACCAGCAGGCTAAGCAGTACGCCACCGCGCCGTAAACCCACCGTGAGACCTACACCAATGGCACCGAGAAAACTCAGGGTTGGCGTGCCGAGCAGCAGCGTCAGGGCCATCGCCCGCCAGCCATTAAAATCCAGTGACAGCAGCAGCGCGGCCAGCGGCGACAGGATTATCAGCGGCACGCCTGTGACCAGCCAGTGCGCCACTACTTTACCGATAACCGTTACCGGGAGCGGCGTCGGCAGCAGTACCAGTTGCTCCAGCGAACCATCGCTGAAGTCATCGCGAAACAGACGCTCCAGCGCCAGCAGCGACGCCAGCAGCGCGGCAACCCAGGCTACACCCGGTGCAATACGCGCCAGCTGTTGCGGGTCAGGTCCGATGCCCAGCGGAAACAGGGTAATAACAATCAGGAAAAACCAGAGCGGATTGACCACATCAGCCCCGCCGCGAAAAGCGATGCGCAATTCACGCTGGATGAGGCGAAACAGCATCAGCCTGCCTCCCCGTCGCCGAGGCGAATTTTACGCACCCGCGCAGCATCCGCGGGCAAATCCTGATGGGTTGTCAGGATCACTGCGCCACCGTTATCGGCATGCCGGGCGAATTTCGCCATTAATTTTTTAACACCCGCTTTGTCGATGGCGGTCAGCGGCTCGTCGAGAATCCATATGCGGGCCTGGCTGAGCCACAGCCGCGCCAGCGCTACCCGACGCTGCTGGCCCGCCGATAACCGGCTAACCGGCACCTCTTCGTCGCCCGTGAGATCGACGCTTTCCAGCGCAGCAAAGATCTGCGCATCACTGCAATCAGGATGGTAGAAACGCAGATTTTCCAGCGGTGTAAGCACGCCTTTGACACCGGGATGATGGCCCAGATAGAGCATCGCCTGATGCCAGGCTTCGCGCTGCCGCAGGATTGGCCGCTGCTGCCAGCGTATTTCACCCTGTTCAGGACGGCTCAGGCCAGCCAGCAGGCGCAGGAGTGAGGTCTTACCGGCACCATTGGGACCTTCAATCTGCACAATGTCGCCTGCAGAGACGCGAAATGAGAGCTGCCGGAACAGCGCACGTTCGTCGTATGCACAAGTGAGCGTAATGATTTCCAACATCGAGGGGGGAATCGCACCAACTAAAAGTGGCCGGGATATTACCACAATGTTGCTGTGGGCCGAAGTGTGAGCCACCGCTCAGTTTCGATGCCATGGGTTTATTCGTGCGGTATCGCCCGCAGTCTGAATAAAAATGCAGTTCCGAAAAACGTTGTTACGCTTATTCGCATCGATCGTTACATTATCGGCAAATAAAAAACGGCTACGCTTATTACGCGACAGCACTATCACCAGGAGAAAATATGAAGCCTTCATCAGGTAATGAACAGGGTCCTAACGACGTCGAGAGTGAAGAGAAGGATAAGGGCACTGACATCGAAGTCGATGAGGAGGCTTTACCCTCCCGCGCCGCCGCCATCCATGAAGAGATACGCCAGGATGGGGAAAAAGAGCTGGAGCGCGACGGTATGGCGCTGCTCTGGTCAGCCATTGCGGCGGGCTTATCCATGGGCGCCTCGCTGATGGCGAAGGGGATATTTCAGGTGCATCTGGATGGCGTACCAGGGGCATTCCTGCTTGAAAACCTGGGTTATACCTTTGGTTTTGTTATCGTCATCATGGCGCGTCAGCAGCTGTTTACCGAAAATACCGTCACGGCAGTCCTGCCGGTGATGCACAAACCGACCTGGAGTAACGGCGCTCTGCTATTACGTTTATGGGGCATCGTCTTGCTGGGTAACCTGATCGGGACGGCACTGGGTGCGCTGGCGTTTAATGAGATGCCGATATTTGACGAAGCTACCCGTCAGGCGTTTACCAACATCAGTATGAAGGTGATGGAAAATACGCCCGGCGAGATGTTTGCCAATGCAGTGATCTCCGGCTGGATTATCGCCACCATGGTCTGGATGTTCCCCTCGGCGGGGGGTGCCAAACTGCTGGTGATTGTGATGATGACCTGGCTGGTTGCGCTGGGTGATCTGGCGCATATCGTGGTGGGATCGGTGGAAGTGCTCTATCTGGTCTTTAATGGCAGCATCAGCTGGTATGAATTCTTCTGGCCGTTTGCCCTGCCGACGCTGCTCGGCAACATTACCGGCGGCACGCTGATTTTTGCCCTGATCAGCCACGCGCAGATCCGCAACGACATGAGCGAAGCGGCCGTGGCTAAAGCCAAGGCTGAGAAGAAGAAGCAGGAGAAACGTCGCCAGCGCGAAGAGCAGGAAAAGGCTGAGTAAATCCAGGGCAGGCAGAGCAGATTGAACCGCTCTGTCTGCCTTTCTGGTCTGTTTGCTGAAGGCGATTTGCCAGGCGGGCGTCTGAAAAACGTTTACTGGAAGTGGCTGCTGTAAAGAGGGAGTGAAGATTTAAGAGTCGGGGTGCCGCTTCAGTCTGGATGACATCCCGGACTTCAGTACAGCTGTTTCCGCTTTCTGCACGTAACGTTAGCGCGTGCAGAAAACCGGAATTGCTGGCGGAATGAGCAAACGGACGGCGACGTAGTGAATCTCACGGCCTGTTTGCGCTATACTGCGCGCCGCTGTCCTCTTAGTTAAATGGATATAACGAGCCCCTCCTAAGGGCTAGTTGCAGGTTCGATTCCTGCAGGGGACACCAGGCCTGCCCTGAACTTAAACCCGCCCTATCAATTAAAACTCTTAATAATCAATAACAAGCCATTACTGACGGCTATCCCCCTTTGCCCTTTTTCTTCTCAGAATCAATAATCATCTGCCGGCCCTGGCTATGTTCTTTGGACAAATCAATGAACACCAGTGAATGAGTTGTGATTATGACCTGCCAGGTTTGGGTTATTAGCTGGATACCTGTGCTTTAAATATCTTTTTTATTTTAATGCATCCTGTTTTATTTCTGCATAACGGGCTATCAGTTGCTTCAGATGCATCTCCAGCTGAGCTCTGGCAGCCGAAGGCAAAGGTTCGTCTGCCGGATTTTGTGACAATACCCTTAGCTGCTCTTCAGCCGGTATGGATTGATTAAAGGATTGCATAGCGGAAAAAACGACTGATTTCAGCTCACTGACCGTCAGGTATTTTCCTTTCTGCCCATCCAGTGCGTTCAGCCTGTCACTCAGTTTTTGTAGTGTCGCCATTCCCTGAGACCAGCCATTCAGCTGTTCTGTTGGCAATGCGGCAGCATTAAGCTGTTGCTGCCACTGCTGGATTAGTGGCTTAGCCTGCTGCGGCCAAATTACCCGGACCTGTTCCAGCAACTGTCGACTGTAGTCAATATTCCAGTCAGGAGGCAATTTACCCAGCCGGGCAAGCTGCTGCTGTGTTTGTGTTATTAAAACCTGTGGTAACGGAGCTTGCTGACGCCACATATCCAGTTGTTCAGGCGTGAGAGATGCAGGCAATGGAGCCAGTGAGGCTGCAAGCTGAGTCTGCAACGGGACTGGCCGATTAAGAAACTGCCAGCTCCATAGTGTGACTGTGCTTACCACCAGCATGGTACACATCCCGGCAGCGAAGAATTTCCATTTTTTTACCTGATTGGGCATTGCCGCCATTGCTTCTGCATTCGCCTGGTGTTCCGGCAGCGCCGCATAAACCCACTTCACTACGCTTGCTGACGTATCTTCAGGCGGACTACCAGCAAGGTCCCTCGTGGATGCTGCGGCACTATTCATCGCGGTGGCAGGCAACCTGATACCTGGCTGAATGTCCGGCCTGGTGCTGGTTATGCCATCGCTGTGTTCCAGCCTGGCAGCACTGTTGTGCATCAAGGTACGTAACGTATCGAGCTGGCTCAGATGCTTAAGCTCCAGGCCCTGCAGCACCTCACCCAGAGCGGTAAGCTGTTGCTCCGCCCGATACAGCTGGCTGAGGTCGCTGTGATTTAGCGGGAGCGAGCGAATCAGTTGCTGTAAACGCTGACTCAGACTGCTGAGGATTTTCATGCGGGCATGGACAGGCTGCGGCCAGAGTGCGCCCCACTGATGGCTTATCAGTGCCTCGAGTATCGCCAGACCTTCATTGAGCCCCAATAAACCAGCCAGTTGCGTTCGGGCCAGCGTGTACCAGGACAGCGTCTGTAGCTCCACACCATTCTGCTCAAACAGTGAGAGACAGCGTTTTTCGGCATAACGCCAGTTCACATCCGGGCGAGCCGGATGTGTCAGCTTACTCAGTTCATCACGCAGGGCGGCATAATCCGGTAGCGTGCGCGGGTCACCACCGGTTTTGATTTTATGTGGGGGGATGTGATCCATGACCAGTTGTCCATTTTGACGCGTACGGAAAAATTGAGGATTAACGCTTATGCGGGCATATTCAGAGGAACGGGTACTGCAATACCAGCAGTTATGGCAGAAGCGCCAGAATCAGACTAAAAAAGGTGTTTTCATCAAAACTCTGTCCGGGACGGGATAATGCTCCCGGCGGAGTAAAGGACCAGTCACTGAAATGATCTGCCCGCATGAAAAGGCGCCCCACAGACGTCACACTGCCTTCTGCATAAAGGGTCACTTCCACGCATCCTGTCACGCCCTGACCGTACAAAAATACCGGGATAAATTTTACAGACCGGTCGTCGTAACGCAGGGTGATAGCGACAAGCTCAAAAGTCCCGTCCGCCGCCAGCAGGTCCGTAACAGAGACGATAAATGTTTCCACATTCAATCCGGTACCCACCAGCCACGCATCCATCTGCTCCTGAAGCTGCACCATTCGCAGGCGAAACTCCGCAATATCGGCCTGACTCTTGCTGGTAAACAAGATCGGGGCTGGTTTTCTGGCCTGTAGTTTTTCGAGGAAATGTGATTTTACTGACATGGTATTATCTGGCCTTACAGACGGGTTGTGGTCTCGATATACTGCTGTTGCTTCAGGTGTCTGAGCATCACTCGTCCCTCGGGCATAAACTCGGTGCCGTAACGCACGAGGCCAATCCCCTTAAGCTCAGCATCAATGGCATAACGCAACTCGCCGGGGACGTTCTGCTCCAGCAGGACGACAGTAATTTTTTTCAGACGTGGCTCATATTTGAGCAGGACAGCAGACAGGGTGCCCATCAGCTCATGGGCGGTACCCGGCATGCCCTGCAGTATTTTTGTCATATCGGGCAGGCCATAGTCCGGCAGATGCGCCAGCGTGCCGGCGCGACAGTTGAGGATGCGCTGCATGTTATCCAGCACCGACAGGATGACCTGATTTTGTTTACTGACCTTATGGAGGCTCAGGCCACCAGAAAAATTCCCGCTCAGCATTTCATACAGCGATGGCGTGTTGTGTCCCTGAGGCATTAATCGTCCTTGAGCGGTTGCAGTGTCAGATGGTTATTCCCCGCTTCCAGAATACGCGGTTTATCCGGGTCAAGGTCTTCACGCTCTGTCACCAGCTTCCAGGTGTTGTTGACCATATCCGGGTGACGGAACAGACCCACCACCGCCACAAACTGTGCATCGGCTTCCATCGGCATATTCAGGTTCGCATCTCCACCCGGCTTCACCACCACATCACGGCTTGCCAGCAGGTCAGCTTTCAGGATGGTCTCCCCATCTTTCAGCAACTGCTGGTAGACCATTTTGTCGAAGGTTTTACGGTCTTTTAACTGGTAGACACGGATAATCACCGGCTCAGACAGCGAATTACTCTCGCGCGAATCGGTGTTAAGCGCCTCACGGGCGGTGAAATCCAGGTGCAGCACCTTAATTTTTTTGTAGAACACGGCATTAAAAGCCGATTTGGTGCCATCGGTGATGCCCTGCGTCACCCCGCAACCCACAAGACTGAATGCCAGCAGGGGTAACAGCCAGCGCCTTGTTTTAGTTAAACTTGTACGTAACACGTCGATTTCCTTGTTGTGGTGTCGCGGGCTGTAGGCCGGTGTAGTAACCCAATTCGGTCGTAAAGGTGTGTGGAATATCCTCCGGGAGGCCTTCGTCTTCTGCGCCCAGCACGCCGTTCATGCCGAGCCAGAAGGGGCCTTCACCGAGCGGTGGAGCGGCCAGCAGCCGAGTGCGGGTGGTCAGGGTAATTTTGGCCTTGAATCGCCAGCCAAGGTACACCCGCAGCATCACCAGGAAGTCTTGGTACAGCAGACCATCCGGCTTCCAGCCCTGTGACTCCTGCTCGTTATCGGTGGTGAGCGCAATCAGCAACTGACTATTAGCATCCATGGCTTCTTCACCCAGCGGCGTGTTGCCATCCAGAAGAAAATCGTCATCACCGTAAAAGCCCAGTGGCTGGCTGACCTCTACCGGGCGCAGACAGTAGGGGCTGACCTTCACAGTGGTATCCGGGGCCAGCAGCGTCACCAGCGCCTGCATTCCCTCCTGGGTTTTACCGGGCTGTTGCAGTACGCCCAGCAGTGACAGAAAACGGGATACCGGGGTGGCGATATGCTCTGCAGTGCCCGGAATGCCCAGCCCCACCAGGCCCAGCAGCGACTGCGAAATACTGTCGGTGCCGCCGGGCTCAAACGTGGCCGGGTAAGAGTATTTACGCCAGATGCGGTAAAACTGCGTCAGGATGCGGTGGCTGAAGATATCCAGAAAGCCCTGCAGCGCCTCATGCCCTTCCCTACACTGGGTGATGTCATCGAGATACGCCGTCGGCAGTGGTGAGTCGACGCCGTACATCCCCATAAAGGTCGTGCGGATGAGCGGTGGCCTGCTGTCATCATCCTCGTCATATTCGACAGCCTTCAGTTCACTGGCAGGGAAACCCATCCCCGGATGCGGCGCAAACCGTACCGGGTCATCTGCCGGATGGCTGGTAGAGCCCATCAGCGGCCTGTCCGGATGGCGCTTCTCCAGTAGCTGGCATAAACGATAAAAGTTGATGCGGTGAAGATCGGCCTCCAGCCGCGGGGTCAGCCGGGAATGCGGCGGTAGTGCTTCTCTTCCCATTCCAGGCGCTCTCCGGTTGGTTGCAGGATGATAATCAGGCGGTTAAACAGATAGATATCCGTGTAGAGCGCGAAGAAGCGACTCAGCATCTCGCCAAACAGGCAAATATCACCCCGCCCGGCAAAGCCGTGGCTGTCGAGCGTCACCTCAATCTGCACGCCGCGTACCAGGTAGCCCTGCTCAAAGCGCTCGGTTTCGCTGTGCTTCACGTCAATGATGGCTTCCAGGCGGCGGCGGTTCATCTCGCTGTCAGTCCACTCGTACAGCGCCAGGGTGCCACGCAGCACGTCAGCGTTGTCCATCATCGACAGGAAGCCGCTGCCAAGATGACTCAGCACACGCCAGTGGAAACGATCCTGTGCCGGGGGATAACAGGGTAACGTTGGCGCACACAGGTTACGCACGCCGATACTAGCCGAGGTGGTTTTCATCACCGTATCAAGCACCGTGCTCTGCAGTGCTCGTCGTGGCAGCTGGCCGTTGGTGCCGGTAAGCGTCAGCGACAGGCTCTCGTCTTCCGGAACGGTGTGGTTATCAAACGCTTCACCGCCGAGGATAAGCCAGGTGTTATGCAGACCTGACGGGCCGCGACGTATACGAGTGTGGTAGTAATATTCCGGCGCTTCATGACGCATCATTCCGCCTTTGTGGCGGAAACTCGAAAACGGCACGTAGGTGTGCTGGCTCGATGACATCACCGAATTCACCGCGTATATCTCGGTATGGCCATCCTGCACGCGCATTGGGCGCAGCATGTATTCGGTCTGCAGGGAGTTGAGCGTCAGCGGGTCGGATTCCAGCGGGAACAGGTTAATCACCGGCACACAGTTCAGGCGCAGATGCTTTTCGGTAAAGCTGAAATCATGCTCCCAGCGTTCCGCCAGTACCACGTCGATTTCAAACCATGGGAGCTCAGCCGGAAAAGCCACGGTCTCCAGCCCACGCAGCCCTGTGAACATGAATTTCTCACGGAAGGTGAAGTACTCCAGCAGCAACTGATAACCACTAAAGCTGCTGCTCCCCTTCGGCCACAGGTCGTCGCCAAAGCCCAGTGCGGTGAAATACCCGTCGAGCGTTCTTCTGTCCATGTCGCCCGGCATCCGCAGCCAGAGGCGCGCTGTGTTCATGGTAAAGGCTTCATGCATCGCACAGGCCAGCGGTGCATCAGCGTTGAAGTAGAACGGGAGCTGGCTGAGATCGACACGGCTCCAGTCGGCCAGATGGCTGCAGTTAAAGCGCAGCGTGATGACCGAACGGCCATCCGGATCGGTCGCCAGTCGGGCACTCTCAAGCGACAACGGCTGAAGGGTAATCTCTTTGGTTGTAGTGTACCGGCAACGCGTGCCCTTCTCACCGATCGGTCGTGAGTTCACCTCAAAGCCTTTGACGATGCGCATCGGCTCTTTCATCTCACGCCAGTCAGGGGTGAACTCCACCACCGACATTGACGGAATGGTTCGCAGGTAATGCGGCCACAACAGGCTGACCAGCCCTTCGGTCAGCTCCGGTAAGTCATCGTCGAGCTTTTCACGAAGACGGCCCATCAGGAAGGCAAAGCCCTCGAAAAGCCGCTCCACGTAAGGGTCGCGCGCCCCCGCTTTATCGAGATTGAGCATTGCCGCCTGCTCGGGGTGAGCACGGGCAAACTCTTCACCGGCTTCCAGCAGATAGCGCATTTCAGCGTCGTAATAACGCAGGGTTAAGTCATCCATAAAAACCTGAATATGTGTGTTTTAAAGGTATGCCGGACGTTTTACCCGCAAAGCACTGCACTGCCGGCCGGATCGAGCGCAATCAGACCGGACAGAAGCAAATCCATCTCGGGCTGAAGCCGTGATTTATCAGTTTCACTGCGTGTGGCTTTCATGCGCAGCAGTCTGAGGCGACGTGATTTCACTTCAAACAACAGTGCTGGTGTCCACTGCGTGAGGGTGATCGACTGTGCGGCATTGTCGAGCTCTCCCAGCAGATGCAGGGCCAGTTCATTTTTGCCCTTCTGCTCGGCGACACGAGCCATCAGCAGACGCAGCAGCCATTTGTCTTTCACGGAATCCGCACCAGGGCGGGTCTGCAGCCAGTGTAGTGTGGCATCCAGACCGTCAGTGTCCGCTTTCTCCAGCGCTTCAGGCTCGAGGGCCAGGATATCGTTATCCGTCTCACTGACAGCACTGACCGGCTCATCCCTCCAGCCTGATATATCGTCCAGCACGCTCTGATTTATCCAGTTCAGCGTGACCTCATCGGCAAACGGCGTACCGTCATTAAAGGCCAGGGTTTCAAGCCCGTTAAGGCGGCGCAGCAGCCCTTTCAGGTCGGCGGCGATGATATCAGCCAGCACATCCTGCCCCGATTTCACCAGGGCCTGATGGATATACCACTGCAAATCCAGCCAGAGGTGGTTGGCGCCGCGTGAAAAAGCGCTGTCGGCCTGCTCCATAATTTCGGACCAGCTCTGCTGCAGATACAGGCGCTTAAGCATGGCCAGCTGGTCTGCACGCGGCGGTTCGATTCGGGTTTTCCCTTGTGCATCCGGAGCAGGAATACTGTGCAGCGTGTCATGACGCAGGCTTTTCATCAGCCGGTGAGCGGCAAGCCAGCCATCAGGTTGCTCACGCAGATATCCGGTCAGTGTACGGGCCTGGGCCAGCAAATCCTGGCCGGAGGTAATGCGGTTCAGAACCGGCGCGCCTGACTCGACCGTGTGCGTGGAGGGCTGTGACTGGGCCTTATTACCGGCGTTCTGCGGTACCACCGCATCCACGCCCCCGCCTTTAATCAGACGGGACTCCAGAGCACTGTATAGCGCATTGAGTTCTGGCCGTGACGCCTCCGGCTCTGTCTCCAGACTGTCACTGATGAGCAGCAGCACTCCGGCGGTACGCTGTGCGTCATCACGTACAACTTCCGGGTAAAGCGACAGACTGTCGAGTACTCGGGCTCCGGCGAGCCATTCCAGCGCCGGTTTACGGCTCCGCTCGCGCTGCGGGTGAAGCTGTGCTCCATAGTGCTGAAGCAATCCCACCAGCAGTTCAAGTCCTTCGGCAAAGCCAGCTTCGCCATCCTGGTGCAGACGTGCCCAACAGTAATAGGTGGCAATCCGGATATCTTTGGCCGTGGTGGTCAGCAGTTTTTCAGCAAGCGTGCAAATCAGACCGGTATCAATGCCAGAGAGCTTGTTGACTTCCTCACGAATACGCTGAAAATCATCGTCATATCCTGGGTCTTCCCCGGTCGGACTGGCAACGCTTACCGGGGCAAGCCAGGGCTGCCAATTTTCTGTGCGTGCCTGCGCCTGTTGTCGCAGCTGAATTTCGTCAGCCTGACAGGCGGCAACCAGATTCTGCAGTATGCTCATTATTCGACACCATCCATGTCACTGTTTCCTGTGTTAGCCATCAGCGCCTGAGCGGTGGCCGCGCTGTCGACACTGAATATCTGATCCGGCAGCGTGAAACCGCGCAGATCCAGCAGCGCCAGCGGACCTTTTCCGAGTTGTGAGCGCAGCGCCCACTGCAGGGTGCGACCATCCGGTGCGGTGAAGCTCATCATCCACTGGCTGCGGTCAAGCTGCTGGCGCTTGCTCTGGTCCAGCCAGCGAATAAAGCCCCAGGTCCCGCTGTAATCCCCGAACAGGCGCGCACCGGCGTTGACGGTGGACCAGGTCAGCATTGCCCCCGGCTTGAAAGTGTCTCCCGGCCAGCGAAAGCTCTGCCACTCCGCCATCTGGTTGAAGTAGTGCAGCATTTGCCCATCAATGGTCAGTTGGGTTTCCACCACCTGCGGTACTGGGCGCGCCTGTAGCTCAAAGCTGATGCCCTGACTTTCATCGGTGAACAAAATGTCTGACAACTGGCTCAGCTGATTTATCGCCCGCAGAAAGCCCGGATTAAAGCTCAGCCCCTGGCTGTTGACCTTATCCGCCACCCACTGGCTGCCCTCTTTGTGCAGCACACCGTTGAGTTCTGTCGTCAGGAAGCGCTCTATACGTCCGCTGTCCTTACGCACAAATTCAGCCAGCATCGGTAAAGAGGCATCACTTTTGCTGGCGGCAAACGGGAAACGTCCGTCAAAGGCAGTTTGCCAGTTCGCGACCAACGAGCGGTTCCATTTGTCATTGAGGCTCGCCGCCGACGGCTGCAGCACCGTTTCCCAGGCCTGAGTCAGCGGCTGGACGAACATCGTGCTGCCAAATCCGCTCCACTCTTCGCCAAGGCTTGCCGAAATCAGACTGCCGTACTGCTGGGTGTCGGTCAGATCCACGCTTTTGCCCTGGAATACGGTCTGCGCCAGAGTCTGCATCATCTCCTGCGGATCAGAGGCACTGGCCACCTGTTGCAGTCGTAGACGCACGCGGGTGATGCGGGTCAGATACGTCTGCAGGCTCAGTGAAGTGTCAGCCGACATAACGTTACTGCCTGTGTTTTTACCCAGAAGCTGAAGCAGCGGGCCAAAGGTTTCATCGAGCGGCCCCTGCGGCCCTGACGCAGACTGGTCAATCGCAGGTTTATCTTTTCCGCCTACGAGATCTTTAGCCGATTTGATGATGGAGTCCGAAAGGCCTTCGCTTTGCTGGCCGGTCTGCCCCTGCCACGCGATGGTGTTCATCAGGGCAATTAGCGGCGACTGGCGGACATCGCTCATCAGCGTCAACTGGTCGGTAACGTCAGCAATGTTGTTCGCAGGATTAAGTCGCAGGCTGTTGAGGAAGCTCAGCCAGCTGCCGGCAAAGTCGGTGAAGTAACGTTGCGTAAGACGTGCTTTCAGAGCTTCCGGTGACAGGTCTGAGGAAACCGCTTTCCGGCTGTCACTCAGCACCCAGTCAATTTCATCCCGGCGGGAATTTGCGGCCTTTTCAATAGCCTGCTGAATGCCCCCTTCCCACGCCTGGCGGGTAAACATGCCTGGTACCACTTCATCAGTGGTGAACAGTCGCCTCGCATCGGTACCGCTGGTCATGTTATCCAGAGATACATCGGCAAAGTTACGGCGCACCGATTTGAGCATGTTTTCATACAGCGTACTTTCCGCATTACGGCGGCCAATTTGCTGCAACAGCACCTGACGACTCTGGCTGACCAGCTGCGCATCCGGTGTGATTTTCCACTGCGGCTGTTTGGGTAATTCGGAGATATAGAACGCCCATAAATCCGGCGACAGGCTTTGCCACAGGCCGGTTGAGATGCCAATGCACGTCGGCTGTACGGCTTTCATGGTCTGGGCATAAAACGCACCATCGGTTTTATCCGGACGAGCCATCATCAGCCAGGCTTTCAGCTGGTCATAGCCCGGCTTCGCCAACTGTGCACGCTGGTCGCTGTTGGGGGCGGAGCTTGCAAGCGCGCTGAGTTTCTGCGTAAGCGCTTCATTTGCCGGGTCACGTATCAGGCGGTTGTTTGCCACGCCGTACCAGGGCAGCAACGCATCGAGCAGTTGCTGGTTATGGTCCAGACCGAAGCGCTGGTACCAGGGCGCACCTTCATGAATACTGTGCTGCAGACGTCCGGCATCATTACGCAGGGTATGCAGGGCCGTCAGCTGGTAATCCGATACAGAAGGATGCTCCACCAGGGCATGAGCCTGCTCAGCAACAGAAACTATCTGCAGGCGGTTGACCACGAACGACAACAGTGTTCCCGCGCCCCAGATACCGATTATGGCCATCAGTGTCCAGGCGAGCGTCTGCTCCCAGGCCATACCGACACGGCGGCCTCGTACACGGGTGCAGTCATCAATAATGCCCTGCCAGGTTACCGGCAGGGTCAGCGCATGGCGTTGTGATTCGGGGATATATTTCTCAGGGTTAGCAGATGCAGCCGCTTCAACCTCAGGCGTTTCAGCGGGTTTATTCTCCGGCAGGCTGAAAATCAGACCACGCAACGGAACGCGCTGCTGAGAACCTGATAACCATGGCACCAGTTGTTCAGTCCAGCGGACGATACCCCCATCTTTGAGGTACTGACCCAGGCGCAGCAGGAAATCGTGACCGTTGTTCTCAGCTACCTGACTCACCCCCTGCGTTCGTAGGATCGGCAGCATCAGTTCAAGCTGGCGGGTAATATCGTCAGGCTTAGCACGAAGCGGGAAAGTGGCCCCTACCGTCTGTTCAGGGCGCTTTGCCTGCGACCACTTGCTGTCGCACAGCTGCCACAGCCAGACCGGAGCGGAATAGCGCAGCAGCTCACTGATTTTTTCCAGCCCGCGTAAATCGTTATCGCTGATACGTGGGGTCAGAGTAAGCGACTGCGACAATACGCGAACAATACCGTCCAGCGGGCGCCCTCGACGCAGTTTTCGTAGCGCGGTGTATTTTTCCATATCAGGCTCAGCAGTCAGTCTGCCGCCGTAAATCAGAACGGTACGGTTAGCTTCAAGCCACTGGTGGTGTTTCAGGCCGGGGATCAGTTGTTCGATTGCAGCGTCGTCACCGGTAATCAACAACAGGCGGACCTTGTTGCGCCAGAAGAGGCTATGGCGCGATCGGAGGTGTGTCTTCAGCAGTCGGTAAGTCACTTCGTGGCCCGTAACCTTTGCAGGCGCACGTTTGCGGGATGACGACGGGCTAACCTTATCCTTAATCAATAACCGGAAGGCCATAAACCCCAGTACTAGCATGCTGAGCGCAACTCCCCAGACAATAAAGCCAGAGACAATAAGCGGACGCAGCGTGTCCCATTCCGTTGACCGTTCGGTCGCCCACAGCCACCATGCCACTCCGCCCAGTAGTACCAGTAAAGTGGTCACAGCAATACAGACAGTTGCCGTGGCTGCCACAGAAATGGCAGCAGGCTTATTGATGTTGTCCATCAGGTTTTACTATTCCAGTTGCGAGGGTGTTCATCGGGTCGCGGGCAATCCAGCCGCACGGTTGTTGGTGGTGCGCGGCATAGATTGCCGCCAGGGATAAAACAATCAGAGTTTCCATATCGCCAACTTCCCCCCAGTTGGCATCCTGCAGATGCTGGCTGACATCCCATCCGGTACTCGCCAGCTCCTCAAGGCCGGGTAGGGAAAACAGCGTACAGGCCTCCGGTGGGTCTTTCATCTCGCTCTGTTCCAGTGCACGGGCGAACACGGTGAGCAATATATCGCCTTGTTCTGATGAAAAAGTTTCACCACCCGTCAGTTGTACCGGGCCATTAAGTCCGGCCAGCCACAGTGCCGCAGATTCTCCGGCGGGACGTTCTGTGCCTGACTGCGGCGCGATGACCTGACACCCGGCGATCAGTATCGTGTCATCAGGTTTAGCAACGGCAAGCTCACCCGCTATTTCAGCCAGGCTGGCTTCACCTTGCCAGGGCTCAGGTCGGGCTGGCAGTGCAATGTCCGGAAAAGCGATCGCCATCTGTGCGCGAAATGCCTGCCAGGCGATGTCGGCACCCTGCCAGTAGCAACGTAGCGGTGGAGTGAGGTTTTCTTCACTACGCTGCTTTTGCCACTCAATAACCAGCAGTTCTGCCAGCCGCTTTTCACGAACGGTGGGATCCATAACTGAAATTTGTGGCAGTCTCAGCGCACTGCCGCCGCCCTCTTTTTTTTCCTCCGGCGGGCGTTGTTCACGGTTAAGCACACGCAGCCAGTCAACTGAACGCGTACCTGCTGGCCCCAGCAAAAGGCCTTCTTTTAACCAGAGCGGCTGCCGGTGCGCCGCCCACCACTGCTGCTGTTCATATGCCACCAGCTGATAGTAGAAAGCGGCGTTATGCACGCTGACACGGTAGTACAGAAGCCGCACAAGCCAGCCAGTGACCGACAGCAGCAGCGTCACCAGGATAACGGCGGCCACCAGAGAGCTGTTACCCTCGGCAGAGGGCAACAGACCGCCAGCACCGCCGCCGATCAACACCAGCAGAGCCGTGGCCGACAGCCACCTTGCGGTACCAGGTGGACGTGCCGTTTTGTACGCCGGATAATCAGGAACGGACCTCACTGGTCAACACCGCAGTCAGGAAACGAGCTGACCAGCGTACAGCCGCAGGCACAGTGGTGACCATGCAGCGCGACGGGCTGTCCATCAACCGTTGTCAATGTGCTACCTTCCGCGATGGTCGTCATGCCGTGTTTGTTACAGCGAACCGGGTCTGCCTTACAGGCAAATCCCTGACCAAAACACTGGTAGTGCCCTCCCAATACCTTGCCACCATACTCCCGCAGACTATCTCCTTTGCGGATGACTTTACTCATCGGCCCTCCTTACTCAGCTTTATCCAGTCACCGCCAGGACATCCTCAAGCCAGCTGACCGGGATCGCAGCCTGCGCCCGCGCCAGCTGTTGTTCAGCCACCAGCGCTTTTCGCTGTGCAACCATCACTCCCGGCTCCCGGGTAAATGCCCGCAGCTGTTCCCCGCCCGGCAGTTCCGGCACGGGTTCATGGGTGATCCTGTCCAGCACGTCAACCTGCAGCGATCGTACAGCGCCTGTCGCGGCCAGCCCCGCCAGCTTTCCGGTCAGGCTCTTTTGTTTGAAGCTCAGCACGACCCCCGTGGTGAGGGTGGCAAACCCCACCAGATCCCCAGCGATCACCAGCGGTGACAGGGACTTATTACATTTGTCGCCAAAATAAATCATGCGGTAGCGGAAGTAGCCGCCCCAGATCTCGCGCGTACCCAGCGCAGCGTGCATAAACCAGGCGCGCGAGTCGTGCACCTGGTCGTCGAATATTGCCCTGACCAGCCCGGCGGGCCGTTCCGCATTACTGGCCTCACCGGCAGCAGGGAACAGGACTGTCACCCGCGCGTCTCCGCCAGCCTTTATTCGCCGGTATTCCTGGGGTTCATCATCGGTATTGAGAACGAAAATCATCGGCTGCAGCACGGTATCCAGCACCGCCTGTGCCAGGTTCTCCGGAATTCGGTAGCCGTCGTGGTAATCCTTACCAAACTCCTTCGCCGCTTCAAACAGCTGGGTCTGCGCCATATCCGGGTCGAAATCTTTGACGCCCGGATAGAGCACCAGAGCGTCCATCTTGTCGGCAGACTGTTTTGCTATCTGGTCCTGACGCGTTTTGAGCACCTCTTGCTGTTTCTCATCACGTGCTTCTTCTGCCGCCTCGCGCGCGGCGGGCAGCGCTTCGGTATTCGTGGCACGCTGGTAGAATGGCGTTTTCAGCATCGAACCTCTGGCATAGCGCTCGATACGCCAGGCGGTGATCCACGCAATCTGGTTTTCAACGACAGTTTCCAGACTGCCGCTGGCACGCTGTGATTCGTATTCGCAGGCCTCTTCGGGCGAGATTTTTTCTGGTGTGGACAGATTCAGGGTGAGTTCGCGCCAGGCATTGAAGCGTTTGATAAGCACATCAGAAACTAAAAATTGAGAAATCACATCAATAGGCATGATTCGCCATTTTTCTGTAGATGATTCTGGTAATACATCCTGTGGTACTTTTAAAGGGGCTCCAACCTCGAAAGCAGAGGAATATAGATCCTGTAAAATTATCTGAGATAGTAACAATCCATCATGCTCAGCATTCGCCTTCCCCTGATCCCCCGGCGGATAACCGCCACCCAGATCCGAGTGCATCCCCGGGTAAACCACCTCAGTGGCATAGGGCGGATATTTGCCGTTACTCCGCCGTACCGAATCCAGTGGGAAGCAGAGACGCTGCTCATGCCCGGACACCAGATGCACGCATTTTTTTATCAGACCGCCATAGGTTTTATCGTCCGGCAGCTCCATCGTGTCATCCGCCCAGGACATATGCCCCTCGGCAATCGGTACTACGTGCGCCACCCCAACGGAGGCCACGGTATCCAGCAGCCCGAGAAACTCCACGCTGATAGGCAGCTGCATCTCGCCAATCTGCAGGCACTGCGGGGGTTTTTCGCCTTCCGCCTTTGGCGGGGGAAGCAGCTCGCTCAGCCAGCGTACAAACGTACGCGCAGCGGCAGCACCGCGGGAAAACCCGTAAACGTACAGTTTGATGCCTAACACCTTAGGCTTCCCCGGTTCCGGCTGTGTGAGCAGCGGTTTCAGTTGCGGGGCTAACGCATTCAGTAAACGACTGAACTCTTCGTAACGATTGTGGCTGCCACCAAACCACAGCCGGTTCATGCTGGTACCCATTTTGCTAATAGACTGCCGACTCTCTGCGGTGGTTAACCATTTTTCAGTAGCGGAAAATTTCAGTACATCAATAATGCGCAGCAGCGCCCAGTTAATACGCTCTTCACCCTTAGTTGCGCCCACCAGCCCCATGGTTGAATAGTCCGGGTCGTTCACTTCCGTGAACGGGGTGCCCACACCGGGCATGTAGAACTTAAAATATTTCCCATCACCGTCTTCAGCACCATCTAACAGTGTTGCCTGCCCGCCAGTCGGTACCCCGCCAGCCGTACCGGTTCCAATAGTGGCACGAAACAACCGAGCGATATTGGTCTGATGCTTCGGATCAGACAGCAGCAGGTCATTGTTCAGGTTATTCCCCGTACCGTCGAAAAACAGACTGATATGAAGCGTCTTGCAGCACGGCGGCTCCACGCGTCGTCCGGCCGCCAGACACAATTCCTGGCGATAGAGCCGCTCGGCGCTGTTCTGCTGATGGCAGCTCTGCCCGACCTGCAGCGCCTGGGTCGGCAGGCGTCCCTGGGCCGGAAATGGCGGCGGCACCCAGGCTAAATCGGTTTCCTTTATCTCGGACATACTTTGGGCTCCTTCATCCTGATGGGCTCTTTTATCGGGTAGTTGGCATTTCTCGGTGACCAGCAACTGGTCGTCACCTTCACGTCATCGCAGGGTAAAAAGTGCACGGTGATGCCGCAGACATCCTGGCCGTTATAGTCGGGAAGCGGGACGGTTTTGCTGTGCTGCCGATTCTGGGCCTTCATTTTTTTTTCCCAGGCAAGATATTTTTCTGTATCAGCAAACCCGGGAAAGCCTTTTGACCCGCCCTCCCCACTTTCCCAGTCAATACGCACCGTCATACCCGGCGTCCAGCGGGCGGGCACGCTGTAACAGCAGCCTCCACCGCCCCCCTGGAACGGACCAATAATGTCGATACCCGACTGGTTATCGACGCTGAAGTGGTTAATCGCCCATTTGGTGTGGTTGATGGCTTTAATGGTTCCACCACCACCGCCCCCGGCCTGAGCAGCAGGCTGCGAGCAACCGGTTAACAGCAGCAGGCCCGCCAGCAGCGGGCTTAACAGTGAATGTTTCATCTGACTTTCCTTGTATGAAAAGAACATCTACAAAGGGAGGAGGATTTGACGGCGGGTAAAACGGTTTATTTTCATTATCAGGTAATTACTTATGTGGGAAGCCACTTTTTCATGACCCAGGCCTCGCGTGCTTCATCCAGAATAATGCCCTGGTTTGTTGCCTCCACCATGCCCTGGTAACAATCAGAAAAAAGTGCCTGTTGCGATGCATAGCTGCCTGCTGGGGGTGCACAGTGCGACAGAAGGGTCATGACATCACATACGCACATCAGATGCTCAAGCTGGCGATCGCTTAGGTCGATTTTGTTAGGTTTCTCGTCGCGGGTCTGGGGCGTACCGCTACCTTTTATACCTCTGGCATTACCATCCATATCCTGCCATGCCCAGAACAGCACAGGGCGCAATAAAGGCTTTTGCTGTTCCTTACTGAGAACGTCCGTAAAAAGCACAGGGAAAATCCGCGTATCGTAAAACCGTAAAATCCCGCCCCGTCCTTCCTGCAAAATATCCATGCACTGTGTGAGCCAGCCAGCCAGGGCAGAAAAACGCCAGTGTGAGCACAACAGCAGCAATGGAGCCTGAACGGCAACCTGCTGACTCATGTCCTTGAGCCACTGCAACTGCTGAAGATCGTCAAGTCTAATGCGTGCAACCAGCGGAGCATCATCGACGATAAACGCTTCCGGAAGCCCGTGATAAAGTGACTGCCACTCCACCGACAGTGCATTCAGTGCAGGAATAACGCTGAAATCCAGCCCTGCCTGATCAACGATAAAATCAAGATAATCAGTTCTGGAAGTCCGGCAGGTAACAGCGACTTCTTCAATCCATTGCGCAGTCATTTATGCCTCCCTGGGTACAAAACCCTGCGCCAGTTGCTGAGCTTTTTTAAGGCACTCTTTGCATACTGATGCCGGCAGTTCTGGCAGAGGAAAATCCTCGCTGGCAGGCCCCTGCAAATCGTGCAGGCCTTTAAGACTGATTAATCCCGGCCCGTGAATATGCACCTCTCCCTTTGGCGTAAGACGAATATAAGCCCCGCCACAGCCCAGAGTAATGCCATTTTTAGCCGTCAACTGCAGGTGTCCCTGTGTTGACTGGACGGTGGCATCTTTCAGGGAAGTCAGCGACAGCGCATCACTATGTGACTCAATCTCCAGTGAACCTTTAGCTGATACCAGCCGCATACCTTCCTGTTGGGCCAGCAGTGAGACCGCCTGGCTCGCGTTCACCGAATAACACTGTGCTGCAGTGATATTGACTTCCCCCAGGCTCTGCAGGTACAACCCTTTCCCGCTGTACATCAGGGCTGTTTCCGGCGTAACGGAGGCAATACCTGTCGGTGAAGACAGCAACAGCGCAGGCTCTTTAAGCTCACTGGCACCTGAAACCAATGCTCTTAATGGCTCAGAGTCAGGCGTAATGTTGTGGTGAGTCTGCGTAATAGTTCCCCATCCAGTTACCTGATTCAGCGCCCCTTTAAGTAGAGTAATGGCTGGCTTCATGTCCAGCATCGGCCCCTGCGCCTTTGCCTGCCCATCAGTACTGATAAATATCCCTTTCTGCGCCCGGATGGCACCCCAACTGTCCGTCCGGAGCTCAAACCCCTCGCCGCGCTGCTGTTTCTCACTGTCGACCAGGTGCCCGAGATTGAGCTGGCTTTTGCCGCCGTACTCCGTGCTGACCTTGATATGCTCTTTCCCGCGCTCGTCATCGAGGCGGATTTTGTTGTTCGCAGGCGTCCGCAGGACGTTACGTTTGTAGTTTTGGATAGTGACATGATCACCGTGCGCCGAGTCGTGAAGTACGCCGGAAATATACGGCCGGTCCGGGTTACCGTCCTCAAAGCCAATCGCCACTTCAGTGCCCGCCAGCAGCGGCAGGTGCAGGCCGTAAGTGTCCCCGGCGTACGGGCGGGACTGCCGTACCCACAGACTCTCAAAGCCCGTATCCCAGCTGTCCCGGTCAAACAGCATGCTGACGCGGTAGCGGCCGTCTTTGTCGATATGTCCGTAGGTGTCATTTTCGGTGGTGCTGGTGACGCGCGCCGGCAGCGTGCCGGCCATCACCGGGCGGGCGCCGGGTTCAGGGCGGAAACTAAAATCAGTGCTGTCCGGGATGCCGTCGAAGTTGACACCAAAGTCTTCATCACGGCGCGCATGGCTGTGCATCGCCGTGACGACCACGCCCTGCGCGAACACGTCTGCCACTTCGTACCCGCCGGTGACTTTCAGTACCTGACCCGGAGAGAGGGTCGGGCAGCTGGTGATGGCATGAGTCTGCGTCTGGCCATTCAGATAACGCTCATGACGAATGCGGGCATAAAACGCCCCGGACTCCGGGGCCGAATTGCGGTCATGGGGATTCCCCGCCATCAGGTAGTTATCTCCCCAGTGGTAAGCCTCCCCACAGGTGGTGGCATCCCCGCGGGTCGCATCGACCCGGGTGTTCATGTCATCCGTGGCCTGGCGGTAGTTGTAGTCGCGGGTGCTGACCAGTTTCTGCACCACGTTATGGTGGCTCTCCATGCCCCAGACAGAGTCCACACCATCAGAATGCTGACCGGATGGCGGCACCGACGGCAGCGTCAGGCCTTTTTCATATCCCTGCTGACCGTCGTAAAACTCCACGACGTCGATGTTCAGGCGCGTATCAGTGGTAAAGCGGAACCAGATACCCACCTCACCCAGCAGGCGGGTGATAAAGTGCAGGTCGTCCTCACCGTACTGCATCACCTGCTCACGGCGCGGGTACTCTTTTGCAAGCGAAAACAGGAAATCCTGACCGCGCATGTTGTGACGCTCGCGCAGAATTTTTTCCACGATTTGTGGGACCGACATGTCCTGATAAATGGCGTTCTGATGCGAACGGTCAAGCAGCGCCATGCGTGGCTGGAGCGTCAGGGCATAGTGGGTTTCATCCTTTGAGGTATTGAGACGTTCAAAGCCGCTCACCACCCCCTGAAGGGTTCGCACGACCTGCTGCATTTTGGTGCCGTAACCCTGATCAACCGGGGCCTGCAGCGTCAAGGAGCCCGTTTTCATCAACATCATTTCTTTGCTGATGGCATGGTCAGAGCTTGTAAATTCAATACGGTAGCGGAACGGTGTGCTCAGGGCTTCATCGCCTTCAAACGCCAGCACATCGAGTTCTGCTTCACATCCCTTCACCGACAGCTGGTGATGGTTGTGGCTGAATCTGATCGGGGGATTACTGCTCATGCGTGCACTCCTTGTGTATGGTCAAACTCCAGCCCGATACCATCTTCCTCACTCCAGCTAAGGCATAGCGACTGTGGTTTCTGTTTCGCAGCCATGTGGGTCAGCAACTGCTGACTCAGCACCGGCAGAATTTGTTGATTGAGCAGACTGTCGACGTTGCGTGCGCCGGTATCCGGCAGCAGGCAGGCGGCGGTCAGCGCGTCATACAGGCTCTCATCAATCTGCGTGGTCAAACCGTAGTGACGATGTAAGCGCTTGCTGACCTGTGCGAGCTTCATTTCCACTATGGTACGCATGGCCGTTTCGGCAAGAGGGCGGTAAATCACGGTCTGGAAACGGGCCAGCAGTGCTGGCTGGAAGTGGTCGCGTAAAATCGGGCTTAGCAGTTCGTGCAGGTCGGCTTCGGTGGCCTCCGGCTGTTCGTCCAGCAGCTGCATCAGGTGATCGCTACCAAGATTCGAGGTCATCAGGATAACGGTATTACGGAAGTCGATTTCTCGGCCTTCACCGTCGCGCATAAAGCCGCGGTCGAAGACCTGATAGAACAGGTTCATCACGTCGCGGTGCGCTTTCTCCACTTCATCGAGCAGTACCACGCTGTACGGGCGCTTGCGCACCGCTTCGGTGAGGATGCCGCCCTGACCATAACCGACGTAGCCCGGAGGCGAACCTTTCAACTGGGATACGGTGTGCGGCTCCTGGTACTCCGACAGGTTGATGGTAATCAGCGATTTTTCACCGCCGTACAGTACATCCGCCAGCGCCAGCGCGGTTTCGGTCTTGCCGACGCCGCTCGGGCCAACCAGCAGGAACACGCCCTGCGGACCGTTCTCGGACGTCAGGCCCGTTTTGGCGGCACGCAGACGCTGGGCAATAGCATTAAGAGAAACATCCTGACCGACCACGCGTTTACCCATTTCGTTTTCCAGGGTCAGCAGCTCGGTCTGCTCGTCCTTCATCAGGGAAGACAGCGGTACACCGGTCCAGTCGGCAATCACGGTGGCAACGGTGCGCACGTCCACATCAACCGAAAGCAGCGGGTTGCTGTGCTGCATGCCCTTCAGCTCCTGTTGCAGCCTGTGCGTCTCGTTCCGACGGGAGATGTCATGGCGGCTTTCCAGCAGTTGTCCGGTGAGTTTCAGCTCCTGACCGTACTGGGTTTGAAGCTCGTCGAGTGCAACGATGAGATCGTTCTCTTCCTGCTCAATGGCGGTCAGGCGTTCACCATGACTCTGAGTACCGACGGCGATATCTTCCAGCAGCGCCTGCTTCTCCATTTCAAGAGAGGTAATCTGCGAGCGAATGCGGGTCAGCTGTTCCGGCACGGTGTCGAGGCTCATGCGCACGCGCGCAGCGGCGGTATCCAGCAGGTCAACGGCCTTGTCCGGCAACTGGCGGCCAGTCAGGTAGCGGCGGGACAAAGTGACCGCGGCACGAACCGCGTCGTCGGTAATGTGCACATTATGGTGGTCGGCATAGCGGGATTTCAGGCCGCGCAGCATCAGACACGCAGTGTCATCATCTGGCTCGTCCACCAACACCCGCTGGAAGCGACGTTCCAGCGCAGCATCACGCTCGAAGTACTGTTTGTACTCGCTCCAGGTCGTGGCGGCAATGGTGCGCAGTTCGCCGCGGGCGAGTGCGGGTTTCAGCAGATTGGCGGCATCCGCGCCACCTGCCTGGTTGCCCGCGCCAATGATGGTGTGTGCTTCATCAATAAACAGTAAAATCGGGGTGGGCGACTGCTGTACAGCATCGATGACGTTTTTCAGGCGCTGTTCAAATTCACCTTTCACGCCTGCGCCCGCCTGCAACAGACCGAGGTCAAGGGTGCGCAGGATGACCGGTTTGAGGGATTCAGGTACGTTGCCCTCGGCAATACGCAGCGCCAGACCTTCGACCAGAGCCGTTTTACCGACGCCTGGTTCACCGACCAGAATCGGGTTGTTCTTACGACGGCGCGAGAGAATGTCGACCATCTGGCGGATTTCGGTGTCACGGCCGAACACGGGGTCAATCCTGCCCTCCTTCGCTTTGGCGGTGACATCGAGGGTGAATTTATCCAGCGCGTTCTGTAGCGCCGGGTTCAGTTCACCCTCTTTCAGCTCTGCACCAACCGGGCGGCCAACAAACTCCACCTCACCACCGTGATTCTGCGCAAGTTCCGCTTCCTGCTGCAGTTCCGCGCGTTCGTCCGACTGGGCATCAAGCAGCGGACGCAGACGTTCCAGCTGACCCTGGCCCAGCGTCAGCAGCGGCCACAGCCCGTCACAGCGAACCAGTTTCTGTTTGTAAATCAGCGCCATCAGTAGATGGATGCTGCGGATTTGTTCCTCGCCGTTAAGAGAAGCAATCAGCCAGGCTTCCTGCATCAGCGTCTGAATGGCATCAGACAACTGTGGACGTTGACGTACTGAACGCGGCTGTTTATCCAGCCAGGCAAGCAAATCCTGCCAAAGCTGGTCCATATCCCACTCATAGCGGCGGGCCAGCACCGTCAGGTCACCTTCCCCCTGTTCGAGCAGCTTCAGCAGCCAGTGCTCCGGCAAAATTTCCGCATGGGCGCGGGTCTGGCAGAGCGACGCCGCCCCTTCCATCGCACGGGCACAGTAAGGGTTCAGACGTCGCAACAGGATGGCTGGGTTTTCCATGAATCTCTCTCTTTGTCGGTTCCTGGACACGCTACCGCCCATCGCTGTTCCCGTTAAGGGGACCAAAGCGCATACGGTCAGGCTGGCAGTTTGTGGTTTTCTTTGCTGAAAGCCCGCGAGCTGCAGACGTTCAGCAAAACAGCGGAAAGGTCATCCCCCTCCGCTTAAAAACGAGGATTACGCTAAAGAGTTCGTGTCGCAGGAAGGCGGCAAGTTCTTAAGTCTCCGGGAACATAGATAACTATGTGACCGGAGCGAGCGAACGCAGCCAACGCACCTGTGGCGCGAAATATGACGCGTAATCAGGCGGTGGCGCGTTCGTTCCAGCTATCGGAATGAATGATGTTGCCGTCTTTGTAGGTCCAGGTGATTTTTTCGTAACGCAGTTCAATGCGCTCAAGGTGGTTGTGCTTCTCTTTAGAAGGATCCTTGATGTCATACATTTCAGGATTCACTTTCACCACTTTCACGTTTTCCAGTTTGGTGTTGAAGTACTCGACTTCCTGGCCCGCGTCGTTGATTTTGTACCACCTGAATTCCGCAGACTTGAGGGTCTGACCGGTGGTCACAGCCTTGTACAGGTACGGGCTGGACGAGTCGATTTCCTTGGTGAAAAGGAACGGGGTGTGGATACGGGTACCGGTCAGCTTGCCGGTGTTGTTGTCCGTCGGGATGTACAGGTTATGTTCCTGAGCGACAACTTCGATGCTGCCTTCACGATCCTGAACGTCCACAGAACCTTTAATGTCCGCGCCGCCGTCGTCTTTCAGCCAAAGATAAACAGGAATTGCCATGGAATTACTCTCCATTGTGTTGTGATGCGTCATCATCCTGCGATGACGCCTGGGTGTGGCCCGGTATCTGACAGGCATTTGCCTGCGGTACCAGACTGATTTCGACACGGCGGTTGAGCGCACGGCCTTCCGGGGTGTCATTGGTTGCGATAGGACGGCTTGCGCCATAACCCTGCACCGCAAAACAGCTTTCCGGCACGTCACCGGTGTCACGCATCCAGTCGCGCACCGCTTCGGCACGTTTCTGAGAAAGCGTCTGGTTCAGTTGCGGATTGCCGGTGTTATCGGTGTGGCCAGCGACCACAATCAGCCAGCCTGGCTTCGCCTTGATACCGACCAGTGAGTTCACCAGCATTTTGGTGGAGCCAGCCTTCAGCATGGATTTGCCGGAATCGAACAGCGACATACTGTCGAGGCGGACAATTTTCGGTACCGGTTTGGGTTTCGGCTGTGGTTCAGGCGGCGGAGGCGGTGGCACATAAGAGCGGATCGCATCCAGCACAGGCATTCGCAGACGTTCCCCCTGATACAGACCGAGGCTCATCCGCATCGGTACGCCATTGCGCGCCCAGCCATCCAGCTCTGCCGCATCGTCACGCAGGACGGCAACGGCGTCGGCTTTTGGGCCGAAATCATGCATCGGGATACGGTCATAGCGGGCAATGTCGAAACTCACACGCTTCAGCAACTGACGATTGTTCCAGCCACTACTGAGCAGCGCAGCAATGGCCGCCAGCGTGAAAATACCGAGCGCACAGCAGAAGGCTCGCCCACGCGGCGTGACGCCTCGCCCTTCGGGCAGCAGCGGCAGGATAAAATCCGGGAAGGGGGAGATAACCGTACTGTCCGTTCCTGACGGCTGCCAGCCCGCTACCTGCTGCATCGCAGTTTGACGGGAAAGCCATGCAGTCCAGGCAGATGTGGCCAGACTTCCGGCAAGGATCGGTCCCATTCCCCACAGCACCGCGGCAGGCGCAATAACAGGAACGTCGGGATTCTCATCCATAAAGACAGCCTGGACGTGCTGATGGAACCAGCTTATCAGGCTGTTCATCAGCACCTGTTGCTGCATCGCAGGCGGCCCATTGGTGGTAACCCATGCAGCGATTGAACCCGGCGCTGAAGATTCACGCCAGACCCTCACCCCTTCACCCGGGATAGCCGCTTGCCAGAGCAGATCATTCATCATCGCGCTGCCAACCTGACCATTCAGAACCAGCGGCACAGAATGGCCCGTCTCTTTACGCAACTGGCTGATTTGCCATCGCAGGGCCAGCAGACGGCTGGTAAGCGTTTCGCTGTCGGCGTGTGTCTGCGGACAGACGCTGACCATCACCGACAGCTGTCGACCCCAGTCAGGTCGCAACCCCAGTACCTGGCGGGCTGCCTGCTCCAGATCCTGATGATCTTCCACTCGGATCCAGCAACCCTGCGTAACCGTAAGCACCGGTGACTGCTGCATACATTCCAGCGGCAGATCGCCACAGACCAGCACCACGGGCTGACGGTAAGTGGCTTCCGGAAGGTCATCCAGACGCAGGGTGACGTCATGCTCCGCACGACGACTGGCGACAGTCCGGAACGCCAGGATAAGCCCCAGAACGGTAAGCAGAACAAGTACAGAAACCAGACTGGATAGCGGCAGGAAGCCCAGGCAGACCACTGCACTCAGCAGGGCGGCCCACAGCGCAAGCCCGCGCTGCTGTGCAGGACTCATTTCACGGCCCCCGGTAACAGGGTCGCCAGCATCTGATCCAGCCAGTGATCCAGTCCCCACCAGAGTGCGGTGACCACCACCACGCTCAGGCCGATACACACGGGCCATGACGTTAGCCAACCACCCATTCCTCGTCCGGTACGGCTTTCTGCCAGTATCGGGTGAGTCTGCGGATAGCTGAACGGCGTGACATGTTCACTGAGCGCGTTGACGAGTTTCTGGCGCTCCGGATCATTCAGCGAGCGGAAACTGCCGAGGAACCCCAGCATCATGACCCGCTGGAAGCAGGTCACGACAGCATGGTCAGGCGCCGGTTCACGCAGCACGTCGCGCATCCGATCGCACAGCGTATCACCGGCGTCCATGGTGCCGAGGAAGTGCCCCTGCAGGGGAATGTCATACCACTGCACGCAGGCATCATCCTCCACACCGCGACCTTTTACGGCTTCATCAAGCAGCGCACACTGTGCAGTGAGAATATGCTGACAGCTGGCCTCATCGAGTTCGCTCGCTTTCAGCTCACGCTGCACACGCTCAACATCAGCAATGCAGCGCTCCCACAACGTGCGCCCTTCTCCATCCTGAAATGCTGGACCGTGACGCAGGCTGATTACCTGCAGCCAGGTCTCCTGCAGCAGGGAATCAATATCAATCGACGCAGCTGTGCTGCGTTTAGGCTCACTCATGTTCTCAGTACCGCAAAGAGTTCAAGTTCAGGCTCGCCGAGCATGCCCGGAACGTAAAACATACAGGTGCCGCCCTGAAGCATCTCGCTGGCCAGAGGATGAGAGACATCGAGGCTGAAATACTGGTTTTCCAGACGCAGCGGAATGGCGGCCGGCACATGACGCAGTGGCATCAGAGGGACGCCCACCCGTGATGAATTGACGATACCTCTGACATGATCGGGACTGCCGACCTTGCACTGGCGCGGGAACTGTTCCTGCAGCTGTGCCACCGGCATCGGTGAACGCACGGAGAGGTAGTAATCAGCCCCTTCGCGAAGGCGTGGGTCATGCAGACGGGCTTGCCAGAAGTGAAGCCGGGCATCATGATCAAGCTCAATCGCCACCACCCGCGACGGCAGGCTGGCTTCCAGCAGGTCGCCCAGTAAGTCAAAGAGCGGCGGGAAGACGTTATTCAGCTGCTCATGCTGCCAGGCCGGGATAGCACTGACCTGGTGTTCCAGCGAGAAGGTCAGCAGGCTGCCCGCAAGGCGTGCCAGTTCAGGATACAGACGTTCCGGTGGACTTTGTGGGTGGCGCTGAAACTGTCCGAGCACGGGTTCTGCGCTGTTCAGGGCATTGAGTAGCCAGAACAGAGACACATCCGCCACGGCAAAATCGGCCATGCGCTCGTTACTTTCACGACGCATATCCATCAGGCGACTCAGACGGGCACGCAGTTGCGTCATCAGCTGTTCCAGCTGGGTCACCAGCCAGCGGCTGCCCTGCAGAGCCAGCAGCGGCGGAAGAAAGGTTTCATCGAGTGCCCAGCTCCCCTGTGAATCCTGCTGCAGACGGGCGACTGGACAGGTCAGATAATCACTGTTGTTCTGATGGGCGAAACGCAGCGTCAGCTCTGGTTGCATCACTGCAATCTGGCGGGTATCGTCCCCAAAGGTGTTGCGGACATCCCGCCAGCGCTGGCGATAACGCACAGGACGCTCGGCCAACTCATCGGGTTTAAGGCAGTTTCCGCCATTTGCCCGCAGTAGCGGAAGCGCCAGAACCACCACCACTTCCTGTGATTCGCCCTCAAGCGCCAGCACTGGCGGCAAGTCGTCAGCATTATGCGTGTCGATAAGCGTGCCATCGGGGAAACGGATGTGCAGATGACGGGCCTGCAGGCGGCCCAGTTTCAGTGCATCCGGTTCGAAAGTGGCCTCAATCATTCCCCAGGGATGGGAGAGACCCAGTCGGGCAATGCATTCCGCAGACCAGGCCACGTACGCGGCCTGTTGCTGGAAGTGCTGGGGAGAGACCATAACGCCCCTGCCCCATAATGGTTGTTCCGTTTTCATTGGCTTCCTGCCTTAGCTTATGACTTGGCTTTCGGCATCTGGGAAACCAGCGACAGATTGACGTCCATCCCTTCCACCTGGAAATGCGGCACGGCATAGAGCTTCACACGGAAGAAACCCGGGTTGTCCTCGATATCCTCCACCGTCACTTTCGCGTCGCGCAGCGGGTGAGAAGCCTGCAGCTCGTCGCCCGGATCGGTCATTTCAGTCACCAGACTACGAACCCAGGTGTTCAGCTCAAGCTCCAGCAGACGACGGTCTTTGGTAGTCCCGATATTTTCCCGCTGTATAAGCTTCAGGTAGTGGGCAATACGCGACAGCAGGAAGATGTACGGCAGACGCGCATTGATGCGGCTGTTGGCTGTCGCATCTGCGGTGTCATACAGGGCTGGTTTCTGGGTCGAGTTCGCCGAGAAGAAGCACGCGTAGTCGCGGTTCTTGTAGTAGAAGAGCGGAATAAAGCCGAGATTGGCGAACTCAAATTCGCGGGTTTCCGGGATCATCACTTCAGAGGGGATTTTCACCTGATTGCCGGTGCCGAGGTCATACAGGTGGATAGGCAGATCCTGAACGGCACCACCGGCCTGCGGGCCACGGATTTGCACACACCAGCCGTTATTGATAAAGCTGCGCACCATGTTGGATGCAAAGGCGAAGGATGCGTTGGCCCAGAGGTATTTGTCGTGATCCGGGCCTTTCACTTCTTCAACATAGTTGAAGCTGCGCACGGGTACGGTATCCGGGCCATACGGCAGGCGGCCCAGCACACGCGGCATCACCAGACCGATATAGCGGGAATCATCCGTCTCACGAAACGATTTCCACTTGATGTACTCGGCACGGTCAAAGTAGTTACCGATATCTTTTATAGCCGCCACTTCCTCCATCGAATCCTTGAGGAAAAATTTAGGGCCAGCGGAGCCGATAAACGGCATATGCGCAGCAGCAGAGACTTTAGATATGTTGCGCAGAAGCGTTACATCCTGAGCGGAAGCATCAAACTCGTAGGCGGAAATCAGCGCGGCAATCGGCTCGCCACCCGGGGTGTCATACTCATCAATATAGGTATGCTTATACAGTCCGCTCTGGATAATTTCCGGGCAGTCTTCGAAGTCCTGTCGCAGGTCTTCTTTGGACATATCCAGCAGTTCAACCTTCACGTTCTGACGGAAATCGGTTTTGTCGACAAGCGATTTCACGCCGCGCCACAGACTTTCTACCGCCTGGAAGTCCTCATGGTGCATGACAGCATCAAGCTGACGACTAATCTGGTAGTCCAGCTCAGCGATATGATGGTCAATCAGGTTTTTGTCGAGTTTTTCAACTTTTGAGCCCGCTTTTGTCAGGCACTCCAGGAACACCTGCATCCCGGCCGTTAAACGTTCATCCGCAGTCGCATCCGACATCGCCTGCGCATCCTGCCAGATATCCAGTGCACTGAGTTCGGAGACCGGGTTCAGATTGATTTTTTTAAACAGAGACGCATAAACCCCACCAGCGGCCGGACGTTCCAGCACCACACTCTCGCCACCCGCGGCATTCTCATTTTTTACAGACATCAACATCTTCCTTATTAATCCGTTAAAACATCCTGACCGTTATGGCTGTTTAGGGGCCAGAGCAGACAACTCAGATCTGAGTTCTGCGCTTAATGCCGGGTCGAGCAGAATTTTTTCAAGCTCTTTCCGGAAAGCCTGATTGTCCAGCAGGTTAGCTTTTAAATCGCGAAGCAGATTACGCATGGAAAGCATCGCCTTCAGCTGAGGGATCTGCCGGGAAACCTGCTCAGGGGTGAAATCCTTCATGCTCTGGAATGTCAGATTGATATTGTCTTCGCTACCGTCACCGGCAAGCGTGTTTTTAACGGTGAGATTTACTTTTGGGGAATATTCGGAAAGTACTGAGTCAAAGTTATTTTTGTTCAGATTAACTTTTTTGCGTTCAGAGAGTGGCGCGGACTCCTGACCATTACTGAAGTCGCCCGCCACCAGTAATTTCAGGGGGAGTTCGGTTTTCTTGCTCGCCCCGCCCGTATGCAAATCAAGTTTTAAATTGATACGTGCCTTGGGTATTTCGGACTGAAAGGAAGAGTTAGACATGGCTGTCCCTGTTCTATGGAGTGATAGAAACCGCCACAGCCAGTGTCAAATATTAAGAATGGCTTACCCTGCCATAAAACATTCCTGCTATTAAACATTCAGTGAAAAGCAGGACCTGCGGTCAGAAGCGAGTACATTCCATTTACTGGCGATATGACGCGATGAAAGAGCGTAAATCCTGAATTTATTTTTCAGATAAACACCCATGGCGCGAGTTTAGAAATAGTGGGTCAGCTAAAGGAAATGATAATATGTAACCATATGTAACAAAGTAATCTTGCCAGAAAATATCTTATACTGATCTGATATATAAGATTTTTCTTAAGATTTCGGCTGTGAGGCGCATGATAGCTGGGACTAAAAAATGTTTCAGTGAATAGTTCATTGCGGGATTGAGCAGAGAAATTACCAAATGCTAAAAAGTGCGGTTCATGCTTTTTTTACAGGATAGCGGCAGAAAGTGAAAACGAGAACCAGCCCAAACGGGTTAGTTTTTATAATAAGTTATGTTAATGATTTGTGGCACTGTTATACGCTGCTAATGTGCCTGTTGCCGCTAAGAAGTTCATCGACTTTCCCGACGACACGCCGAGGGCGTCATACCATAAACCTGCCGGAAACGATGGCTGAAGTGGGCTGAAGAGTGGTAACCACACTGAAGGGCAATATCGGTCAGCGTAAGATCGGGCCGCTCAAGCAACATCCTTGCACGATCCATACGACGGCGCATCACGAACTGGTGCGGCGCTTCGCCAGTGGTGTGACGGAACATGCGGGCAAAGTGAAACTCACTCAATGCCGCTTCCTGCGCCAGCACAGACAGGGTTAAAGGCTGATCGAGATGGGTTTCAATAAATTCCAGAACCCGCCGTAATACCGCGGGAGCCAGTCCACCCCGCACCTGGGGCAGTTGCCACTTAACTTCGCTGTAGTGCTGCAACAGATGGGTCAGCAGTAATGTTGATGCGCTGCTCAGCGTCAGCTGGCTGGCGGGCTGTTGCCAGTCGCTGCTCAGCAGAAAGTGTCGATAGAGCTGGGTAATGCGGTCATCAACAGAGAAGATTTTCTCATGCAGGTTTAACTGCGCCGGACTGCGGTCCCAGACCTGTTCGGCTAGTTGCCGCAGCTGGTTTTCGCTGCAATAAAGATGAACAAAGGCGAGATCGGCACGCAGATCCCAGGTCGATTCCGTGCCAGCCGGCATCAGACAAAAGCGGTCCGGTGCGCCACCGTTACGCCAGCCATTAGGGGTTTTATGCCAGGTATCGTAGCCGCCCGCCACATAAAGGCTTAGCGTGTGATGATCGCTGAGGTTTGTCACGCGATCGCCACTATTAAACCAGGCTGCCAGCTGAATGCCGCTGTGAAGCTGCACCTGATCGCGCAGTTGTGCTTTGTGTCGTTGCAGCATGTCAAAGGTCTGGAAGCGACTCATCGGGGTATCAGTTCAGATAAACAGAGTGCCAGTTTACGGATTGCGCGGGACAGAAAACAGAGCACATCGGGACAGAGAGTAAAAATGCGCAAGATTTTGCAAACCCTGCGCAATCCGCTGCAAGACCAGGGAGCGTTGCGGGTGCAGACTCGGCGTTTTTTTCGGTGGAGAATCTGGTAATGAACCTGTTTTTGTATCTCTCAGTCGTGCTGATCTGGGGCACGACCTGGATTGCGATTTATGCGCAACAGTCTGCAGGCATCAGCGCCGTAACTGTCGCTGTCTTCTGGCGTTTTTTGCTGGCCTCGCTGGTCATGTTATTGCTGCTTAAGCTGATAAAGCGTCTGCACAGGCTGACGCTGCAGGATCACCTCTTCTGTGTGCTGCAGGGCTGTTGCGTTTTTGGCTTCAACTTTGTCTGCTTCTATTACGCCTCTGGCTATATCAGCAGCGGACTGGAGTCGGTCATTTTCTCTATGGCGGTGATGTATAACGCCATTAATAGCTGGATATTTTTCCGTCAGCGCCCTTCCGCACGTCTGATTCCGGCGATAGTGCTCGGCATGGCGGGCATTGTTGCGTTGTTCTGGCACGATCTGCGCAGCACTCAGGCCTCGGCCGGCTTGGTGTGGGGCATTGGGTTAAGTGCGCTGGGCACCCTGGGATTTTCATTCGGCAATATGATCAGTCAGCGGCATCAGCGTCTGCAACGTGACGTGCTGACAACCAACAGTTACGGCATGTTATACGGTGCGCTGATCATGGCACTGGTCTCGCTGCTGCAGGGTGTTTCGCTGCAGCCGACATGGAATACACAGTGGTTTGGGGCATTGATCTATCTGGCTATCGTGGGATCGGTGATGGGATTCGGGGCCTATTTTACGCTGGTGGGACGTATCGGACCCAGTCGGGCTGCCTATACAACGGTGCTGTTTCCGCTGGTGGCGCTGGCACTCTCTACCCGTTATGAAGGATATGAGTGGCATGCCAGCGCCATCCCTGGCCTTGTCATGATTTTACTGGGCAATATCGTGATGTTTGCCCGTTGGCCGGCAAGTCGTCGCCGGATAATCATCTGACGCGGAGGCGGGCTGAGGCCCGCGTCCGGATGGGCGTTATGCCCACTGCTGCTGAAGGAGTTTCTGTGGTTTATTGATCGCTTTACGCGCAATCCAGTAGAGCAGAACACGCTCATCGTCACTATCACGATCGGCCATCGACAGCAGTTTTAATGCCAGCGTCGATTTGGTCACAGGCTGTTGTTCTGTACTGAGTTCAATCACCGCCTGACCGATGATGCAGCAAACTTCATCCTCACTGGTGCTGGATTCATATGTCCGGTCTTTCATATTTCCTCCTGATAAGTGAACTCTTAGCCTGGCAAATAATCTGTAAACCTGCTCACAGAATCATCTGATTGAAACATTATCTTACGGCTAATTACGCTTAATCATTAAGCTGCCGTTTAGCTTACTTTTGACGCGACGTTGCCAACCCCTCCCGATACCATTCATACCGCCTGAATGGCATTTCATTCCCCAATCCGTTCCGTTCATGCCTTTACTGCTCACGCGCGCGAATCACTGCTTTATTCTGACCGCAGTTTCCAGATTCCCGGACGGGAGAGAAAAATTATGAACCAGACTCAACAGGCTTCTTACCAGCGTGCTCGCTGGCTTACATTGTTCGGAACGGTAATCACTCAGTTCGCGCTGGGGTCAGTCTACACATGGAGTTTGTTTAACGGCCAGCTGTCACAGAAGCTGGATGCGACGGTCAGTCAGGTCGCTTTTTCGTTTGGTCTGCTGAGTCTGGGGCTGGCTATTGCCTCCTCGCTGGCCGGTAAATTACAGGAACGTTTTGGCGTACGCCGCGTCACTATCGGGGCGGGTGTGCTGATGGCGCTGGGTTTCTGGCTTACCGCGCATGCTAATAACCTGATGATGCTCTATTTCAGCGCCGGACTGCTGGTGGGTCTGGCGGATGGCGCAGGTTACCTGATGACGCTCTCAAACTGCGTGAAGTGGTTTCCGGAGCGCAAAGGGATGATCTCTGCCTGTGCGATTGGCGCTTACGGTCTTGGCAGTCTGGGATTCAAATTTATCTGCGGGGCGCTGCTGGCAACAGTGGGTCTGGAGCAGACCTTTATGATCTGGGGCGTGCTCGCGATGTCGATGATTATCCTCGGTGCACTTCTGATGCGTGATGCCCCCCTTCAGGATACCGGGAGCAGCACGAATGGTCAGCAACATGCGCGGGATTACACGCTGGCACAGTCGGTGCGTCTGCCTCAGTACTGGATGCTGGCGCTGATGTTCCTGACAGCCTGCATGAGCGGTCTCTATGTGATAGGCGTTGCCAAAGATATCGGCGAAGGGCTGGTGCATCTGACTACGCAGACCGCTGCCAGTGCGGTAACGGTGATTGCGATTGCCAACCTGAGTGGCCGTCTGGTGCTGGGCATACTGTCTGACAAAATGATGCGCATCCGGGTTATTTCACTGGCGCAAATCGTGTCGCTGATCGGGATGAGCGTGCTGCTGTTTACCCGAATGAATGAGATCACCTTCTTCCTGTCACTCGCCTGTGTAGCCTTCAGCTTTGGCGGTACCATCACGGTATTCCCGTCGCTGGTCAGTGACTTTTTCGGCCTTAACAACCTGACAAAAAACTATGGTCTGCTCTATCTCGGATTTGGTATCGGAAGCGTGCTGGGCTCACTGGTCGCCTCGCTGTTTGGCGGGTTCACCGTCACCTTCAGCCTGATTATGACGCTGCTGGTCATCTCCCTGTTCCTGTCACTCACCATCCGCTTACCACAGAGTTCTGTTACAGCAACACCTGTATTGCAACGTCATTAACCATCACGACGGGCCGCGCCAGAGCGGCCCGTTCACGTTTAGCCGCGGAATCGCGGCTCTGCCATGCCCGCCACAGAGACGTTCACCGCAAAAATATCGCCTGACTGCGGATAGCGTGCCAGCTCCTCTTCGGTGCGATCTTCCCGTGAACTGGTAATAAACAGCGTTTTAAGATCGGCGCCACCAAAGGCCACCATGGTTGGCCACTTCACCGGCAGCAGGATCTCATCGACGATTTCGCTGCTCTGGGGATCGATGCGTACTACGCGTCCGCCATCAAACTGTGCGGACCAGTAAAATCCTTCGCTATCCACTGCGGCACCATCCGGCAATCCACCTTTAGCGTCGAAACGGCGGAACAGGGTGCGTTCGCCCGGTTCGCCCTGCGCATTTAATGGATAGCGATAGAGCGCTTCATTCGGCGTGTCACTGTGATACATCCAGCGCCGGTCGGGAGAGAAGGCCAGCCCGTTGGAAATTTTAATGTCACGCGCTTTGACCTCCAGCTTCAGGTCAGGCGTCACGCGGCACAGCAGCCCGCCATTTTTGTCCTGCGGTTCCCACAGGCTGCCGCACCAGAAATTCCCCCAGGGATCAACGCGGCCATCATTAAATCGGCTTTGCGCAGCCTCACCGGGATTTTCTGCGATCTTTTTCTCTGGCTTGCCCTGCGCATCCAGCAGCCAGACACCGCCACGCAATGCAGCTATCAGGCCGCCCTGCTCACGCAGACCGATGCATCCCACCTCTTCCGCCTGCGGGAAGGTTTGCAGTTCACCGCTGACCGGATCAAAACGGTGAATGGCGGGTGCCAGAATATCGACACAGTACAGCACCTGTTCTTCCACTGACCAGAGCGGGCATTCGCCCAGTTCAGCCTGTAAAGCCAGAATATTTTTAACGTCATGCGCCATGTTTCTCTCCCATTGAACTGACATGCTAATAATGTAGTTGTAAAAACTTTCAAATGAGAATTATTTTCGCTTGATTTTGAGACTATTCTCTTTGATAGTATTTACTATTCAGTTCATTCTTATTTCTTTATTATTCTCCGCTGCAAAACGCAGCACTCTGAAATATTCCGTCATACCTTCTTAAATAACTCTACAAAGCCTGCATCTTCACTCCACTTTTCCAGCGTAGTGTCATAGTCATTGGAAAAGAGGAGAAGCTTCCGATGAAGAGATTAATTAAAGTCGCTTCGGTGGTTGCGCTGATGACCTTATTAAGTGGTTGTATCATCAGCCCCAGACACGACAATGGCTGGCACCGCGGGGGTGGCGGCGGATATCATGGAGGCTACTATGGAGGTTATCACGGTGGGTATCATGGCGGTCACCATCGCCGCTAACGGGCAAAGATGTCACACAGCATAAAATAAAAGCATTAAACTTTAAGGGCGGGATAATTATCCCGCCCGTTTTATTTAGCTTTTTACAGCATAATTACACTGGAACCACGCTTTCTGCAGTCCCGGAATATGACTCTCCTGCACAGGTAACGCCTCGACTTTATCAAAGCCTTTATTGCTGCAGTAATTCGCCAGATCAATATTCATTGCATCACGATTGACCTTTACCGGGTCAAAACGGTACTGCACGGTATTTGAGCCTGGATCTTCATCTACACGTTCAAATGCCCCGGGTTTGCTGGCAGTACATCCACTCAGCAAAATCAGCGCCAGTGCGCCGGTTATTAGTTTTTTCATTAAGTTATCCTCACGTTGCCGCGCAGTTTATGACGCAGCATGCCGCGCATCCATAGGATTAATGCGCGAAAGTTCAAAACTTGAGAAGCTTTTACCGATTAATGTAATACGATTAAACGGCTATCACTATCATTCACGGCGTGACAAGATGCATTCAGACAAAACGAAGACTGCACCACACCAGGAAATGCCAAAAATAAAAATCTGTTCCTCTCTTCCCTGCCCGCGCTTAGCGGGCTTTTTTTCGCCCGCTATTCCGCTATTCCGCTGCCGCTTACTGGCCAGTAAGTGCAATCATTCTACGTAACAGGTTAGCGGCGCGCTTGTCAGGTAATGCCAGAATCGCGCTGTAGAGATCAATCGACATGGCACACAGCGATGAGCGATCAACCGCCGTGTCGGCAGGCATATTCAGCTGCTGCAGCTTATCCCCCCACTGCTGATAGAGCCGGGCGACAATTTTTTGCAGATCATCCTGCGCCAGCGCCTTATCCAGTGGCTGATCGGGCAATGGACTGTTCAGCAGCAGCTGCTCCATGGCGTCCGCCTCTTTGCGATTCAGCGACGGCGGCAGCGTGATCAGCAGATTGATGCCACCACTCACCTGCGGATAGAGATAACGGAAGCAGAGGCCCGGATCGATTTGGTTCAGCGCCCGCATCTCTTCAACCGAGACGCTGATATAGTTGACGACCGCCGCATCAGTTCCGCGCATCAGACGCTGATTAATCACCTCAATCAGCCAGCCACGTAGCTCGCCCGTCGCCTTCTCAGCTGGTTCCCCCGCCCGGATGCGCCGGGTCAACTCCTGGGTCAGCAACAGCCATAACGCCGGTTCCTGAGTCTGCAGCACCCGATAACCCGGCATCTTTGCCAGTTGATTTACCGCCTGCTCACGCTGACTGGCCTGCAACTGATGCGGCGCAACCCAGCTGAACCAGAGCAGATTCGCCAGTATCAGGGGCAGCAGAAAGATGATCAGCCCCTGCCACAAACGCAGCCGGGTGGTTTTGATCAGCACAATAACAATCAGCGCCAGCAGCGCAAACGCGGCCAGCGTAATAAAAAGCAGAGCATTCATGCGGCGGGATTAATCCTTACGCACATCGATCAGCACAGGACAGTGAGCACGCTCAATAACCGATGCGCTGACCGAGCCTTTTAACAGCCGATTCAAAGAGGAGAGATGGCGACGTCCCATGATAATCATGCTGGCCTTAAGCTGTTGCGACTGGGCAACGATAGTATCTGCCGCGTCACCCGCCAGAATAATGCCCCGCGCATTAATGCCCGCGCGCAGTAACGGAGCCAGTGCATGGCGCACCACCATTTCTGCCGTATTCTGCTCATCCTGCGCAGCCACAAAATCGGCCGGATCTTCACCCGCATCGATTTCCATTGGCTGATTACAGGAGGAGTAAGCGGGATCGACGCAGCACAGCACGACCACCTCGGCGCGATGCGCCAGCGCTTCTTCAATGGTTAAGGCGACCACTTTTTCCGCTACCGGAGAGTGATCAATGGCCATCAGCAGGGTTTTCATCGAATGCTTATCCTTCTATCGCGGCGACTTTGCCGATTTCACGCACCAGTGCCTCTTTACACTTCAGCATCTCGTCACGAAAACGGGCTTCGTGTCGCAGAAAACGTGCAGAAGGCACCAGCAAAGAGACAGAAAAGCGACCAAACAGCGTATCCAGCGCAAACGCCATGGTAGAGATACCTTCCAGCGTTTCACCGCGATCCACGGCGATACCGGTTTCGCGCACTTCCCTGATAAGTTGCAGCAACTGAGGCAGCGTTTTCACCGTCATATCGGTTAACTCCTGCCAGGCGTCGCCAACGATCGTCCGTACATCTTTTTCACACTCCAGCGCCAGCAACGCCCGTCCACCGGAGGTGCTGTAGAGCGGCAGATTGAGTCCCATATGCGGAACCACCCGAAGCTCACGCGACGCCACCACGTGGTGAATAATCGCCAGCTGACTGCCGCTGGCGCGCGCCAGCGAGACGGTTTCATTGGTGTCGGAAGAGAGTTTTTCCAGCAGCGGACTGACCAGATCAACCACATCGGTATGTACGCTGGAGATCAGTTTTAACAGCGCTGGCCCCAGACGCAGTCCGCCCGCCCCGCTGCTGCGCACCAGCTCTGCACTGTCGAGCGCGGCAACAATACGCTGCACCGTTGAGCGCGGCAGTTCGACCGCCTGAGCGATCTCACCGAGGCTCATGCCGCCGGGCTGTTCGCCAAGCGCATTAAGAATTTTTGCCGCACGGGCGATGACCTGTATACCGCCCGTTTTTTCATCCTCGCGGCTGGAGGGTTGATGTGCCATAGCGTCGTCCTGTTTGAGCTGCCTTACTGTAGCGCGAATGCCGCACTTTTTACAGCCTGTACCACATTGCAATACAGTATACCGGGATGTAATATTACGACCTGTATCACATCGCAGTACACTGCATCATAATAACGAGATCGCCTGCAATGAACGCTAAGCCTGCCGCCGCGCCGGCCCCTCATCCTTTTACACTGCAACTGGCACTGGGATTAGTCGGCGTGCTCATCGCCGCCCTGACCTCCGGGCTGAACGATCGCGTCAGTGATATCGCGCTGGCCGATATCCGTGCCGCGATCGGCATCAGTTACGATCAGGGTAGCTGGATTATCTCTGGCTATCAGGCGGCAGAAGTGGCCGCCATGATGATTGCGCCCTGGTTTGCCGTCACCCTGTCGCTGCGGCGTTTTACGTTAGGCGTGTCGGCGGGATTTATGCTGACTGGCATTCTGCTGCCGCTGGTGCGGGATCCGACGCTATTTATCAGCCTGCGCGTATTGCAGGGCCTGTTTGGCGGCGCCTTACCGCCAATGCTGATGACGGTCGCCCTGCGCTTTCTGCCGCCGCCCTTTAAACTTTTTGGCCTGGCGGGCTATGCCCTGACCGCAACGTTTGGTCCCAATATGGCGGCCTCGCTGGCCTCGTTGTGGACCGATCACGTCAGCTGGATGATGGTGTTCTGGCAGGTCGTGCCGTTGATGCTGATCGCTATGCTGCTGACAGGATGGGGATTGCCCCAGGATCCGCTGCGACCGGAACGCTTTCAGCAGATCGATCTGTTCGGCATGGTGACCGGCTGCAGTGGTGTTGCGCTGCTGATTCTGGTGCTGACCCAGGGTGAGCGCCTCGACTGGCTGAACTCGCCACTGATTACCGGTATGTTGCTCACCGCGCTGCCGCTGCTGCTGGTTTTCCTGATTAATGAGTGGTTTCACCCGCTGCCGCTGTTTAAATTGCAGATGCTCCGACGGCCAAATCTGGCGCATGGCTTGCTGGGCCTGGCCTGCGTGCTCATCCTTGGGCTTTCTGGCTCCGCGCTGCCTTCGGCCTATTTTGCTCAGGTCAGCGGCTTTCGCACCCTTGAGTTTGCCCCGCTGGCGCTGGCGGTGGGTCTGCCGCAACTGCTGATCGCACCGCTGATTGCAGCCCTGCTGAATATCCGCTGGATCGACTGCCGCTGGATGCTGACGGCGGGCGTCGGCTTGCTGGTGACCTCCTGTCTGCTGGGCACACAGATCACCAGTGACTGGGCAAGACAGAATTTCTGGCTGCTGCAGATCCTGCAGGCGTTCGGACAACCGATGATCATTTTGCCGATACTGATGAGCGCCACCAGCGTTGTGGCCCCGCCAGAAGGCCCGTTTGCCTCGGCAATGTTTAATACGGTGCGCGGCTTTTCCAGCATCGCTGCCTCTACGCTGGTTGAGGTTTTCCTTTCGCATCGTGAGCAGTTTCACTCCAGTGTGCTGATTAATCAGGCGGCCAGTCGCAGCTGGCTGATGACAGCGCCGACGGCCAGTCAGGCCAGCAGCAGCTTGCCGCTGTTGCCGGATGGCAGCATCAGCGCCGCCGATAATCTCAGCGGATTCGCTTCCCTGGTCAGGCATCAGGCCACGATCCTCGGCCTGAGCGACAGCTGGCTGATGCTGACCGGCTTTGCCGCCTGCCTGTTATTGCTTACCGCCATCCTGCCAAAACGGGTGTGGCCGCCTCAAACTTTGATTCAAAACCCTTCCCGGAATAACTGAATATGCGTGCTTTCGAAATGAAAAGAACCCTGCTGCTGAGTCTGTTGCTGCTGGTGTTACTGGCCATCGCTTTTGTGGTCTGGTCACTGATGACCGGCAACGATCACCGCACCAACGACGCGTACGTCAATGCGGACTACACCCTGGTGGCACCGAAAGTCTCGGGCTACATCAGCCATGTGCAGGTGCAGGATAATCAGCAGGTCAAAGCGGGTCAGCTGCTGGCGACGCTGGACGATCGTGACTATCGTGTGGCGCTTGAGAGTGCGGAGGCTGACCTGCAGGTGAGCCAGGCGAAACTGCTGAGCAGCCAGGCACAGCTGGAGCAGCAGCAGTCGGTGATTGATCAGCAGAAAGCCAGCGTGGCGGCCAGTGAAGCCTCTGCACAGTATGCCGGTCAGAGCGCCGATCGTTATAACCGCCTCTATAAAAGCGGTACCGTGGCAGCCGACGATCAGCAGAAAGCCAGCTCCAACCAGCGCTCGGCGCTGGCAGCCGTGCATCAGAGTCAGGCCGCGCTGGCATCAGCAGTAAAACAGGTGGGAGTGCTACAGGCGGCGGTGCGTTCAGCAGAAGCAGACGTTGCAGCGGCGAAGGCCAGCGTCGATCAGGCCAGGCTGAATCTCTCCTACACCCGCATTACTGCGCCCGTTGACGGCATGGTAGGTCAGCGCTCGGTGCGGACCGGCGCGTACGTATCAGCCGGCACCCGTCTGCTGGCGGTGGTGCCACTGCAGCAAACCTACATTACCGCTAACTATCTTGAGACGCAGTTAAGCGATGTGCGTCCCGGTCAGCGGGTGCGGATCCGGGTGGACGCCCTGCCGGGCGAGACCTTTACAGGTCATGTGGACAGCATCGCACCGGCCACCGGCGCAACTTTTTCGGCGATCTCTCCCGATAACGCTACCGGCAACTACACTAAAGTCGTTCAACGTCTGCCGGTGAAAATTGTGCTGGATGGCGACCAACAGCATCTGGCTCAGTTACGTGTAGGCATGTCGGCAATCCCTGAAATCGAAGTGCCGTAAAATTGTGAGCAATATCTCAGAACGGACCTATTTCATTTGGGGAGGATTACGCGTAAATTAGCGCTCGATCCTGTTCTGAGTTATTCAGATCAACCCGGAAAAGAGCAGACCATGACTGTAAATGGCGATCTCTTTTCCACATCTGTTCGCGTTGCACTGGTTTGGGATCGCCATCATCGTAACCGCTCAGAGGAGTTGCTTTGTGAAATATGCCTTGATGGGAATATCTTTTTTCGCGTTACTTTGGTTCGGAACCTTTGTTCTGCTGCTGAAGTAATGGCGTGACAGTGCCGCCACGGGGCGACCCTTGAGTCGCCCCTGCTGGCTGTCAGCGTTCTTCTTCCATTTTTATGCTGCCTGGCAATATGCCATCGGCACGAAACATCGCTTTAATTCCCCGTACCGCCTGACGAATACGATCGCTGTTCTCTATCAGCGCAAAACGCACGTGCGTGTCGCCATAGTCGCCAAACCCAATACCGGGCGAGACACAGACTTTCGCCTCCTGCAGCAGTTGCTTAGCGAACTCCAGCGACCCAAGATGTGCGTAATGATCCGGTATTTTTGCCCAGACGTACATTGAGGCTTTCGGGTTATCCACCATCCAGCCCGCTTCATGCAATCCTTTGACCAGCACATCACGGCGGCGTTTGTACTGCTCTGCGATGTCGCGCACGCACTGTTGATCCCCTTCCAGCGCCGCAATCGCCGCCACCTGCAGTGGCGTAAAGGTGCCGTAGTCATGATAACTTTTGATTCGCGCCAGCGCGGCGACCAGCTCTTTGTTGCCCACCATGAAACCGATACGCCAGCCCGCCATGTTGTAGCTTTTTGACAGGGTAAAGAATTCGACGGCGACATCACGCGCGCCCGGCACCTGCATAATCGATGGCGCTTTCCAGCCATCGTAGACGATGTCGGCATAGGCCAGATCGTGGATCACCAGCACGTTGTACTGCTTCGCCAGCGCAATCACCCGTTCGAAAAAGTCGAGCTCCACACACTGTGCGGTGGGGTTGGACGGGAAGCCGAGGATCATCATTTTTGGCTTGGGATAGCTCTCGCGAATGGCGCGTTCCAGCTCATTGAAGAAGTCGACACCCGCCACCAGCGGCACCGAGCGTACCTGCGCCCCGGCAATCACCGCACCGTAGATATGGATCGGATAGCTGGGATTGGGCACCAGCACGGTATCACCGTGATCCAGCGTCGCCAGCATCAGGTGCGCCAGCCCCTCTTTGGAACCGATGGTGACAATCGCCTCTGATTCAGGATCGATCTCAACCTGATAGCGATCGGCGTACCAGCGCGAGATCGCCCGGCGCAGGCGCGGAATACCGCGAGAAGTGGAATAACCGTGGGTATCGTCACGCTGCGCCACCTGGCATAACTTTTCGACGATGTGCGGCGGAGTCGGGCCATCCGGGTTGCCCATCGAAAAGTCGATGATATCTTCGCCGCGCCGACGCGCAGCCATCTTCAGTTCAGCGGTGATATTAAAAACGTAAGGGGGTAAGCGTTCGATACGCGAGAAACGACGGGGTGTGCTGTTATCAGCCATGATGTCCTCTGGATTACGTAAGCGCCCGGACCGTCCGAGCGACGCGGGTCACTGTGGTGACCCGTTACGAACATAACGTGGCGAGGATCATTTTGTCGAGGGTGGCGGAAAATATTTTTATTTTTGCGGATTCAGCCGCCCCAGCAGCCAATCGTTCACCCAGCAGCCGTTCAGCAGATAATTATCCCGTAGCGTGCCCTCCAGCTGAAAGCCGTTTTTCTCCAGAATACGGCGTGACGCCCAGTTCCCTTCAATCACCATCGCTTTGAGTTTGTGGAAATCGGCTTCAAGCAAAAACTGACACAGCGCCGCCAGGGCTTCGCTGCCATATCCCTGACCGCAGTGGCGATGCAGCAGCATATAGCCCACCTCCGCCTGACGGTATGGCTCCCATTCGGGGCTGCAGCCAAACAGGCCAATCGGCTCACCGTTGTCACGACGTCGCGCAACCAGGCAGAGCATATGAAAACTGCTCGCCTGCCAGGGGGCCAGACGCTCGGTGAAGCGCTGGCGGATATCCGCTTCATCAGGGACTTCGCTCACCCAGGTCATGGTGTCGCGATCTTCATGGACGGCACGAAACAGTTGCCAGTCTTCTGGCTGTAATTTACTCAGGGTTAATCTGGCGGTGACAAGTTGCATCTGCTGCTCCCGATGGGCGCGGTTTTCCAGCGGTCACTGGCGCGCCTCATCGCGCAACATAGCAAAACGGCACCTTAGCGACCAGCCTCTGCAGGGCGAAAAAACTGTTCCCCTTTAATGCACTCAACCTTTCCTCTTTTTGCCCATATGCCGTAAAAATTGATCTGAAGCACTAACTCCCACCGTGATTGATCGGGACGCTAGCGGTTCGCGATCACATTTTTTATCATAGAGGCACTTTCCATTGCCGACGAGTCGCCTGTGTCCTCCCACTTCACGATGTTACTGGCAGTATTTGACCGCGCCGCCCTGATGCTGATCTGCCTGTTCTTCCTGACACGCACCCGCCCGTTTCGTCAGCTGCTGCAAAAAGATGAACACACCCGTGCGGAGAAAGTAGCCGTTACTGCCATCTTTTCCCTGTTTGCGCTGTTCAGTACCTGGTCGGGTGTCGATGTCGATGGTTCACTGCTGAATGTGCGGGTCATCGCCGTGATGGCGGGTGGCATTCTGTTTGGTCCCTGGGTCGGGATCGCCACCGGGGTTATTGCCGGTCTGCACCGTTTTCTGATCGATATTCACGGCGTAACCTCCGTGCCCTGCCTGATTACCAGCATCATTGCCGGTATCGTTGCGGGCGGTATTAATCGCCGGGTACTGAAAGAGCACCGCTGGCGTGCCGGTATCGTCGGCGGCATGCTCTGTGAAGCCCTGACGATGTTGTTGATTGTTGTGTGGGCTCGCCCCACCTCACTCGGACTGGCGATTGTGTCGGAAATTGCCCTGCCGATGATCCTCGGTGCCTCCAGTATCGGCATCATTGTGCTGCTGGTGCAGAGCGTCGAGGGGGAGAAAGAGGCGATTGCCGCCCGCCAGGCCAAGCTGGCGCTGGAGATCGCCAATAAAACTCTGCCGCTGTTCCGTCAGGTGAACAGTGACTCGCTGCGCAACATCTGTGACATTATCCGACGGGAGATCAAAGCCGATGCGGTGGCGATGACCGATAAAAAACAGATTCTGGCCTACGTCGGCTATGGCGAACACAATTATAAACATGGGGATGATGGCATCAGCCCCACCACGGCGCAGTCGATCGCCAGCGGTAAAATTATCATTAAGAACAACGATGAAGCGCATCGCACCAAAGATATTCACTCCATGATCGTGATCCCGCTGTGGGAGAAAGGCAAAGTCACCGGCACGCTGAAAATCTACTATCGCCGCGCACACCGTATTACCGGCTCGCTGAAGGAGATGGCGATCGGCCTGTCACAAATCATCTCAACCCAGCTTGAAGTATCGCGTGCCGAGCAGTTGCGCGAGATGGCTAATAAAGCGGAACTGCGTGCGCTGCAAAGTAAAATAAATCCTCATTTCCTGTTCAACGCCCTGAATGCTATCTCCTCTTCTATCCGGCTCAATCCCGATACCGCCCGTCAGCTGGTGATAAACCTGTCACGCTATCTGCGCTACAACCTGGAACTGAACGACGATGAGCTAATCGACATCCGTAAAGAGCTGTGGCAGGTGAAAGATTACATCGCCATCGAGCAGGCCCGGTTTGGCGATAAGCTGACGATGATCTATGACGTCGATGAGGATCTCCATTTTCTGCTGCCGAGTCTGCTGATCCAGCCTCTGGTGGAGAATGCCATTGTCCATGGCATCCAGCCCTGTAAAGGCAAAGGCGTGGTGACGCTGAGCGTCCGGGATCTGGGCGATCAGGTGCGGATCTCGGTGCGGGACACCGGTCAGGGCATCAGTGACGAAGTGATAGCACGGGTGGCGCGTAACGAAATGCCCGGTAATAAAATCGGCCTGCTCAATGTGCATCATCGGGTAAAACTTTTGTCGGGTCAGGGATTGAATATCGTGCGGCATCAGCCGGGCACCGAGATTTCCTTTACGCTGAGTAAGAATGGCCAGCGCCTGGCGGAGAATCTGTTATGAAAGCCATTATTGTGGAAGATGAATTCCTGGCGCAGCAGGAGCTGAGCTGGATGATTCAGCATCACAGCAAAATCGAGATTGAAGCCTGTTTTGACGATGGTCTGGACGTGCTGAAGTATCTGCAACAGCATCGGGTTGATGTGATTTTTCTCGATATCAACATCCCCTCACTGGATGGCATGCTGCTGGCACAGAATATCCATCAGTTTGCCCATAAGCCACTGATTGTCTTTATTACCGCGTGGAAAGAGCATGCGGTGGAAGCGTTTGAGCTGGAGGCGTTTGACTACATTCTCAAGCCCTATCAGGAGTCGCGGATTGTCACCATGCTGAACAAGCTCGAAGCCACAGCGCAGGCGCAGCAGGCGGTCAGCCATCTCAGCGCCACGCCCGCGCCGCAGACGGTCAACCTGATCAAAGATGAGCGCATTATCGTCACTGACGTGAATGATATTTACTACGTTGAGGCGCATGAGAAGCTGACCTTTGTTTATACCCGGCGCGAATCCTACGTGATGTCGATGAATATTACCGAGTTCTGTTCACGCCTGCCGGAACAGCAATTTTTCCGCTGCCACCGCTCTTTCTGCGTCAGCCTCAGCAAGATTCGTGAAATCGAGCCGTGGTTTAACAATACCTATCTGCTGAAGCTACGCGATCTGGAGTTTCAGGTGCCGGTCAGCCGCAGTAAGGTGAAGCAGTTTCGACAGCTGATGCGCCTGTAGCGCAGGAGGGTTAAAGGCCTGTTAAGAAAGGGGGGTGGCGAAGCAGGAGAGCAGCAGCAAAAAATCCGGGGGGTTTTCCCGATCCTGCCCCGCTGAAGCAGGCCGATCGGGAAAATCGCTCGCGCGCAGAATGGCAGTACGCGCGCGAGGTAAAGCAGAATCAGATTTCGCGACCCAGCGTCTGGCGCAGATGCGCGCCCGCGCCCAGCAGGCCAGGCTGGTCGTGCGTAATCATATAAACCGGGATGCTGGCAACATAGTCGCGGAAGCGGCCTTTATCTTCAAACGCCGCACGGAAACCCGACGACTTAAAGAACTCCAGGAAGCGTGGCACGATGCCACCGGCAATATAGACACCACCAAAGGTGCCAAGATTCAGCGCCAGGTTGCCGCCGAAACGGCCCATGATGACGCAGAACATTGACAGCGCGCGACGGCAGTCGGTGCAGCTGTCATCCAGCGCACGCTGGCTGACATCTTTCGGCTTCAGGTTTTCCGGCACGCGATTATCCACTTTAACAATCGCACGATAGAGGTTAACCAGACCGGCACCTGACAGCACACGTTCCGCTGAAACATGGCCCAGCTCTTCGCGCAGCACTTCCAGGATCTGATCTTCTTCTTCGCTGTTGGCAGCGAAGTCGACATGACCGCCCTCACCTGGCAGGCTGACCCAGCGCTTGTCCACATGCACCAGATGGCTGACGCCTAATCCGGTGCCGGCACCATAAATCGCGATAGGTTTATCTTTGACTGGCTCTGTACCGCCAAACTGAATCACGTTTTCGGCGGTCAGCATCGGGATCGCCATAGATACCGCAGTGAAGTCGTTAATGATTTCCAGGTGTTCAAAACCGATGTTCTCTTTGAGCTTGCGCGTGGAAAACGCCCAGTCATGGTTGGTCATTTCAACCCAGTCATCGGTAATCGGGCAGGCAATGGCAATACAGCCATCTTTAACGTCCTGCTGTTGTTCATCAAGATAGTGGCGGATGACGGCTTCGAGGCTGTCGTATTCTGATGTTGAGAATGTTTTGGCCTGGGTGATGCTGCCGCTTTCCACCTCACACAGGGCGAGGCGTGCGTTAGTACCGCCGACATCGCCGACCAAGGCATAGGTTGTCATTCTTCTGTTGCTCCGCTTGGGGTCTTAAGAGTTGGAGGACACTATAAAATTCTGCCCATAAAACAACAACGCTCACCGGTGCGATTGGTGAGCGTCTTACTCAGGTGTGCTACAGCCTAACCGCGATAGTCCACCCTGCACAGCGGCAACTATCTGAATCTTAGCCGCCGTTGCGTTGATTCAGGCAGGCGGTGACTTTTCGTAGCAGTGGCGGCAAATCCTCTTTCTGCATGACGACTTCAACCAGAGAGAGCCACTTCGGCTCTGAGAGTCGCGCCATCACTTCCTCTAACTGCACCGTTTCACTGATACGCCAGCTCTGCGCCTGGCCCTGCAGGCTAAGGGCGTGCGGTAAGGCCGTCCAGTTCCACTGGGCAATATCATTGTAACGTTGTGTTGCGCCGTGAATCGCCCGTTCGACGGTATAGCCTTCATTATTCAGCAAAAAGAGTATCAGTCGCTGCTGGTCACGCAGCATCGAACCCAGTTCCTGAATTGTCAGCTGCGCCGAACCGTCCCCGATGATCAGGATAACCCGGCGATCAGGATCGGCAGTCTGCGCGCCAAATGCTGCCGGAAGAGTATAGCCGATTGATCCCCATAATGGCTGAACCACCAGCTGCGCCTGCGAGGGCAATCTTAACGCGGCGGCCCCAAAGGCAGCTGTCCCCTGCTCGGCCAGAATAAGGTCACCGGGTTTCAGGAATGCCTGCATCGCCTGCCAGAACGCCTGCTGGCTGATTACCGCCGCCGGTTCTGCAGATTGCGCGGCGGGCGGTGCGGCGGCGGGTTGCCACTGCTGGCCATAGCGTTTAAACAGCGGCAGCAGTTCGCTCAGCGCATCCGCCATCGACAGCGGCGCAAAATTTTCACCGCCCACGCTGGCGCTGGAGGGCTGCAGATCAATCAGTCGCTCAGGGTTAAACTGCTGCGTGAAGCCTGCAGTAATGGTGTCGGTAAATCGCACCCCGACGCAGATCGCCACATCCACCTGCTCGATCTGTTCGCACACCTGCCCTGCACTGGCCTCACCGGCATAGGTACCGACGTAACCCGGCTGCTGTTCATCCAGAACCCCCTTGCCCATCAGCAGGCTGGCACAGGGAATCGCACACTGTTCACGCAGCGCGGCCAGTGCGGACTGCTGCTGCCAGCGCAGCGCAAGAAAATCGGCCAGGAGTGAAACCCGCTGCGCCGGTGCCAGCAAACGTTCCGCCGCGTCGCTGAAAGCGCGACGCGCAGCGGGCGAAGAGGATTGATGACTGTTCAGGGGCTGCGCGGGTGGCTGCACCTCCATGGCCGCCACGTCGACGGCCAGCGATAAATAGCCGGGACGGCGGGCCTGCAGCGCACAGACGATCACCCGATCAATCTCAGCCGTGGCGTTGTCGGCGGTAAGCTGTGCCGTTGCCGCACTGACTTCTGTGGCCATGCGAATAAAATGCTGGAAATCGCCATCGCCCAGCGAATGATGAACACAATCCCCCTGCAACTGGGCCTGCGTCGCAGGCGCGCCAACGATATGGATCACCGGCAGATACTCGGCATAACTGCCTGCAATGCCATTAATCGCGCTGAGCTCGCCCACACCAAACGTGGTCAATAGCGCTCCTGCGCCGTTGCAGCGTGCATAACCGTCTGCCGCATAGGCTGCGTTAAGCTCATTAGCGCAGCCTACCCAGCTGATGGCCGGATGGGCGATGACGTGGTCAAGAAATTGCAGGTTATAGTCGCCCGGCACGCCAAACAGATGCTTTACACCAATCTCCTGCAGACGGGTCAGCAGGTAATCTCCAACAGTGAACGTGGACATCGCGCATTCCTTTCAGGGAAGAGTCGGGTTAAGTATCTGACACAGGATGAAATTAGCGAGGCGTGCCGCTATTTTAGCCAGCCGCAATGGCTGGAAAGGCGACGTTACGCTGGCGGAATATTCTGTAAAAATGCGAATTGCAGCGCGCTGTCACTAAGTGTAACCGTATACACTGATAGACTTTTGGCACATATCCCCGTTTTTACCCAGGAGCGCTGAATGTCCCTTTTCCCTCACCCCGATCGCTATCAACAGATGGAATATCGCCGCAGCGGCCGCAGCGGCATTAAACTGCCCGCCATTTCGCTGGGACTGTGGCATAACTTTGGTGACAGTACCCGGGTCGATAACAGCCGTGAGCTGCTGCGTCATGCGTTTGACCTTGGCATCACGCACTTCGACTTAGCCAACAATTACGGTCCACCCCCTGGCTCATCCGAAGAGAACTTCGGGCGTATTCTGCGGGAAGATTTTCGTGCCCATCGTGATGAGCTGATCATCTCCACTAAAGCGGGCTATACCATGTGGCAGGGGCCTTATGGGGATTGGGGTTCGCGTAAATATCTGGTCGCCAGTCTGGATCAGAGCCTGAAGCGAATGGGGCTGGAGTATGTGGATATTTTCTATCATCACCGTCCCGATCCGGAAACCCCGCTGGAAGAGACGATGCGCGCGCTGGATCATGTGGTGCGCCAGGGCAAAGCGCTTTACGCTGCCCTTTCTAACTATCCGGCCGATCTCGCCGCCGAAGCGATAGCTATCCTGCGCGATCTCGGCACCCCTTGTCTGATTCACCAGCCGCGCTATTCGATGTTTGAACGCACACCTGAGCAGGGATTGATTCAGACGCTGGGCGATGCGGGCGTCGGCTGTATCGCCTTCTCTCCGCTGGCAGGCGGCGTGCTCACCGATCGCTATCTGCAGGGCATTCCTGAAGATTCGCGCGCGGCCAGCGGCAGCAAGTTCCTGAATGAGAACCAGCTGACGGATGAGAAGATGGAGAAAGTCCGCAAGCTTAATGCTATTGCGCAGCAGCGCGAACAGAAGCTGGCGCAGATGGCGCTGGCGTGGGTGCTGCGCGATGAGCGTGTGACTTCAGTACTGATCGGAGCCAGCAAAACAGCCCAGATCGATGACGCGGTGGCGATGCTCGCTCGCCGTCAGTTCAGCGACAGCGAGTTAGCTGCGATTGACGCGGCGCTGCTGTAACGGTTTTAGCGCCCGGCTGAGGCCGGGCGTTTTCTGCGCCAGAATAGTCTCAAACCCCTTTCTCTCCCCAATTTCCTCACAATCTTCCGACACAATGATGCGGTAACAACAGTAATACGCAGGCATAATCGCTGCGCCGCAACAGCGTCAGACTGTTGATGAGGAGAAGAAAATGAAAAGAGCCCTTATTTTTGCTGCCCTGCTGGCCCTGTTGTCGCCGCTGGCACACCACACAGCCCAGGCCTCCAGTGCCTCTATTACTCTGGCCCCCGGCGTCACCCTGAATCTTGGCGATCGCGATCGCCGTGGCTATTACTGGGATGGTGGCCGCTGGCGTGAACCGCGCTGGTGGAACGACCGCTATTCTTACAACGAACGCCGCTGGTGGCGACACGAAGAGTGGCGTCGTCAGCAGCAGTGGGAGCGCGAACGCCGCTGGCATGAGCGCGACCGTGAGCGTCGCTGGGAACATCAGTATCGCCGCGATCGTGATCGTGGCTGGGATCATCATGACCGTCGTGGTCCTGACCATCGCGGTCCAGACCATCACGGACACGATCGCCATTAATAAAAACGCCCGGCAGAACCGGGCGTTTCAGACAACACAAAGACTTCAATCAGTGTGATTCTGGCCGCAACGCATAAACTCAACGCGCAGGGAACACGGTCAGAAGAGGAAAGCGTCCCGCGCCATGGACAAAAACGCCGGGAGCGTTTTTGAACAACGCAACGCGTTGGCCCGGCTACGGGCGCACCTCAGGGATGAGGTGCGTAATCGCGCGGGCCGAGCATGTCATGGATGACGGATTTTGCGTCTTTCTGATCTGACCGTGTTTCCTGCGCTGGCTCGGTATCACTGCGAACCTGGCCAGACGTTGCCAACAAGAAAACGCCCGGCAGAACCGGGCGTTTTCTTGTTTACCATAACCGCTACAGCCCCAGCGCTTCACCCACCAGCAGGTAAAGATTCAGCGTAATCACCAGCAGCACGATCAGTCGCCCGGTATTCTGCATCAGACGCGAGTTAACCATATCATCGCCCATCAGCTCGCGGTTGCCGGTAAAGGAGAGCAGCGGAATCAACGCCAGCGCAATACCAAAACTCAGCAGCACCTGACTCATCACCAGCACCCTTGTCGGGTCCCAGCCTGCCCAGATGACAATAAAGGAGGGCAGCATGGTGACGGTTCGGCGCACCCACAGGGGAATATGGAAGTGGATAAAGCCCTGCATCACCACCTGCCCCGCCAGCGTACCGACCACCGTTGAAGATAATCCGGCGGCCACCAGGCTCAGACCAAACACCGTCGCCGCCGCCTGACCTAACAGCGGTTGCAGCGTCAGATAGGCCTGATCGAGTTCAGCGATTTTACTGTGGCCGCTGAAGTGAAACGCCGCTGCGGCAGTCGCCATCATCGCCAGGTTAACAAATCCGGCGATGGTCATGGCAATCGCCACATCCAGTTTAGTTGAGGAGTACCGCTGACCTTTGCTGTCCTCACTTTTGCCCTGCGTCAGCGCGGAGTGCAGGTAAATCACGTGCGGCATAATGGTCGCACCCAGCACACCCGCCGCCAGGAATACGGCATCCGACGTTGGTAACGCGGGCAGCGCCATGCCGATCACCAGCTCTTTGACACTGGGCTGGGAGAAAAAGAGTTCGACGATATAGGCCGCCGCCACAAACAGCAGAAGTCCGCCAATCACCAGCTCCAGCGGCTTTTGCCCCCGGCTCTGTAACATCAATATCAGGAACGTGGCGATGCCTGTCAGCACCGCGCCCTGCATCAATGAAATGCCGAGCAGCAGTTTGAACCCCAGCGCGGCACCGATAAATTCCGCCAGGTCAGTGGCCATGGCGATAATTTCCGCCTGCACCCAGTAAAACCAGACGGCAGGCCGGGGAAAACGATCGCGGATGTGTTCAGCGAGGTTTTTGCCGGTAGCGATACCCAGCTTGGCTGACATCAGCTGAATCAGCATGGCCATGATGTTGGCCCATACCACCACCCACAGCAATTTGTAGCCGTAAGCAGCGCCCGCCTGAATGTTGGTCGCAAAGTTGCCCGGATCGATATAGCCGATAGCGGCGATAAAAGCGGGCCCCAGTAGTGCGAGTTTGACTTTTCTGACTCCGCGAGCGGCGCGCTCGGCGGTACGACTTTCAAACATATCCGGTACCCTGTCTGAACATTTGCCTGCCCCGGCAGCTTAGGGGTTAGCAGGTGCAAGTGAAATTCGTTTGTTGTTATCGGTGTAATAGATGCTGCTATAAAGTATAGCCATTGCTATACATTACAGTAAAGGATGTGATTGCTAAAAATGTGAGCAATAGTGTCACTTTACGCCCGGTGTAAAATTCAGACAATAATTATGTGGTTATCTGAAGTGAAGTATTTGTAAACAGGACGTGATCTCTGGAACTTTTCTGGAAAATATAACGATAGCGAATACTTATATTGTGGTTCAGATCTCGTTTTTAAGTAACGCGTTACATAGAATACGCAACAAAATACAACCCTCCTCAAATTTGGAGCAACCATGTCCCATATTTTGCAATTTCTTTTAGCACTGGTGGTGGTCGGGATACTCGCCTTGCTGGTTAGTCACGATCGTAAAAGCATTCGCATTCGCTACATTATACAGCTACTGGTGATTGAAATTGTGCTCGCCTGGTTCTTCCTGAACTCAGAAGCGGGACTCGGTTTCGTCAAAGGATTCGCGGGCTTCTTTGACCATCTGCTGAAGTATGCCGCTGAGGGTACTAACTTCGTCTTTGGCAACATGAGCGACAAAGGTCTGGCCTTCTTCTTCCTTAACGTATTGTGCCCTATCGTCTTTATCTCTGCGCTGATCGGTATTCTGCAGCATTTCCGTATCCTGCCATGGGTGATTCGCGGTATTGGTACCGTACTGTCGAAAGTGAATGGCATGGGAAAACTGGAATCTTTCAACGCCGTAAGTTCTCTGATACTGGGACAATCAGAAAACTTCATCGCCTATAAAGATATCCTGGGCCAAATGTCACAGCGCCGCATGTACACCATGGCCGCGACCGCGATGTCGACCGTATCGATGTCGATCGTCGGCGCCTACATGACCATGCTGCAGCCGAAATATGTGGTCGCCGCGCTGGTGCTCAACATGTTCAGCACCTTTATCGTGCTGTCGCTGATCAACCCTTATCGCGTTGAGAACGAAGAAGATCTGCAGTTGCAGGATCTGCACAAAGGCCAGAGCTTCTTTGAGATGCTGGGCGAGTATATCCTGGCCGGTTTCCGCGTCGCGATTATCGTTGCCGCCATGCTGATTGGTTTTATCGCGCTGATTTCAGGTCTGAATGCGCTGTTTGATCTGATCTTCGGCATCTCCTTCCAGGGCGTTCTCGGCTTTGTCTTCTATCCGTTTGCCTGGGTGATGGGCGTGCCTGCTGGCGAAGCGTTGCAGGTCGGCAGTATTATGGCGACCAAGCTGGTGTCGAATGAGTTTGTTGCCATGATGGATCTGCAGAAAATCGCGGGTCAGCTGTCGCCACATTCAGAAGGTATTCTTTCTGTGTTCCTGGTCTCGTTCGCTAACTTCTCTTCTATCGGCATCGTGGCCGGTGCGATTAAAGGTCTGAACGAAGAACAGGGTAACGTGGTTTCCCGCTTTGGTCTGAAGCTGCTGTACGGCTCTACGCTGGTCAGCGTGCTTTCCGCCGCTATCGCCGGTCTGGTTCTGGCGTTCTAAGCACGGTTCTGCGCACTACTCTAAGCATCAAAGGGCGAGCAGGTCTCGCCCTTCTCTTTCTGCTCTATCCTTGCTCTGCTTCCCGCTGATTCCCCTTTCCCGCGTTACCTCTTTCATTGCACATGTCACATCTGCATTCAGATCGTGCACGAGAGGCGGCACAACGTCCTGCAAACAGCATCGGATGTCATGACAGGTTATGCCGGTTAATAACGCAATTAAGCGTGCGCAGCAGCGTGAATGGCAAAGCAATAGCGTTGGGATCCGCAGCAACTGGCGAATAAGAGATTAATCAGAAAGGATTTTGACAACGGCGTGTCAGAAAATGGTGGAGATAAGCGGGATCGAACCGCTGACCTCTTGCATGCCATGCAAGCGCTCTCCCAGCTGAGCTATACCCCCACATCTGGAATCGTTTTTCAGTGCCAAACTTTTGGGAAGAAGTTTGGTGGAGCTAAGCGGGATCGAACCGCTGACCTCCTGCATGCCATGCAGGCGCTCTCCCAGCTGAGCTATAGCCCCGAACCGAAAAACTGTCGCGTTAAGCGACGGACGGCATAATATGAAACCCCCTCCGGGGTGTCAACGGCAAAATGACATTCTCTGTTTGATCGCTGAAAAAGGCGGCAACCTGCGAAGTTTCAGCAGCATGCTGCAGGGGAAAATCGTGTCTGTTCACACAGGACCGTTTTTTAACTGTTATTCAGTCTGCCGTCAGGTTAATTCACGGTTAAATATGTTATAGGAATTTTCTTGTCTTCGGCTTTTTCGCATGCAAAACTTAGCCCGCTAATTTAGTGGTACCCGGGACCCTCTCCCGCGCACCACGCGTCCACCAGGCGTTATCGTCCCATTAATCATAAAAAAACTACTGAGATACTATGTCGCTGCATACACCTAAAGAAATCGCACAACTGGCGATCCAGTCAGGCGTGGCTAAAAGCCGTGCACCTGTCAGCATCCTTCTGATTCTCGGCTTTATGGCGGGCGCATTTATTGCGACCGGCTTCCTGCTGGATCTTCACGTGATCAACACCCTTCCCGCTGAATGGGGCTCTTTTGGTGGCCTGTTAGGTGCCGCGGTCTTCCCGGTGGGGATCATCATGACCGTGCTGGCGGGTGGTGAACTGCTGACCGGTAATATGATGACATTACCGGTGGCCTGGTTCGCCCGTCGCATCAGCTTTATGAGCGTGGCGCGCAACTGGTTCTGGGTTACCCTGGCTAACTTTCTCGGCAGCGTGGCTGTCGCCTGGTTCTTTGGTCACATGCTGGGTATGACCGAGGGCGATTACCTGAAGAAGACCGTTGCTATCGCTTCTGCAAAAGTCCACGCTGATTTCCTGCACGCCTTTATTTCCGGTATCGGCTGTAACTGGCTGGTTTGCCTGGCGGTATGGCTGGCCTTTGCCAGTAAAGATGTGGTCGGCAAGATCTTCGGCATGTGGTTCCCGGTGATGGCATTTGTGGCCATTGGCTTCCAGCACGTTGTCGCTAACATGTTTATTATTCCGGCCGCCATTTTTGCCGGTCAGATGAGCTGGGCAGAGTACTTCCCTAATTTTATTGCCGTCTTCTCAGGCAATGCCGTGGGTGGTGCCGTGTTCGTTGGTCTGGCCTATTTCCTTGCATTCCGCCCTGCCGCTGAACCCGCCAGTAATCCTCAGTAATGATGTTTTGCCTTTTGTCGAGAGACAAAAGGCAATTTCAGCTTCAGTTACTTTCACCCGTTACGTTTTGCTGTAATATGTCCTGCTAATGTATTAATCAGGGACTGCATCGTGAAAAAGGAATGGCTTACCCCCGAAGAGCTGGCTGCAGAGACGGGTTACAGTCGGCAAACGGTGAATAAATGGATCAAGCGGGAAAACTGGACGACCACGCCGAAGCCCGGTGTGCAAGGCGGTAAAGCCCGATTGATTCACATTGATGAGCGCGTGAAAAGTTTTATTCAGTCGACCCGTAACCTTAACGAGCCGACGGCAACTTATGGCACTCCGTCTAATTCATTACCTGCGTTATTAATAAGTTCCGTCCAGCAAATGACTCAGGACGAGCAGGATCAATTCACTGCACTAATCTTACGCGAAGGTATCAAGGGCGTTTTGCAGCGACTGGGAATCAGCGAAGAGTAAGGTGTATTTATCAGGGAAGGTATGATGAAAAAGGAATGGTTAACACCCGAAGAACTCGCCTCAGAGACGGGCCTGAGCCGACAGACAGTGAACAAATGGATTAAGCGCGAAAACTGGACCACCCTGCCCAGACCCGGCATTCAGGGCGGCAAGGCGCGATTGATTCATGTCGATGATCGCGTAGAAAAATTTATCCATTCGACGCGTAGCCTGCACGAACCCGCCGCAATGTACAGGGTTCCGGCAGATTCACTGACGGCACTGTTGGTGAATGCGGTTCCACAAATGAGTCAGGCTGAACAGGAGCAGCTGTCAGCGCTGATATTACGGATAGGTATTAAAGGCATGTTGCAGCGTCTGGATATTACTGAAGAGTAAAAACCGGAAGCGCGAAGCTTCCGGTTCTGTTTATTAAGCCTGCGCTTCCCGCTCACTGATAAAGGCCAGCGCCTGCTCAATACGTGCAACGCTGCGGCTGCGGCCTATCGCTTCCACGGTGACATCCAGTCCGGGTGACTGACCGGCACCGGTTACGGCCACGCGCAGCGGCATGCCCACTTTCCCCATCCCGACTTCCAGCTCATCTGCGGTGCTCTGAATAGCCTGATGTACGTTTTCAGCCGTCCACTCTTCGATCGCGGCCAGCTTATCGCGTACCACTTCCAGCGGCTGACGCGCTACCGGACGAAGATGTTTCTTCGCGGCATCGGCATCAAATTCTGCAAAGTCTTCATAGAAGTAGCGGCAGGATGCAGCCATCTCTTTCAATGTTTTGCAGCGCTCGCCTAACAGACCAACCAGCTTCGCCAGTTCCGGCCCCGTGCGGGTATCAATTTTCTGCTCTTCAATATGCCACTGCAGGTGTGTCGCCACATATTCTGGCGGCAGCGTATTGATGTAGTGATGGTTCAGCCACTGCAGTTTCTCAGTGTTGAACGCACTGGCAGACTTACTGACCGCATCCAGGGTAAAGAGCTCAGCCATTTCGGCCACGCTGAAGATTTCCTGATCGCCATGTGACCAGCCCAGACGAACCAGGTAGTTGAGCAGCGCTTCTGGCAGGTAGCCATCATCACGATACTGCATCACCCCTACCGCGCCATGACGCTTGGAGAGCTTTTTGCCGTCATCGCCCAGGATCATTGAGACGTGGGCATACACCGGAACCTGCGCGCCAATTGCTTTGAGAATGTTGATCTGACGTGGCGTGTTGTTAATGTGGTCTTCACCGCGAATCACATGGGTGATGCCCATATCCCAGTCATCCACGACGACGCAGAAGTTGTAGGTTGGCGAACCATCGGTGCGGCGGATGATCAGATCATCCAGCTCCTGGTTGCTGAACTCAATCGGGCCACGGATCTGGTCGTCAAAGATGACCGAACCTTCCTGCGGATTGCGGAAACGCACAACGCACGGCTCATCATCTGCATGATGTTCATGGCTGTCACGGCAGCGGCCGTCGTAACGCGGCTTTTCGTTGTTGGCCATCTGCTCTTCACGCAGCGCTTCCAGACGTTCTTTAGAGCAGTAGCATTTATAGGCTGTACCCGCTTCCAGCATTTCATCAATGACCGCGTTGTAACGATCAAAACGTTTTGTCTGGTAGTAAGGGCCTTCATTCCAGTCGAGGCTCAGCCAGTTCATGCCATCCATGATGGCTTCGATAGCTTCCGGCGTGGAGCGCTCCAGATCGGTATCTTCAATGCGCAGCACGAACTCGCCCTGGTTGTGACGGGCAAAGAGCCAGGAGTAAAGTGCGGTACGGGCGCCACCTACATGCAGATAGCCAGTCGGGCTGGGCGCGAAGCGTGTTTTGATTTTCATTGAGTATTGCCTTAGATGCGCGGGTTCTCTGTCTGGATGACAAAAAACAGGTTAGACGCGAAAAAACAGTGGGCACATTCTAGCATCTGACGGTGAATCCTCAATGCATGCCCGCCAGTTGCCGCCCGGGAAAAGGGGCTTTTCTGCCAGTAAAACCAGCACATTGGCTAAAAGCGCGACAGGGTGTTTAAAAATAAACCGAACGCACATTTATGTTTTAAAAAGCGTTGACTCAAAATCAACTATCCCTATAATGCGACTCCACACAGCGGGGGTGATTAGCTCAGTTGGTAGAGCATCTCCCTTACAAGGAGGGGGTCGGCGGTTCGAACCCGTCATCACCCACCACTCTTAACAGCGTGGCCCGCAGTGAACAGGTATGAAGATATGGGTGATTAGCTCAGTTGGTAGAGCATCTCCCTTACAAGGAGGGGGTCGGCGGTTCGAACCCGTCATCACCCACCATATCTTGCCTGTTAGTAGTACTGAAGTACGAAGTGGGTGATTAGCTCAGTTGGTAGAGCATCTCCCTTACAAGGAGGGGGTCGGCGGTTCGAACCCGTCATCACCCACCACTTCGGGTCGTTAGCTCAGTTGGTAGAGCAGTTGACTTTTAATCAATTGGTCGCAGGTTCGAATCCTGCACGACCCACCAATTCAGAATAAAGCGCCTTTAAGGCGCTTTTTTCGTTTCCGGGGCACGGACTTTACCGTGCAGGATGAGAACCTGCTGCAGGTTCGACTGAATCGCAGGGAGCGAGTCAGGCTGATGCGACAGCATCACCCGCAGGGCGAGGCCCACGACGGGCCGAGGCTATCCTGCACGACCCACCAATTCAGAATAAAGCGCCTTTAAGGCGCTTTTTTCGTTTCTGCTATTGAGAGATTTCCTGCGCTTCAGAGTGGAACTGCTTTTTCCAGCTATTTCAGACTTTAAACAAAGTGCTGGCTCAGGGAGCACAGGCCTTTCGCAAAGACGCAAAATCGCCATCCATGGCAGGCTCAGCGCGGGCGATTACGCACCTCATCCCTGAGGTGCGCCCGCAGACGGGCCAACGCTTTGCGTTGTTCAAAAACGCTCCCGGCGTTTTTGTCCCTGTCCCGCGATGCTTTGCTACAGGCCTGTGATCCCCTCGCTTTAAGTTTATCTGCTGTCTTTTAGCCCTTTTTGGTGCCTGTTTTTTTTCTGCTGCACTGACATTGGCTTAACAGATAAGCTCTCACCTTTTCGCAACCTTAACAATTTCAGCTCTCAAGTCGTTTCACAGCGTGCCGATAACGTATTTGACAACTTACAGGGAGAAAAATGATGTCTTCAATTTCCGGAATTCTAAGCAGTGCAGTCAGTGGCGGTGACAGCGGTGGCGGCAGTGTTGCCTCTCAGGTCGCGGCGCTGAATAAACAGATTCAGAACGTCTTAACGCAAGTCAAAGAGCTGGCCGACAACAAAGAACTGACTGACGAACAGAAGTCTGAAATGCAGCAGATGTATCAGTCACAAATCACCATGCTGCAGGCACAGATTGCTCAGCTGGAACAGAAGCAGGCCGAGCAGGATCAGCCAAAGAGTGACAGCTCGTCCGTCAGTGAGAGCAAAGCAGACGGGATTAACCGCCCTACCGACACCAATAAAATTGATGTCTACATCTAAAATGCGGGCCTGGCCTCGCGTTGTTGCGCCAGCAGCGTCGCCTGCTGGCGCACCTCTTGCCAGATTGCTTCGGAAGCAGGCGTCAGCGAACGGTTTTTACGCTTGATCAGCGTAAGGCTGCGATTGATTTCCGGATATAGACGCCGCACGGTTAATGCGCGATCCGCCGGCAACGGTAACGCCAGCGCGGGCAGAATACTGATGCCGATCCCCACCTGTACCATCGGAAACAGCGTAGCGGGATGACCAATCTCCTGAACGACTTCAGCCCTGATATTCTGCTGCTGCATCGCCGCATCAATGAGGACCCGACTGCCCGAAGCGTAGTCCTGAAGCACCATGGTGCGGCCATCCAGCATTGACCATTCTGCCCTTTCCACCTGCGCCAGCGGATCATCATCACGGCATAGCAGCAGGAAAGGCTCATCAAGAATCGCGATGCTGTCAAAATCGCTGTCGCTGAGTGGCCCAATCACAATCCCGAAATCGACTTCGGCGTTACGCACACTTTGCAGCACCCACTGCTGGGCGCGATCGTGCAGTATCACTTTGATGTCAGGAAAGTGTTGCTGGCTGGCAGCCAGACATTGCGGCATCAGATGAGCGGAAATGGTCTGGCTGGCTGCCACCCTGACGGTACCACTGCGCTGTTCGCCAAAACTGCGGATATCCAGCAGCGTGGTATGAATCTCCTCCAGCAGGCGCTCCATGCGTGACGCCAGCTGTTTTCCCGCTTCAGTCAGCATCACCTCCCGGGTGGTTCGATCCAGCAATCGCACGCCGGTTTCCGCTTCCAGCTCTTTAATACTGTGGCTGACCGCCGACTGACTCAGACCTATCGCCTGCCCCGCCTGGCTGAATCCGCCATAGTGAGCCACCGCAATAAAGGTTCGTAACTGACGCAGGGTGTAATTCATCGATTCTGCTCATAGATTAATTCAATAAATCAATTTTATTTCTAAACAGGTTTCACGCACAATCGCGCTATTGAAAAATTTACCGGAATTTAACAATGGGATTTTTAAAACTCGATCCGATGATGATTAAACTCATCATCACCGTGCTGCTGGCCTCTTTTCTGCCAGCCAGAGGGATCTACGTTGATATATTCAGCTATCTCGCGACGGCAGCGATAGCACTGCTGTTCTTTATGCATGGTGCCAAGCTGTCGCGTGAAAAGATCATCTCAGGCAGCAGTCACTGGCGGTTGCATCTGTGGATTATGTTCAGCACCTTTGTGCTGTTTCCGGTGCTGGGTCTGTTGCTGGTCTGGTGGCATCCGGTTAATGTCGGCCCGGAAATTTATACCGGCTTTATCTACCTCTGTATCCTGCCTGCGACCGTGCAATCCGCTATCGCGTTTACCTCCATGGCGGGCGGTAACGTTGCGGCAGCGGTATGCAGCGCCTCTGCATCAAGCCTGCTGGGTGTGTTTATTTCGCCGTTGCTGGTGAACCTGGTGATGGATATTCACAGCAGCGCGCCCAGCGATGGACTGGAGCAGATCGGGAAGATTATGCTGCAACTGATGGTGCCTTTCGTACTGGGACACCTCTCACGGCGCTGGATCGGTGGCTGGGTTGAGAAGCACCGCAGCCTGATTGGCAAAACCGACCAGACCTCGATTCTGCTGGTGGTCTACTCCGCCTTCAGTGAAGCGGTGGTTAATGGCATCTGGCATCGCGTTGGGTTGATTACGCTGCTGTGGATTGTGGCAGGCTCAATCATTCTGCTGACCGCCGTGCTGATTATCAACCTGCTGGCCTCGCGTCTGTTCCGCTTTAAACGCGCCGATGAGATTGTGGTGCTGTTTTGTGGTTCGAAGAAGAGTCTGGCGAATGGCGTGCCGATGGCGAATATCCTGTTCCCGGCCAGTACCGTGGGGATTATTGTGCTGCCGCTGATGATTTTCCATCAGGTACAGCTGATGGTCTGCTCATTTATTGCCGGACGTTATAAGAAGACCAATGAGAAGCAGCAGCAGGCTGTGCAGGTCAAGGATTCGGTAATGGAGTCTCAGAAATAGATCGGCTGCCCGCCAGTGCGGGCAGCGTTACTTACGGGTCTGAAGCGGTTTAACTAACCCTTCCAGACCCTCAATTTTTATTGTCAGGGTGAGTTGCATGAGATCACCCAGCAGACCAGACGGAAAGTCCCCACTGCGGGCAAACCACAGCAGATAAGGCTCAGGCAGATCGATCAGCATCCGCCCCTTATATTTGCCAAACGGCATAGGCGTATTGGCTATCGCCACCAGCTGATGTTCATCCATCTGAGGCTCCCAGCAGGCGGATCATTTCCGCTTCATCAATCACTTCAATGCCAAGCTCCGCTGCTTTCGCCAGCTTTGAACCGGCCGCTTCACCGGCAATCAGCAAATCAGTTTTCTTCGAGACACTGCCGCTGACTTTTGCGCCCAGCGCGATCAGCTGCGCTTTGGCATCATCGCGGTTCATCTGCGACAGTGAGCCAGTCAGCACCACCGTTTTACCCGCGAACGGACTGTCGATCTCTTCGGCTCTCACCACCACCACCTGCGGCCAGTGAATACCGATATCCTCGACCAGCTGGCGGATAACCTCACGGTTGCTCTCCTCTTCCATGAAGTTGCGCACGTGTGCCGCAACGACTTTGCCGACATCCGGCACTGCAATCAGCGCCTCAAGATCGGCATCCATGACCTTCTGCAACTCACCAAAATGGTTAGCCAGATTGGCAGCGGTGGCTTCACCCACTTCACGAATGCCCAGTGCATAGAGGAAACGCGCCAGCGTAGTCGATTTCGCTTTCTCCAGCGCGTCGACAACGTTTTGCGCCGATTTCGGCCCCATGCGATCCAGTCCGGTCAGTTTGCCCGCCGTGAGACGGAACAGATCCGCAGGTGTGTTGACGTACTCTTTCTCCACCAGCTGGTCGATAATCTTATCGCCCATGCCATCAACATCCAGTGCCCGGCGCGAGACAAAATGCTTCAGCGCCTCTTTGCGCTGAGCACCGCAGATTAAACCGCCCGTGCAGCGCGTGACCGATTCCCCTTCGACCCGTTCAACCTCGGAACCACAAACCGGACAGTGTGCCGGGAACAGGACTTCACGCGTCTGTTCAGGGCGCTCGGCGAGCACCACGTTGACCACCTGCGGGATCACATCACCGGCGCGGCGAATAACGACCCGATCCCCGATGCGTAATCCCAGCCGCTCGATTTCATCCGCGTTATGCAGCGTGGCATTGCTGACGATAACGCCCGCGACCTGCACCGGCTCAAGGCGAGCCACCGGTGTGATAGCCCCGGTGCGGCCAACCTGAAATTCGACGTCCCGCACCCAGGTCAGTTGTTCCTGTGCCGGGAATTTAAAGGCAATCGCCCAGCGCGGCGCGCGCGCCACAAAGCCCAGTTTTTCCTGCAGTTCCTGTGAATCGACTTTGATCACCACGCCATCAATATCAAAACCCAGATTCGGACGCTGTTGCTCAATATCACGATAGAAGGCCAGGGCTTCTTCTGCGTTGTGCACCAGCTTAATGCGGTCGCTGACCGGCAGGCCCCAGGCTTTAAACTGTTGCAGACGCTCCATGTGACTGTGCGGCATCTCACCGCCTTCCAGCAGGCCAAAACCGTAGCAGAAGAAGGTCAGCGGACGTTTGGCGGTAATGCGCGGATCCAGCTGACGCAGAGAACCGGCTGCTGCATTGCGCGGATTAGCAAAGACTTTGCCATCAGTCCGGCGTGCTTCCTCATTCAGCTTTTCAAAGCCGCGCTGCGTCATAAATATTTCGCCACGCACTTCCAGCCGTGCCGGAATGTTGTCGCCTTTAAGCCGCAGCGGGATAGCGCGAATGGTGCGGACATTGGCGGTAATGTTCTCGCCGGTTGTGCCGTCACCGCGCGTTGCGGCCTGGACCAGCAGACCATTTTCATACATCAGGCTGACCGCAGCGCCATCGAACTTGAGTTCACAGCAGTAGGTTATGTCGTCACTGCTTTTCAGGCGATCCTGCACCCGCTTGTTGAAAGCCATAAACGTGGCTTCATCAAAGGCGTTATCAAGCGACAGCATCGGGACTTCATGGCGCACCTGCTCGAAGACCGTCAGCGGCGCGGCACCCACGCGTTGTGTCGGCGAGTCTGGCGTAATGAGATCCGGGTGCTCCTCCTCCAGCTGACGCAGTTCACGCATCAGACGATCGTATTCAGCATCCGGCACTTCCGGCGCATCCATAACGTGATAGAGATATTCATGATGGCGCAACGTGGTGCGCAGTTCGGTGATGTGATCCTGGACGGATTTCATAAAGCCCCATCAGATAAAAAACCCCCGACAGGCGGGGGTTTGTTTTTAACAATTCAGATAGCGTTTAGCGCAGGTCTCAGACGCCAACCACATCGCGGATACGCGCTTTGTAAGTTTCCAGCTTCTGTGGCGTCATCATGCGACGCTCATCATCCAGCACCACGCCACCTACATCATCAGCGATACGCTGAGCCGACTGCAGCATCAGCTTGAAGTTCTGATTCGCATCGCCATAAGAAGGCACCATCATAAAGATAGAGATGCCAGGCGTGCTGAAATCGGTCATCAGGTCAGGATTGAATGAGCCCGGCTTAACCATATTGGCCAGACTGAACAATACCGGGCCGCTGCCAGCCGGACTGAGATGACGATGGAAAATGTTCATTTCACCAAACTGGAAGCCCGCCTGGAGAATACCCTGCAGTAGTGCCTCACCGTTCAGTTCACCGCCCGAGTGTGCGGCAACATGCAGCACCAGTACCGCTTCTTTCGGTTTTTCCGCTGGCGCTTTAGCAGCAGGCTGTGCTGGCGCGGGCGCCGGTGTCACTTCAGGCTGCGGCTCAGGTTCTGCCTGGTACTGCGGTGCTGGCTGTACAGATTCCAGCGGGTCGAGATCCAGCAGTGGGTCGGCCTGAACGGGCGGCGCGACAAAGGTGGGTGCGGGCTGCTGACGAACCGGTTCAGGGCGCGACTGCGGAGCAGGCTGCGGTGCCGTGTTAAAAAGCGGGTCGCTTTCAGGTTCGGGTTGCGGTGCGGGTCGTGGCGCAGGCTGACGCACAGGCTCAGCGGGCGCAGGCTTACGCGGCGCTTCTGGCTGTGGCTCGCGAATCTCATCGAAACGCGGTTCCTGATGTACGTTGCGATCAGAACGAACGCGAACCTCGCCGACGCCATCATCCTCGTCGTCAATCAGGTCCTGCTCATCATTTTCATCACGTTGTTTTAGACGTTTGTGCGGGCGATCGCGGAACACTGACGAACGCTCTTTACGGCTGGTCCACAGCCCGTGAAGAAGGAGCGCTATAATGGCGATCGCGCCAACAACGATTAATATCAGACGCAAATCCTGCATCATTGTATTCTCTGTTGTTCCAATACCTTGCCACCGCGGCAAACTTTATCCTCTAACTGTATTTGCCCTGCTACACAAGTGCAAGTCTGTGCACTATTTTCTGACAAATAAGATAGGCAACCCACGCTTTTTCGCTGTTTTTTTACCCAAACGGCACCTGGCCTGGAGAAAAAGCCAGGTTATAGTGGGCGCGCCTTAACATCATCAGGAGAACTGGCTTTATGGCCATTGAGAATTCCGTCTCAAATTTTAACGGCATGCACTACTTTAGCCAGGGCTGGAAACTGGTACGTCTGCCTGGCATTCGCCGCTTTGTAGTGATGCCGTTGCTGATCAATATCGTGATGCTGGGTGGCGCTTTCATCTGGCTGTTCTATCGTCTCGGTGACTGGATCCCGCGGCTGATGGCCCATATTCCGGACTGGCTGCAGTGGCTGAGCTATCTGTTATGGCCGCTGTCAGTGATTGCGATTGTGCTGGTGTTTAGCTACTTCTTTTCGACCCTGGCAAACTTAATTGCCGCTCCGTTTTGCGGCCTGCTGGCCGAGCAACTGGAAGGCCGCCTGACAGGCAAGCCCCTGCCGGACAGCGGCTGGGCTGGAATGATCAAGGATGTGTCGCGCATTATGAAGCGCGAGCTGCAAAAACTGGGTTATTACCTGCCCCGCGCGCTGGGACTGCTGCTGCTCTACTTTATTCCTGGCTTTGGCCAGACCGTTGCGCCGGTGCTGTGGTTCCTGTTCAGCGCCTGGATGTTGTCCATCCAGTATTGCGACTATCCGTTCGATAACCACAAAGTGCCGTTTCAGCAGATGCGCAACGCCCTGCGTCAGCACAAAACGGCCAATATGCAGTTTGGCGCGCTAATCAGTCTGTTCACCATGATCCCGGTTCTGAACCTGGTGATCATGCCGGTTGCCGTCTGCGGTGCCACCGCCATGTGGGTCGATCGCTACCGGTCAACGCTGGCACGTCATGAGTTGCGTTAAATTCATCAGCGCGCCTTATGCTCTTTTTAGCAGGGCTTATTGCCGGGCGACATATAGATATACGATTTCTTTCCTTCCGCCACCAGGCAGAAAAGGTATGCTCATAGGGTTCCCAATAATTCATACAGTTAAGGACAGGCTATGAGTAAGATCTATGAAGACAACTCTTTGACAATTGGTCATACGCCATTGGTTCGACTGAACCGCATCGGTAACGGCCGCATCCTTGCGAAAGTTGAATCCCGTAACCCGAGCTTCAGCGTAAAATGCCGTATCGGTGCCAATATGATTTGGGACGCAGAAAAACGCGGTATTCTGAAACCGGGTGTTGAACTGGTTGAACCGACCAGCGGCAACACCGGTATTGCTCTGGCCTATGTCGCCGCAGCGCGCGGTTATAAATTAACGCTGACGATGCCAGAAACCATGTCAGTTGAGCGCCGTAAATTGCTGAAGGCGCTGGGCGCGACGCTGATACTGACCGAAGGCACCAAAGGCATGAAAGGTGCCATCAGCAAAGCTGAAGAGGTTGTTGCCAGCAATCCGGATAAATATGTGCTGCTGCAGCAGTTCAGCAACCCGGCCAACCCGGAAATCCATGAAAAGACCACCGGCCCGGAAATCTGGGAAGACACGGACGGCGAAGTGGATGTCTTTATTGCCGGTGTCGGCACTGGCGGTACGCTGACCGGCGTCAGCCGCTACATCAAAAACACCAAAGGCAAAAAAGATCTGATTACCGTCGCGGTTGAGCCGACCGATTCCCCGGTGATTGCTCAGGCGCTGGCGGGCGATGAGATCAAGCCCGGCCCACACAAAATTCAGGGTATCGGCGCAGGCTTTATCCCGGGCAACCTTGAGCTGAATCTGGTGGACCGCGTCGTGGCCATCACCAATGAAGAGGCGATCAGTACGGCGCGTCGGCTGATGGAAGAGGAAGGTATTCTGGCCGGTATCTCATCCGGTGCTGCCGTTGCCGCGGCGCTGAAGCTGCAGGAAGATGAAGCCTTCGCCAACAAAAATATTGTGGTGATCCTCCCCTCCTCCGGTGAACGCTATCTGAGTACCGCCTTGTTTGCCGATCTCTTCACTGAAAAAGAGCTTCAGTAGCAGAGGCCGATAGTCCGAAAATGGAGAAAAAAGCACCCAATCGGGTGCTTTTTTGTGGTGCAGATCTCACTTTCATCACCCGGCAGATTGATTTCAGTGACGCCGCTCTGGTATTTAGACTGCCAATTATTTCGATGCCTGAAATTAATCCGCGTTTGAAGTGGATCAAGCTGAATCGATTTACGGATTCAGTGAAACGGCGAATCACGGCATAATTAACCGGTGACGTGTAGAATCGGTTTTGAGACGCAACGGACTGTAGATTTGACGCATGCGCGTCTTTGGTCAGCATGAAGCTATACCCGCGCACCTACACAGGCTAAAGTAAAGGCTCCAGGCTAGACTTTAGATCCATAACACTCATCCTGATAACGTTGGGGAAATAGAATGTTCCAGCAAGAAGTTACCATTACTGCACCAAACGGTCTGCACACTCGCCCAGCTGCGCAATTCGTTAAAGAAGCCAAAGCTTTCCAGTCAGAAATTACCGTGACCTCTAACGGTAAATCAGCGAGCGCGAAGAGCCTGTTCAAGCTGCAGACACTGGGTTTAACCCAGGGAACGGTTGTGACCCTTTCCGCGGAAGGTGAAGACGAGCAGAAAGCAGTTGAGCATCTGGTCAAACTGATGGCTGAACTGGAGTAATCTCCGCTCAGCTCTCCAGCAAATCGACTCCTCTGCGCCATTGAGTGCAAACATCTTGATCGCGGACAACCTGTCCGCGTTATTGCTTTCGTAGAGTACGTGTCCCGCGACAATGGCACCGCACAGAGTCCCATCAGCCATCGTGATTAAAAGGTAGCGTTATGATTTCAGGCATTTTAGCATCACCAGGTATCGCTTTCGGCAAAGCACTGCTGCTGAAAGAAGACGAGATCGTCATCAACCGCAAGAAAATTTCTGATGACCAGGTTGAGCAGGAAGTTCAGCGCTTCCTCGATGGCCGCAGCAAAGCGGCATTACAACTGGAAGCGATTCGCGTCAAAGCGGGTGAAACCCTCGGTGAAGAGAAAGCAGCAATCTTCGAAGGCCACATTATGTTGCTGGAAGATGAAGAGCTGGAGCAGGAAATCATCGACCTGATCAAAAAAGATCACGCTTCTGCCGATGCTGCTGCTTACTCGGTCATCGATGGCCAGGCGAAAGCACTGGAGGAGTTAGATGACGAATATCTGAAAGAGCGTGCGGCTGACGTACGTGACATCGGTAAGCGTCTGCTGCAAAACATCCTCGGTCTGCATATCGTTGACCTGAGCGCTATTCCGGACGAATCCATTCTGGTGGCAAAAGATTTAACGCCGTCAGAAACCGCACAGCTGAACCTGAAGAAGGTGCTGGGCTTTATCACCGATCTGGGTGGCCGTACCTCACATACCTCAATCATGGCGCGCTCGCTGGAGATCCCAGCCATTGTCGGTACCGGCAATGTGACCGTCACGGTTAAAAATGGCGATTTCCTGATTCTGGATGGCGTTAACAATGCGATTCACGTCAATCCTTCAGAAGCGATTCAGGAAGAGCTGAAAGCCGTACAGAACCAGTATCTGTCGGAAAAACATGAATTAGCTAAGCTGAAAGATCTGCCAGCCGTTACGCTGGATGGTCATCAGGTTGAAGTCTGCGCCAACATCGGTACTGTGCGCGATATCGCCGGTGCTGAACGTAACGGCGCTGAAGGCGTGGGTCTCTACCGCACCGAATTCCTGTTTATGGATCGTGACTCACTGCCAAGCGAAGAAGAGCAGTTCCAGGCGTATAAAGCCGTCGCTGAAGCTATGGGTTCACAGGCCGTTATCGTGCGTACCATGGACATCGGCGGCGACAAAGACCTGCCTTACATGAACCTGCCAAAAGAAGAGAACCCGTTCCTCGGCTGGCGCGCTATCCGTATCGCCATGGACCGCAAAGAGATTCTGCATGCGCAGCTGCGTGCCATTCTGCGCGCCTCCTCTTTCGGTAAACTGCGCATCATGTTCCCGATGATTATTTCGGTTGAAGAAGTACGCAGCCTGAAAGCGGAACTGGAACTGCTGAAAGCGCAGTTGCGTGAAGAAGGTAAAGCCTTTGATGAGAGCATCGAAGTCGGCATCATGGTGGAAACCCCGGCTTCAGCCGTGATTGCTCATCATCTGGCGAAGGAAGTCGACTTCTTCAGTATTGGGACAAACGATCTGACGCAGTATACTCTGGCGGTCGATCGTGGTAATGATTTGATCTCGCACCTGTACAACCCAATGGCGCCGTCTGTGCTTAACTTAATCAAGCAAGTCATTGATGCATCTCACGCTGAAGGTAAATGGACCGGCATGTGTGGTGAGCTGGCAGGTGATGAACGTGCTACACTACTGTTACTGGGAATGGGGCTGGACGAGTTCAGCATGAGTGCCATTTCTATCCCTGGCATCAAGAAAATCATTCGTAATACTAATTTTGAAGATGCGAAGGCATTGGCGGAGCAGGCACTGGCTCAACCGACAGCGGAAGATTTAATGAACCTGGTAAACAAGTTCATTAAGGAAAAAACGCTCTGCTAATCCGCATGATGCTGGCCCCAAATTACTGCTTAGGAGAAGATCATGGGTTTGTTTTCTAAACTTTTTGGCGAAAAAACGGATAGCGCTGGGACAATTGACATCGTAGCGCCTCTGTCAGGCGAAATCGTGAACATTGAAGACGTACCAGATGTGGTGTTTGCAGAAAAAATCGTGGGCGACGGTATTGCGATCAAGCCCAGCGGCAACAAAATGGTTGCTCCTGTTGATGGCACTATCGGTAAGATTTTTGAAACCAATCACGCTTTTTCGATCGAATCAGACAATGGCATTGAGCTGTTCGTCCACTTCGGTATCGATACGGTAGAACTGAAAGGTGAAGGCTTCAAACGCATCGCTGAAGAAGGCCAGAAGGTCAAAAAAGGCGACGTGGTTATCGAGTTTGACCTGCCGTTGCTGGAAGAGAAAGCGAAATCAACCCTGACACCAGTTGTCATCTCCAACATGGATGAAATCAAGGAATTGATTAAGCTGACTGGCCAGGTCACCGTCGGCGAAACGCCGGTGATTCGCATCAGAAAGTAAGCATTCGTTCATAACATAACGGCACCCGCGGGTGCCGTTATCGTTTCTGCTGTATGCCTGTTCAGGGCTGCCAGTGCGGCAGACGCAGCGTCAGTTCCAGTCCGCCTTCTGGCCGGTTTCTTGCCTCGACCTCACCATGATGCGCCAGCACCACCTTGCGCACGATAGCCAGTCCCAGCCCATAACCTTTGCCCATCAGCGGCGAATTCACCCGCACAAACGGGTCAAAGATGCTGGAGAGTTTATCCTCATCGACACCCGGCCCCTGATCGCACACCTGAATCACCAGCCACTGCTGTTCTGCGCGCAGATGAACATCAATCCGCTGCCCTGGCTGAGAGAAGCGCAGCGCATTGCGTAATACATTCTCTGCTCCGCGCCGTATCAGCTCTGCATTGCCCCGCACGGTGTAATCGGCCCGCTCATCGACCTGCAACTCTACCTGCACGCCTGGGATCTGCGCTTCATAACGGACATCGGTAATAACCGCCTGAAGTAAGCCGGTCAGATCAAAATATTGCTCATCCGGGATGCTTTCATGCTCAGCCCGCGACAGTGTCAGCAGTTCACCGATCATCTTGTCCAGCCGACGCGCCTCTTCATCAATGCGATCAAGCGAACTGTTCACACTTTCTGGCGTCTGTCTGGCCAGCCCGGTCGCCAGCTGCAGTCGGGCCAGCGGTGAACGGAGCTCATGTGAGATATCATGCAACAGTTCTTCACGGGCGCGCACCAGGGTATCGAGCCGCTCGACCATGGCGTCAAAGGCTTCAGCGACGTTTGAGATCTCGTCGTGGCGCTTACGCATGATCGGAAACAGCCGCACGCTTAAATCGCCCTCAGCCACGCGGGAAAATCCTTCCCGCAGCTGACGCATAGGTCGCGTCAGATTCCAGGCCAGCAGCAGACTGAACAGCAATCCCACCGAGCCGGCGAAGACGAACATCGGCTCAGGAATATTCAGAAATTTGCGCGGCATCATGTTCAGCGTGCTGTCTTTACGCATGCCATCCAGGTCATAGCGCAGCTGATAGGCTTTGCCATCCGCACCGCGTACCCAGCGCACCACCTCTTCAGGAAAGCGCCCTCTGATATCCAGGTTGCCGCTGTTTTCTGATTGTGACGGTTTTGTCTGTTGGGTGACGTGGAAGAACTGCCGGTCGCTGTTATCCCAGTCCGAGAGCATCGCATTCAGCGCATCAGGCCCGCCCCGCTCCAGCACTGACGCGGCGGAGGTCATCTGCAGATCCACAATACGACGGATAGCCACGAGTTCAGGCGGTTCATGCCGTTTACCGGAGAGCGTAAAGCCGAGCCAGATAAGCTGGCTCATAATGACGAAAACGATCCAGAAGCCGATAAAGATCTTCCAGAACATGCGTCCACGGTAACTCTGCTTCATCGAATACGGTAGCCGATGCTGCGAACGGTTTCGATGTTGATGCTGTCAGCGGTTAATGCACTGAGCTTCTGACGAATGTTACTGATATGCACATCGACGCTGCGGTCATAGGCTTCACGCGGACGACCGAGTCCCTTTTCGGAGAGCTCATCTTTTGACACCACTCTGTCCGGCGCACGCAGCAGCAGATCCAGCAGATTAAATTCCGACGCCGTCAGATCAAAGGTTTTACCCTGCCATTCGCTGATGCGGGTGGCGGGATTAAGCATCAGCTCTCCCCAGCGCAGCGGCTCTCTGGCGTCTGGCTGTGGCGCCTGCTCTTCGAAACGGCGCAATACGGCGCGCAGACGCGCCACCAGTTCACGGGGATAGCAGGGCTTGGGCATATAGTCATCCGCGCCCATCTCCAGACCGATCACGCGATCAATATTATCGCCTTTGGCGGTCAGCATAATCACCGGTATCCGGCTGTTCTGGCGCACCTGACGCAACACATCAATGCCGCTCATGTCGGGCAGCATAATGTCCAGAATCATGGCGGTGAACTCTCCCGATAACGCGCCCTGCACGCCGGCGCTGCCGGTCAGAACCAGCTGAGCATCAAACCCTTCCCCGATCAGGTACTGGCTTAACATCGTGCCTAATTCAACATCATCATCAACAAGCAAAATTTTCATGGTTATCTCTCTGGAGAATTGCCGCTATTTTGTCCTGTGCTGAACATTCGCGCAGCCTGATTTACGCGATCCTTACAGATTCAGTCTATCTGGCACCGAAAATTGGGGTTAAAAAAAAGGCCTGTGGGCAGTAAATGCTCGCACAGGCCTGATTCCGCATCGGCAGAGGTTACTGATGGTAGAGTCCGGTAGAGAGATAACGATCACCGCGATCGCAGGCGATCGCCACCACCACGCTGCCAGGATTAGCCTGCGCAATGCGCAGCGCACCCGCCACCGCGCCGCCTGAACTGACGCCACAGAAAATGCCTTCACGGCGTGCCAGCGCGCGCATCGTCTCTTCCGCTTCCTTTTGCGTCATATCCATCACATCATCCACCAGATCGGGACGATAGATCCCCGGCAGATAGGCCAGCGGCCAGCGACGAATACCCGGAATACTGCTGCCTTCGCTGGGCTGCAAACCGATCACCTGCACGCCCGTATTAAGCTCTTTTAGATAACGCCCCACGCCGGTAATGGTGCCGGTGGTGCCCATGCTGGAGACAAAATGAGTCATGCGCTGGTTCGACTGCTGCCACAATTCCGGGCCAGTGGTCTGATAGTGGCCCAGCGGATTATCGGGATTATTAAACTGGTCCAGCACCCGGCCTTCACCGCGCGCCGCCATCGCCTGCGCCAGATCGCGTGCGCCCTCCATGCCCTGTTCACGGGGCACCAGAATTAACTCTGCGCCATAGGCGCGCATCGCGTCCTGCCGCTCCTGACTCATGTTGTCGGGCATCAGCAGGCGAAGTCGGTAGCCTTTCATCGCCGCGATCATCGCCAGCGCAATCCCGGTGTTGCCGCTGGTAGCTTCAATCAGCTGATCGCCAGGTGCAATATCACCACGCAGCTCCGCCTGATTGATCATCGACCAGGCCGCGCGATCTTTTACCGAACCTGCCGGATTATTGCCTTCCAGCTTGAGCCAGACCTCGCTGCCGTTGGCGGGCGTCAGGCGCTGCAACTTGATCAGCGGGGTATTGCCGATGGTATTTTCGAGAGTCGTCACGGTGCGGTTCCTGGCATCTTACAAACCAGATGCGAAAAAAAGGCGGGAGTGACACTCCCGCCCGGTGTTGAAGAGAAAATATCAGGCGCTTTGTGCAAAGGCAACTGCGCGCAGTGGCGTATCGCCCTTATAGAGACGCGCCTGCTGTAAGCCAACAAACAGACGCTCGCCGCGAATCGGCGCTGTCTGCTCACCTTCAAACACCACCGAAACCGGCTCGCTCTGCCAGCCGACAGGCTGGACGACCAGCTGCCAGAAGTGTCCACGCGGGCTCACTTCCAGTACCTGTACCGGCAGCGGGGTTTCCAGACTGCTGCGGCGTGACACGTCGATTTCCCACGGACGCAGGAACAGCTCAACCGCACCCTGATGTGCCGAGGTATAGCCCAGCGGCCAGTGGTGCGCGCCAACATGGAACTGTGATCCCTGAATCTCACCATCAAAGCGGTTCACTTCACCCAGGAATTCCAGCACAAAACGGGTCGCCGGATCGCGCCACACATCATCTGGCGTGCCGACCTGTTCAATGTTGCCCTGGCTCATCACCACCACGCGATCCGCCACTTCCATCGCCTCTTCCTGGTCATGGGTGACAAACACGCTGGTGAATTTCAGCTCTTCATGCAGCTGACGCAGCCAGCGGCGCAGCTCTTTACGCACCTGAGCATCCAGCGCACCAAAGGGTTCATCCAGCAGCAGAATCTGCGGTTCAACCGCTAACGCACGCGCCAGCGCCACACGCTGTTTCTGGCCGCCCGACAGCTGTGCCGGGAAGCGATTCGCCAGATGAGCCAGCTGCACCATCTCCAGCAGACGGGTAACACGCTGTTTGATCTCCGCCGTTGAAGGACGCTCACGACGTGGCAGCACGGTCAGGCCAAAGGCGATGTTGTCGAATACCGTCATATGACGGAACAGCGCGTAGTGCTGGAAGACAAAACCGACCTGACGATCGCGCGCATGCAGGCGGCTGACATCGTTGCCATGAAAACGGATGTGACCGCTGTTCTGATGCTCCAGCCCGGCAATGATGCGCAGCAGCGTGGTTTTACCCGAGCCTGATGGGCCAAGCAGCGCCACCATTTCACCCGAGGCAATATCCAGAGAGATATCGTTCAGCACCGATGTGCGACCAAAGGATTTGTTGATCTTGTTAATCTCAATGCTCATGATTTCCCTCCTGTTGCAGGCGTTTGTGCTGTTGCTCTAAACGCCACTGCACAATACTTTTCAGAAACAGCGTCACAATTGCCATCAGGGTTAACAGGGCGGCCGCGGTGAACGCGCCAACGGTGTTGTAATCCTGATGCAATAATTCAACCTGAAGCGGTAACGTGTAGGTCTCACCGCGAATCGATCCCGATACCACCGAGACCGCACCAAATTCACCAATCGCACGGGCGTTGGTCAGCACGATGCCATACAGCAGCGCCCAGCGAATGTTCGGCAGCGTTACGCGGCGGAACATCTGCCAGCCAGAGGCGCCCAGCAGCACCGCCGCTTCATCTTCGTGACTGCCCTGACTCAGCATCACCGGCACCAGTTCGCGCACCACAAACGGACAGGTCACAAACACCGTCGCCAGCACCATGCCAGGCCAGGCAAACATAATCTGGATGTTATGCGCATCCAGCCAGCCGCCTGCCGGGCCATTAACGCCCCAGAACAGCAGATACATCAGACCGGCCACGACCGGCGACACGGCAAAAGGAATATCAAACAGGGTCAGCAGCAACTGACGCCCCGGAAAGGTAAAGCGCGTCACCAGCCAGGCGAGCAGCGTGCCGAACACCAGGTTAACCGGTACGGTGATCAACGCCACCATTACGGTCAGCCAGATGGCGTGCAGCATGTCCGGATCCGCCAGATTGCTGAGGGCGACAATGAGCCCCTGATTCAGCGCTTCCCAGAAGATGGAGGCCATCGGCACCACCAGCAGCAGAATCGAGATCAGCGCGCCGATACTAATCAGCAGCCACTTGCCCCAGTTCACTGGCTGACGAGCAGCGTGATTAATTTGTGAAACCTCAGCCATTAGTGACCTCCCAGACGACGGCCAAAGCGGCTCTGTAATGTGTTAATCGCAAATAACAGAATCAGCGATGCCGCCAGGATCACCGAGGCGATGGCGCTGGCCGCCGGATAGTCGAACTCCTGCAGCCGGACAAAAATCATCAGCGAGGTGACTTCCGTTTTCCAGGCGATGTTACCGGCAATAAAGATCACCGCACCAAATTCACCCAGGCTGCGGGTAAAGGAGAGCGCCGTTCCGGCCAACAGCGCCGGTGCCACTTCCGGCAACACGACGCGGCGGAAGCTCTGCCACGGCGTGGCACCCAGCGTTTCGGCCGCCTCTTCATACTCCGGGCCTAACTCTTCCAGCACCGGCTGTACGGTACGCACCACAAACGGAATGCTGGTAAAGGCCATGGCGATGGCGATACCAATCCAGGTGTAAGAGATTTTGATGTCGAACTGAGCGAACCACTGTCCATACCAGCCGTTGACCGAAAAGAGTCCGGCCAGGGTCAGACCCGCCACCGCCGTAGGCAGTGCAAACGGCAGATCCATCAGGCCATCCAGCAGCGTCCGGCCCGGAAAACGGTAACGGGTCAGGATCCATGCCATCAGCATGCCGAACACCGCATTAAACAGTGAGGCGACGCCTGCAGAGAGCAGCGTTACTTTATAGGCGGCAATCAGCTGCGGATTGGTCACCACATCCCAGTACTGTTGCAGCGTCATCTGCGACAGTTGCATGATCACCGCGCTGATAGGCAGCAGCAGAATCAGACAGGTAAAGAGCAGGCTGGTGCCGAGGCTGAGACCAAAGCCGGGCAACACGCGTTTCTGGCTGGCTGCAAACATTATCCGCGCCCCGCCGCTAACAACTTATCGAGCTCACCGCCGCTGACGAAGTGCGTCTTCATCACCTTATCCCAGCCGCCAAACGCCTCTTCCACCCGGAACAGGTTGGTCTGCGGGAAGCGATCTTTCTGCTCCGCCATCAACTGTGCATTGTTCACGCGATAGTAGTAGTGAGTAATAATATTCTGCGCTTCAGGTGTATAGAGATAGTTCAGATAAGCGCTGGCCGCATCAGCGGTTTTATTGGTGGCGACGTTTTTATCCACACATGCCACCGGAAACTCCGCCAGAATGTTGGTTTTCGGCACCACCACTTCATACTCATCTTTGCCGTACTGGTTGCGGATGTTATTCACTTCGGACTCAAAGCTAATTAATACGTCGCCCAGGCCACGCTCAGCAAAGGTCGTGGTCGCACCGCGACCGCCGGTGTCGAACACTTCAACGTTTTTCAGGAATTGCGTCATAAAGGCACGGGTTTTGGGCTGATCGCCCCCGTCCGCTTTATCCGCTGCGCCCCAGGCGGCCAGATAGGTATAGCGACCATTCCCGGAGGTTTTCGGATTCGGGAAAATCAGCTTCACATCACTGCGGGTCAAATCTGACCAGTCGTGAATCTGTTTTGGATTCCCTTTACGCACCAGAAACGCCATGGTGGAGTAGAAAGGCGAGCTGTTATTCGGCAGACGGCTTTTCCAGTCTGCGGCAATCAGGTTGCCTTTATCGTGCAGCACCTGCACATCCGTAACCTGATTGTACGTGACGACATCCGCGCGCAGTCCCTGCAGGATAGCCAGCGCCTGCTTCGATGAACCGGCGTGCGACATCTTAATGGTCAGTGGATCGCCGGGATGGCTGGCATCCCACTGTTTAACGAAGGGAGCATTCAGGGCGACAAACAGCTCCCGCGACACATCGTAAGAGCTATTAAGAAGTTCAGTGGCATTGGCTGCGCCGGCCAGGCTCAGCGACAACGCGATACCGCTCACGATTTTTTTCATCGCTTGTAATGTCATTTGGCACCCTGAAAAAGATTGATGCGGATCTCACCCGCTGAGGCACCAGTTTATTTATAACTCAGTGAAAACCAGTAACGGTTTTATATATCGTTTGATGATTTCAAAGTCGAAAAAAGCATAAGACGACGGCACTGTTTATGCAGAAATCAGCAAAAGCCGATGGGGAGGAGGAACCCCGTGCCGTGCGCGCCGGCAAAGGTTTTGGGAGGCTCAGCGGCCGCCTGACGGGCGGCGCGCTGAAGACGAGGGATTAACGCTGCCAGACAATCTTGCTGATTTTCCAGCTTTTCAGCGTATCGTCCGAGGGCATTAAGCCCTCCGGTCCATGCCAGTCACCCTGATAAACATAGGTCAGATGCTGACTGCCAGGCGCACGGCATGCCACGTCACGCGCATCGGTGCCGCTGGCTAAGGTGCAGTTGTCGAAGGCTTTGCTGAACTTATTACTGAAGACATCACCCACTTTGCTGCCATCGCTGCTGGCGATTGCGCTGTCCATGACCTCAATACGTTCGACCTGCGACTGCCCGTAAATCACCAGTTTAACGTTGCCATCATCCAGCGCCTGCCAGAAAGAGACCACCTGACCATTCTGGCTGCGCATGCCCTGACGCAGGCTATAGTCACCGTTCAGTCCGGCATTAATCGCGTCCTCTTTCATGGCGGTCGAGGCAGTTAACCCACCCACACCCTGTTCAGTCGCGGTCAGCGAGGAACCGAACCAGTTCCACGGCAGCGCCGAAGACCAGTGATACGTCAGCGGATTCCACCAGCTTGCCTGCTGGCTGCTGTCAGCGCCGGAACCCGAACTGGCACAGCCGCTCAGTACAACCGCGGCGATCAGTAGCGTGGAACGAACAGCTTTCATGAGAACTCCTGTAAATGCGATGCCGGAAAGGCGGAACTGATTGGAGTCGCAAAGCGACAAAAAGTTTAGTGAAGATGATGTTCGGGCAGAAAGCAGTCGCGACAGCGGCGGCTGGATTGCAGCCAGATCAGCGCCAGCAGGTCAAAGAGCGTCAGCAGCAATGGCAGCGGTGAGGTGAGCAGATCGCCCTGCACAAACTGCATTCCCTGCCAGAGCAGATTCACCAGCAGCGACAGCGCCAGCACGCTGCGCCAGTGCTGCCAGAGTCGCGGCAGGCGGGTGCGATACCCGGTCAGCAGCAGGCCCGCCAGCGCCGGTAAACCCAGCGCAAGACCGATCCAGAACGCCTGACGATCCGGATAGAACAGCGCCAGCAGATCGTTGCCCTGCTGCCGAGACGCACCGGCCATTACCAGCAGCAGCCAGGTCCGTGCCTGGAGTAACAGGATCAGCCAAAAAAGAAACGGCAGCCGCAGCTGCCCTCTGGCGTCATACTCGTCCGGCAGATAGCCCGGTGACGGCTTAGTATTCACGATCTTCGATCAGACGTTTACCAAACAGCAGCGCATCGACCGGCTCATAATCAAGCTTCTCATAGAACGCCACCACCTGATCATTCTCTTCACGGATCATCAGATGCAGTTTCGGACAGCCGCGCGCGATAAGCTTCTTCTCCAGACGGTTCATCAGCGCATTCGCAAAGCCGCGTCCCTGGTAGTCGGGATGCACGGCCAGATAGTAAGCCGCGCCACGATGGCCATCATAGCCGCCCATCAGTGTGCCAACGACCACGCCGCCCACTTCAGCGACCAGAAAGAGATCGGGGTCGTGATTCATTTTGCGTTCGATATCCAGCTCAGGATCGTTCCATGGCCGTAACAAATCGCAACGTTCCCATAAGGTGATCACTTCTTCAAAATCTTCCTGGCGGAAGGCGCGGATTTCCATCTTCTTTACCTGCAAATAAGCACAATTTGCTGATTATCACGCATTCTCTGCCGCACGCAACCCTCCATGACGGGCGACAAATAAAAAAGCGCAAATTTACTGTTCGCGACCTGCAATACAAAGTAATGCCCTGAAATGGTTCTGTGATCGCAGGCAGCAGCCCCTTAGGCTATAACACCGGCAAGATTCCTGTTACCGGACCCGCACATGCACCTGCTTAAACGTTTGATTCATCGCCGTCAGTTACTGCTTTCCGGGCTGGCTCTGGCCATTTTATCGCCGCGCGCGGTTCAGGCTAAAGAGCAGTCTGCGCTTACTGGTGCAAATCGTCACTCGCGCCCTGCCCCGCCCGCTAAGAACGGGAAACGTATCGTGATGATCGACCCAGGTCACGGCGGCATCGACTCTGGTGCCGTTGGCGAAGAGGGTTCCGAAGAGAAACACATCGTGCTGGAGATTGCCGGTAACGTGCAGCGTCAGCTACAGAGCCATCCGCGCATAGAAGTGCGTCTGACCCGCGACAGCGACCACTTTATTCCGCTCTATCAGCGGGTAGAGATCGCCCACCAGCACGGCGCAGATCTCTTTATGTCGATTCATGCCGACGGTTTTACCAGTCCCGATGCCAGCGGTGCCTCGGTGTTTGCGCTCTCTAATCGCGGTGCCAGCAGCTCGATGGCGCGTTATCTGTCACAGCGGGAGAACGATGCGGACAAGCTGGGTGGCGTGAAAGCGCAGCAGCAGGATCACTATCTGCAGCAGATTCTGTTCGATCTGGTGCAGACGGACACCATCAAAAACAGCCTGACGCTGGGCAAGCATGTCCTGGATCAGATCCGCCCGGTTCATCATCTTCACAGCCAGCACACCGAGCAGGCGGCCTTCGCAGTACTCAAGTCACCGTCGATCCCCTCGGTGCTGGTCGAAACCTCCTTTATTACTAATCCGCGTGAAGAGCAGCTGCTCGGCACCACCGCGTTTCGTCAGAAAATCGCCTCGGCTATTGCCAGCGGCATCGTCAATTACTTTGATGAGTTTGATCGCCGCAACGCCTGATGCATGTCGCCGGTTCAGGCCGTGCGACTCGCCGCACTCATGCAAGCGGCGCGGTTTTGCGTATAATCGCGTCAGACTTTGACAAACCATAAGCGAAAAAATGGCTGATATTTCCCGCGTAAAAGCGTTCCTGCTCGCATTGCAGGATGAGATTTGTAACCAGCTGGCGGCTGAAGATGGCGGCGCAGCGTTTGCTGAAGATAGCTGGCAGCGCCCTGGCGGCGGCGGCGGTCAGAGCCGCGTCCTGCGCAACGGCGCGGTGTTTGAGCAGGCGGGCGTCAACTTTTCGCACGTGCATGGCGATCAGATGCCGGCATCCGCCACTGCACACCGGCCGGAGCTGGCGGGTCGCAGCTTTGAAGCAATGGGCGTGTCGCTGGTGATCCACCCGAACAACCCTTATGTACCTACCAGCCACGCCAACGTGCGCTTTTTTATCGCGGAGAAACCGGGTGCCGATCCGGTCTGGTGGTTTGGTGGCGGATTTGACCTGACCCCTTTTTATGGCTTCGAAGAAGATGCGCTGCACTGGCACCAGACCGCCGCTGACCTCTGCCAGCCTTTTGGCGAGGATGTCTATCCGCGCTATAAAAAGTGGTGTGATGACTATTTCTATCTGAAGCATCGTGATGAGCAGCGCGGCATTGGCGGCCTGTTTTTTGACGATCTCAATACGCCCGACTTTGAGCAGAGCTTCAGCTTCATGCAGGCGGTTGGCCGCGGCTTTATGGATGCCTATCGGCCGATTGTGGCGCGCCGTAAAGATCACCCGTGGGGCGATCGTGAGCGTCAGTTCCAGCTCTATCGCCGTGGTCGCTATGTGGAGTTTAATCTGGTGTGGGACCGCGGCACGCTGTTTGGTCTGCAAACCGGCGGTCGCACTGAATCGATCCTGATGTCGATGCCCCCGCTGGTGCGCTGGGAATATGATTATCAGCCCGATGCCGACTCACCTGAAGCCGCCCTCTATCGCGATTTCCTGCCGGTGAAGAACTGGCTGAATCTGCCAGTCTGATCACGTCTGCTGCGGCAGTGCGGGCCTCAACCCGCGCTGCGCTTCCCTCCTCCTTCCCGACACGTCCCCTTTCACAGGGCACAGATTGCTACAGTGTGGCCTGCGTCATTCCTCCTGACTGCTATGCTTATGGGTGGAATATGGCGCACCCCACGGTTAACACCGCATGACGGCTCCTTCGCACCGCCTCGCAGCGCAACAATCAGAGAAACCGCATGTTCATCAGAAACTCTCTGTTGCAATGTTATGGGTTCGCGTTCCCGGTAGCAGAACATGCCACAGACCGGCTGCGAGGCCTGAGGTGCCCCCTGTTCGCTTTCATTTTTCTTTTCAAGGAGTTTAGAGATGAACCAGCTAGAAGCCCTAAAACAGTTCACCACCGTGGTGGCGGACAGTGGTGATATCGAATCGATTCGTAATTACCACCCGGAAGACGCCACCACCAACCCCTCACTCATTCTGAAAGCGTCCGGTCTCGAAGGGTATAAGCACCTGATGGATGACGCGATTGAGTACGCCAAAAAACAGGGCGGCAGCAAAGAGACGCAGATTATTAACGCCAGCGACAAAGTGGCGATCAACCTTGGTATGGAAATCCTGAAAAGCATACCGGGCCGTGTTTCGACCGAAGTGGATGCGCGCCTCTCCTTCGATCGTGGCATGTGTGTGACCAAAGCAGAAAAACTGATTCGGATGTATGAAGAGCACGGTATCGATCGCTCACGCGTACTGATTAAGCTGGCCTCGACCTGGGAAGGCATCCGCGCAGCGGAAGAGCTGGAGAAAAACGGCATTCAGTGCAACCTGACACTGCTCTTCTCCTTTGCTCAGGCGCGTGCCTGTGCCGAAGCGGGCGTGTTCCTGATCTCCCCGTTCGTTGGACGCATCTACGACTGGTATAACTCGCGCAAACCCATGGACCCCTACGTGGCAGATGAAGATCCGGGCGTGAAATCCGTGCGTCGCATCTACGATTACTACAAAAAGCACCGTTACAGCACCATCATCATGGGCGCCAGCTTCCGTAAAGTGGAGCAGATTATCGCGCTGGCAGGCTGCGACCGCCTGACCCTGTCACCTAACCTGCTGGAAGAGTTGCAGAACAGTGATGCGCCGCTTGAGCGCAAACTGGAGCCTTCAACTGAAGGTTTCCACCAGCCGTCGCCGCTCTCCGAGGCGGAGTTCCGTTGGGAACATAATCAGGATCCAATGGCAGTTGAAAAACTCTCTGACGGCATCCGCCAGTTCGCGGTTGACCAGCAGAAGCTGGAAGATGTGCTCGCCGCACGCCTGTAGTCTTTATTTTAGTCGGGCGGGACTTTCCCGCCCTGATGCATAACAAGGGAGAACTTTATGTCCTCACGCAGAGAGTTGGCAAACGCGATTCGTGCACTGAGCATGGATGCGGTACAGAAGGCAAATTCAGGCCACCCCGGTGCGCCAATGGGAATGGCCGATATCGCCGAAGTGTTGTGGCGCGACTTCCTCCAGCATAATCCGACCAATCCCGCCTGGCTTGATCGCGACCGCTTTATCCTCTCCAACGGCCACGGCTCGATGCTGCTTTATAGCCTGCTGCACCTGAGCGGTTATGACCTGCCGATTGAAGAGCTGAAAAATTTCCGGCAGCTGCACTCTAAAACGCCAGGTCACCCGGAAATCGGCTACACCCCAGGCGTTGAAACCACCACCGGCCCGCTGGGTCAGGGACTGGCTAACGCCGTGGGCTTAGCCATTGCAGAACGCACGCTGGCCGCACAGTTTAACCGTCCGGATCATGAGATTGTCGATCACCACACCTATGTGTTTATGGGCGATGGCTGTCTGATGGAAGGCATCTCGCACGAAGTCTGTTCACTGGCGGGGACCCTGGGTCTCGGCAAACTGATCGGCTTCTATGACCATAACGGTATCTCGATCGATGGCGAGACCGAAGGCTGGTTTACTGACGACACCCATAAACGCTTTGAGTCCTACAACTGGCATGTGATTGGCGACATCGACGGCCATGACGCTGATGCCATTCGTGAGGCGATCAAAGAGGCGCAGAGTGTCACCGATAAGCCTTCACTGATTATCTGCCGCACCATTATCGGTTTCGGTTCGCCGAACAAAGCCGGTAAAGAGGAGTCGCACGGCGCGGCGCTGGGTGAGGCAGAAGTTGCCCTGACCCGCAAACAGCTCGGCTGGAACTATCCGGCGTTTGAGATCCCGGCTGAAATCTACCAGCAGTGGGATGCCAAAGCGGCGGGTGCTGAACGTGAAAAAGCCTGGGATGCAAAATTTGCGGCTTACAAAGAAGCCCATCCAGAGTTGGCGAAAGAGTATGAGCGCCGGATGAATGGCGAAATGCCCGCCAACTGGGAAACCGAAGCGACCCGGTTCATTCAGGAGTTGCAGGCTAACCCGCAGAAAATCGCCAGCCGTAAAGCGTCACAAAACTCGCTGGAAGCCTACGGCAAAATGCTGCCGGAGTTCCTCGGCGGTTCTGCTGACCTGGCACCGAGTAACCTCACCATCTGGTCCGGTTCTAAATCGATCAAAGAGGATCCGGCCGGTAACTACATTCACTACGGCGTGCGTGAATTTGGTATGACGGCGATTGGTAACGGTATCGCGCACCATGGCGGTTTCGTTCCCTACACCGCAACCTTCCTGATGTTTGTCGAATATGCGCGAAACGCCGCGCGTATGGCTGCGCTGATGAAGGCACGACAGATTCTGGTCTACACCCATGACTCCATCGGTCTGGGCGAAGATGGCCCGACGCACCAGCCGGTAGAGCAGATCGCCAGCCTGCGTCTGACGCCAAATATGAGCGTATGGCGTCCGTGCGATCAGGTCGAAACAGCCGTAGCGTGGAAAGCCGCCGTCGAACGTCATCACGGCCCGACTGCGCTGATCCTTTCGCGTCAGAATCTGCTGCAGCCGGAACGTACCCCGGAGCAGATCGAAAACATCAAACGCGGCGGCTACGTGCTGAAGGATTGCGACGGCACACCAGAAGTGATTCTGATCGCGACCGGTTCAGAGATTGAGATCACCCTGGGTGCAGCGGATAAGCTCACTTTAGGCGGTCACAAGGTGCGGGTGGTTTCACTGCCTTCTACTGACCTGTTTGATGCGCAGGATGCCGCTTACCGCGAATCCGTACTGCCAAGCGGCGTGAAAGCGCGTGTGGCGGTAGAAGCGGGTATTGCTGACTACTGGTTCAAGTATGTCGGTCTGGACGGTGCGATTGTCGGTATGACGACCTTTGGTGAATCGGCCCCGGCCAGTCAGCTGTTCCCGGAGTTTGGCTTCACGGTTGAGAATATCGTCAGCCACGCTGAAGCATTACTCAAGCCAGTTTAATGCTTATGCCCTTCCCGGCTCACCGGGAAGGGCCATTTCCACTTATAGCCTGATACATAAAAAAAACTCCATTCCCCTCTTCCCGCCCTGCGCAAACTCATTACTATAGAGCCGTCATACTTAATGCTGCCTGTGCGCTGGCTGTCCGTCTGTTCCTGCTGTTGTTCTGCCAGGATAACGCGGTTCTGTCCTGATGCATCCCGATGAGTGAAGGCAGATTTCCTCCGATTTTATAGCGAAGCCACTTCCGTTGAACATGCGCACACCCTATTTACTGGCCCTGATGGTTTCACTGCTTCCATTAAAAAGCATGGCGCAGGTCGCGCCCGATCCACTGCTGGCCTCTCAGATTGTTGATCGCTATGCGGAACATATCTTTTACGGCAGCGGTGCAACCGGCATGGCACTGGTGGCGATTGATGGTAATCAGCGGGTGTTCGCCAGCTTTGGTGAAACCCGTCCCGGCAACAATGTCCGTCCGCAGAAAGATTCGCTGATTCGCATCGCCTCGCTGAGTAAGCTGATGACCAGTGAAGTGATGGTGAAGCTGGCTGAGCGCGGACAGATCCGCCTCGACGATCCCCTGAGTAAATATGCGCCGCCGGGTTCACGCGTGCCCACCTACAATGGTCAGCCCATTCGCCTGATCAATCTCTCGACCCACACCAGCGGACTGCCTCGCGAACAGCCAGGCGGCAAAGCGCAGCGTCCGGTATTTGTCTGGCCGACCCGTGGTGAACGCTGGGCGTGGCTGTCGCGCGCTAACCTCAAAGCGGCGCCAGGCAGCAGTGCCGCCTACTCTAACCTGGGCTACGATCTGCTGGGTGATGCACTGTCGCGCGCCACCGGCAAACCCTATCCGGCGCTGTTTCAGCAGCTGATTACCCGCCCGCTCGGCATGAAGGACACGACGTTTACGCCTTCGCCAGAGCAGTGCGGACGCCTGATGGTGGCGGAAAAAGGGGCCAGTCCGTGCAATAACACCCTGGCGGCGATTGGCAGCGGCGGCGTTTACTCCACGCCGGATGATATGGGCCGCTGGATGCAGCAGTTCCTTAACTCTTCGGTTAACCACCGCACGCCGCAGATCGATCGACTGCAGACGCTGATCTATCGTCGCGATCAGCTGAGCAAAGTAGAAGGCATGGATGTGCCGGGTAAAGCGGATGCGCTGGGGATGGGCTGGGTCTTTATGGGGCCGAAAAATGGTCGCCCTGGCATTATTCAGAAAACCGGCGGCGGCGGCGGTTTCATCACCTATATGGCGATGGTGCCGCAGCATAACGTGGGGGTATTTGTGGTGGTGACCCGCTCGCCGCTGACCCGCTTTACGCCAATGAGCGACGGCGTGAATAATATGCTGGCCGAACTGGTCGGCAATCAGCTTGGCTCACCGATGATGGTGCAGGCGATTCGTTAACGCTGCTGTACGCCACCGTCAGACTGGCTGACCCACAGGGTTGGCCAGTCATCACTGCTGTGCCAGGCGTCACAGGTCGACTCCTCCGCATACTCCGCTAACACAAAACGCGTGCCATCAAACTGCCAGCGAGTGGCACTGCCGCAGTCACCCAACCCACGTCCTTTACCAAAGGTGTAGAGCTGGCCGCTGGCCGCATCATATTCGGCGTTAATCAGCTCAAGCTGTCGGTCACTGGCACCTGGTGGGGTAAACGGCAGAGTTAAGGTGATGCCGCGCGCGACATACGGCTGGCTGCGCGTCACTTCAAACGCCAGATCGATCACGTTATAAGCCCCCATCTCACAACTCACCAGCAGCAGCGCGCGCTGATCGGTGAGTGGCGCCACGCTGACTTCACGGCGCAGTGGATCGAGTGAGCAGGAGTCGGTATTGACCCGCCAGGTGCCGTAATCAATTAATCCGCTGGTCTCATCGCGCGTCAATGCCGCGGGTGGCTCGACAGCAGGCGGCAATGGCGGCAGCGCAGGCGGTGGTGGAACATCCCAGCTGGCGCGATCGCCACGCTTAACCCATGCGCTCATGCTGTTGACCCGCCCCTGGGTGTCATCCATCAGCAACAGCGCGGCCTTCATACCGCGCAGGGAGATCAGCGCATTGGGATCGAAAGTGAGCTGAAGGGTTTTCGCCTCCATCACCAGATCAAGAAACTCATCAATTGCGATGGCATTGCTGGTGGCGAGATGGTGCGGTTCAACCGTCCAGTGTTTGAGGTCGGGTTTCAGACGACGCTGATCCAGTAGCAGGTTATCCTGAAGCGAACCGCCAGGCAGCGCGCCACTGTAGGCACTGCCGTAGTCGATTCGCAGCAAGGGGCGATCGTTGACGCCCGCATGCCGCGAAATCGTCATCACTAACCCTTTGTCGCCCGGAATATTGCGCGCCACGCAAAAGGCTTCATTGTTGCAGGTGATTTGCCAGTCGTTGAATGACTTTTGCAACGGTTCCGCCTGAACACAGGCAACCCACAGAGACGGCAACAGCCACAGCGATTTCATCCAATACGACATTAAGAAAATCGATCCCCGAATACCCAGAGTGGAGAGGATAGCGCATCAACGGGCCTGCCAGGGTTCCCATTCTGTGAACCTGTGCAAAAAGCGCAGTTAACTGCTTAAAAAGCGTGCATGAAAAGTGGATTATGCTTCACTTTCCACGCTCAACGCCGTCACGCTGCAACAGGCTAACTGCATGATTTTTTATGGTATCAGCCAGCCAGCAATCTGCGCATGCTGCAACAGCATGACGGTTTTGCCGTCGCGAATGCGGCCATCGGCGACCATTGCCAGTGCATCAGGGAAAGGCAGTTCCAGCACGTCGATCGACTCATCTTCAACGCCGCCGCCCGCATTGTCGCGCAGCGATTCATTATATTCCGCTGCGAAAAAGTGGATCAATTCAGTGACGCCGCCCGGCGACATATAGCAGGCATAAAGTTTCTCCACCTCGCCCACCGCATAACCGGTCTCTTCAATCGCCTCTTTGCGAATGCAATCTTCCGGAGAGTCGTCGTCCAGCAAGCCGGCACAGGCTTCAATTAACATGCCGCCCTCGTTACCGTTGACGTAAGTGGCGATACGGAACTGGCGCGTCAGGACCACGCTGTTCTTTTCGCGGTTATAGAGCAGGATGGTCGCCCCGTTTCCACGATCGTAGACTTCGCGTTTATGGCGGATAACCTCGCCACGACCATCGGTGATCTCATAGGTGTAGTTACGCAGCACAAACCAGTTTTCGGACAGGAGCTTATCTTTGATGATGTTGATCTTAAACGACATGAGGACTCCGCTACCGCATAAAGGGAGCCTTTCATCATAGGGGCAAGCTTGCGGGAAAACTATCTTAATTCTCGCGGTGAATGAGGCAGTTTACGCCAAAAAAAAGCCAGCCCGAAGGCTGGCCTGATTGCTGCAGCGCTTATCAGCGTGAGGTGTCGTCAGCCAGTCGGGTCGGCTGAGGCTCCTCTTCGTGATGATCCTGTTCGGTCTCAGCTATGGCGTGAACACGCTTACGCACGCCAAACCATCCCAGCACCAGCAATACCGCGATCAGCGGAATGGAGGCGATGGTGTAAGTCCCGTTCGGGTAGTCAAACGCCATCAGCACCAGCACGCTGAACAGGAACAGCAGCGTCAGCCATGAGGTAAACGGCGCGCCTGGCAGCTTGAAGCTGACATCATCCGCCTTGCCCTCTTTAATCGCTTTGCGCAGACGCAGCTGACAAACCACGATAAAGGCCCAGGAGGAGATAATCCCCAGCGAGGCGACGTTCAGGACGATCTCAAACACCTGAGAAGGCACATAGTAGTTAAGCACCACACCAATCACATAGACGGCGATGGTCACCAGAATACCGGCATAAGGCACCTGCTGACCGTTCATCTTAGACATGAATTTCGGTGCAGAGCCACCCATCGACATGGAGCGCAGAATACGCCCGGTTGAGTAGAGGCCCGAGTTCAGGCTGGAGAGCGCCGCACTCAGCACCACGATATTCATGATGCTGCCAACGTAAGGCACGCCCAGCTTCGAGAAGAAGGTAACAAACGGACTCTGACCCGCCTGATAGGCGTTCCACGGCAGCAGCAGCACCAGCAGGACCACGGAGCCAACGTAGAACAGGCCGATACGCCAGATCACGCTGTTGATCGCTTTCGGCAGCATGGTTTTCGGGTCTTTACATTCGCCGGCCGCCGTACCTACCAGTTCGATAGAGGCAAAGGCGAACACCACACCCTGAATCAGCACCAGCGCAGGCAGTAAGCCGTGCGGGAACATGCCACCGTTATCGGTGATCAGATGGAAGCCGGTACTGTTGCCATCCAGCGGTTTGCCGGTGCCAAGGAACACCACGCCCACCACCAGGAAGATCACAATTGCCAGCACTTTCACCAGCGCGAACCAGAACTCCATCTCGGCAAACCACTTTACGCCGATCATGTTCATGGTGCCGACAATCGCCAGCGCGCCCAGGGCGAACACCCACTGTGGCACATCACCAAATGCGCCCCAGTAGTGCATGTAGAGCGCGACGGCGGTGATATCGACGATGCCGGTCATTGCCCAGTTGACGAAGTACATCCAGCCCGCCACGTAGGAGGCTTTCTCACCCAGGAATTCACGGGCGTAGGAGACGAAGCTGCCGCTGCTGGGACGGTGTAACACCAGTTCGCCCAGCGCACGCAGAATAAAGAAGGAGAAGATGCCACACACCAGATAGATGATGGCTAAGGCGGGGCCAGCAGCCTGCAAACGGCCACCTGCGCCCAGGAACAAACCGGTACCGATGGCACCGCCGATCGCAATCATCTGTACGTGACGGTTACCCATCGCCTTCTGGTAGCCGGCGTCATGAGAGTTGAGCCAGCGTCGTTTCGCAGCGCGCATCTCGCCTGGGGTTTTGTTTTTAGATTTCATAGCATTCCTGTTTGTCCTGACTATCAGTCGTCGCCCCCATTTCAGGCGTAATGCCCTGTGAAATGGGGTATTTTCCTCTGTGCGTTTGCCTGTGAGTGAGTGCCAGACAGCGCGGGAATTTACGGCGATGAATCCTACCCGTTCTGCAAGAACGAAGCAAAATATACCGGGCAGATGCACAGGCTGATTTGTAAGAATCCATCCTGATGCACAAAAACAAAAAAACCGGCCATTTTCAGGCCGGTAAAAGCTACAGGGATGGAAACAGGAGGGTTGGGTTAGCGATAAATCTCTGCGGTGCCGCTCCACAGGCTGGAGTCGCCTGGGTTATCGACACCGATAACGCGGTAATGGCTGGCGCCCATCTCTTCCGCTTTTTGCGACAGCTGGCGATTCGCATCGTCCAGCGAGCCGCGAACGCCGGAAACCGAAACGCTACCGATGCTTTGCATACTCTGCGCCTGCGACTGATCGACCGGCGCGGCGGCGAAAGTGGCAAATGAGGCGGTAGCCAGTAATGCGCCCGCCAGGACAGCATTCAGCTTTTTCATTGGATGCTCCTTAATCTGTGATCGGGGTTGAGTTGATGACTGGATGAATTATTAGCGCTGCAATGAAAAGCAACATCGGGACGATGTAAACCTGTTCCTTTTTTAAGCGTGGAACAGCAGCACGTCCTGGGAACTGTCAGTTGTGGTCATTTTATGTGCGATGTGTAACGTCCTGTGCGATAAACAGGGAATGGATCATTTGCGTTACGTTAATGCGCTCTTATAATTCCCGCACTCTCAACAGGGCCATTCATGTGATTGTTAAACGTTCCGTAACTCAAAGCATCGCTCAGGCGCTCAGCGCCATTGTCCTGCTGTCGCTGCTCACCACCGGTCTGGCATTGGTCACGCTCCTGAGCAGCCAGCGCGACGCGGAGGCGATCAATCTGGCGGGTTCACTGCGCATGCAGAGCTATCGCATGGCCTGGGATGCCAGCCGTCAGCCGCAAAATCTGGCTCATCATCTGGCGCGCTATCAGCAAACGCTGGATGCCCCGGTGCTGCAGAAACTCGATCGGCCCTGGGTACCCCGTGAAGTAAGTGTTCGCTATCAACGGCTGCGTGCCGCCTGGCCCTCGCTGCAGCAACAGTTGCAACAGGGCGATACCGTGGCTTATCAGCAGCAGGTGCCGATCTACGTCGGTGAAATCGATCGCTTTGTGCTGGGTCTGCAGCGCTATACCGAGTTGAAAATGCATCTGGTGGCCGCCAGCAGCCTGGTGGGGGTCATTGCGATTGTGGCGCTGGCACTGATGACGATTCGCTTTACCCGACTGCAGGTGGTGCGCCCGCTTAATGCGCTGGTTACCGCCAGTCGCTATGTTGAGAGCGGTAACTTTGCTTTTCCGCCGCTGCACGTTGAGCAGCAGAATGAACTGCGGGTGCTGTCGCATGCCTTCAGCGGCATGGCGGCACGGCTGCATTCGCACTACCAGCTGCTGGAAAGCACGGTGCGCGCCAAAACAGAAGATTTAACCCAGGCTAATCGCACGCTGTCGCTACTCTATGACAGCTCACAAATGCTGACCGCCAGCCCGCTGCATCCGGCACTGTTTGAAGCCGTGTTAACCAATGTACTGACGCGCGAGAAACTGACGGCGATCCGGCTCGACAGCGACCAGTTTCAGTTTCGCGCCGGTGATGATCAGGCAGCCGGTCAGTGGCAACGTCTGCCGTTACAGCAGGACGAGCAGCAGATTGGCGAGCTGCGCTGGCAGACAGCTGGTGCCTCGCCTCCGGATGAACTGATGCGCAGCCTGGCGGCGATGCTGGGACGGGCTATCTGGATCTGGCAGGCACAGCAGCAGTATCAGCAGATGCTGCTGATTGAAGAGCGCACGACCATTGCCCGGGAATTACATGACTCGCTGGCGCAGTCGCTCTCATTTTTACGCATTCAGCTGACCCTGCTGCGCCGCGCCGTTGATAAAGACGATAGCGCCGCCCATACCATTATCGCGGACTTCGATCAGGCGCTGGCCGAGGCCTATCGTCAGCTGCGTGAGCTGCTGACCACTTTCCGTCTGACCATTGAGCAGGCGGATCTGGTGGCGGCCATGCAGGCGATGATCGCCTCGCTGCAGGAGAAGAGCAGTGCAGAGATACACTTTAACTATCAGACCGGCCTGCAGAGTCTGGAAGCACAACAGCAGGTGCATGTGTTGCAGATCGTCCGTGAGGCGCTGCTGAATGCGATTCGTCACGCCAGTGCGCAGGTTATCCGGGTGGATTATCAGCACAGTGAAAAAGGTGAGCACTTACTGACGATTACGGATGATGGCGTGGGGATGAACAGCACTGACGAACCGCCGGGCCATTACGGCCTGACTATTATGGCGGAGCGCGCTCAGCGCCTGAGCGGCCATCTGACCCTCCACGCACAGCCACGGGGTACCAGGGTGGAGTTGCGCTTTCCACCGCAACCGGCGCGCCCGCTGGAATAGCAGGCCAGAGCGGGTCTTAATTTATTAAAATAATCTATCGGTTTGCGACCGCGGACTATTCGATACAGAACAGGGTGTTGTCCCTGAACAATACCGTCTGATCTGCCGCAGTCTGAAACCAATGAAACGGAGAAAATATGCAACAGCCCGCATTAACATTGATGATTGTGGATGACCACCCGCTGATGCGCCGCGGTGTCCGTCAGCTGCTGGCGCTGGATCCCCGGCTGGAGGTGATCGCCGAAGCCAGCAACGGCACTGAAGCGCTGGCGGAGGCCCGCCATCAGGAACCGGACATCATTCTGCTCGACCTGAATATGAAAGGCATGTCAGGACTGGATACGCTGAAGGCGCTGCGCCATGAAGGGATCAGTTCGCGCATTCTGGTGCTGACCGTTTCTGACGCCCGCAGCGATATTTTTGCCATGGTGGATGCCGGTGCTGACGGCTATCTGCTCAAGGACAGCGAGCCGGAGGTCCTGCTGGGGCATATCCTGCAGGCATCGCGGGGCGAAAAGGTCTTCAGCGAGGACGTCACCCGCTATCTGGCTAATCGCCAGCACAGTGCCGAGCCTCTGCGTCAGCTCACCGAGCGCGAACGGGATGTGCTGCAGGAGGTGGCGCGTGGCCTGTCGAATAAAGAGGTTGCCGCTATTCTGCATATCTCTGAAGAGACGGTAAAAGTGCACATTCGTAACCTGCTGCGGAAACTGGATGTCCGCTCACGCGTCGCCGCCACGGTGATGTGGCTTGAAAGCCGCAAATAGCCAACGAATTTACATTTTCTCCTCAATTTCTCCACGATTTCCCCCGCTGCCGCACGTAGAGTAAACGGCGGCGGAGAATCATGGCAAAGACCCGCCGATTTTCCTGCCAGAGCGCCCGTTGCTGGTGGGCCTGACCAACGATAAAAGTAGTGAGGAGTGTCGATTTAATGTCGAATTTCTTTATCGACCGCCCTATCTTTGCCTGGGTTCTGGCGATTCTGCTGTGCCTGTGTGGCACGCTTTCGATTATTTCGCTGCCTATTGAACAGTACCCCGATCTGGCACCGCCCAACGTGCGCATCACCGCTAACTATCCGGGCGCATCCGCCCAGACGCTGGAAAACACCGTTACCCAGGTGATCGAGCAGAACATGACCGGCATCGATAATCTGATGTACATGTCCTCTAACAGCAGCAACACCGGCCAGGCACAGATCACCCTCACCTTTACCGCCGGGACCAATCCCGATGAAGCCCGTCAGCAGGTACAGAACCAGCTGCAATCCGCACTGCGCAAATTGCCACAGGCGGTGCAGTCGCAGGGTGTGACCGTCAATAAAACCGGTGACAGTAATATTCTGATGGTGGCATTCGTTTCAACCGACGGCAGCATGGATAAGCAGGATATTTCAGACTATGTCGCCAGTAATATTCAGGATCCGCTAAGCCGTATTGATGGCGTCGGCCAGGTTGACGCTTACGGCTCGCAATATGCGATGCGTATCTGGCTCGATCCCAATAAACTGATCGCCTATTCGCTGACCACGGAAGATGTGGTCAGTGCGATCCAGTCGCAGAACACCCAGGTTGCCGTGGGTCAGGTGGGTGGCCTGCCGTCGGTAGAGAAACAGGCGCTTAACGCTACGGTCAACGCCCAGTCGATGCTGCAGACCCCTGAGCAGTTCCGGGCGATTACCCTGAAGAACAATCCCGATGGTTCGGTGGTGACGCTGGGCGATGTCGCCAGCGTGGCGCTGGGCGCTGAGAAGTATGATTATCTGAGTCGTTACAATGGCCAGCCCGCGTCAGGCCTGGGGGTGAAGCTGGCATCCGGTGCCAACGAGATGAACACCGATAAGCTGGTGCGGGCGCGCATTGAGGAGCTGTCCCACTACTTCCCGCACGGTCTGGAAGCAAAAATCGCCTATGAAACCTCCCCTTTCGTTAAAGCGTCAATCACCGATGTGGTGAAGACGTTGCTGGAGGCGATTGTGCTGGTATTTGGCGTGATGTACCTGTTTATGCAGAACTTCCGTGCCACCTTAATTCCTACTATTGCAGTGCCGGTGGTGCTGTTCGGCACCTTCAGCGTGCTCTATGCCTGCGGGTTCAGCATCAATACCCTGACCATGTTTGCCATGGTGCTGGCAATCGGGCTGCTGGTGGATGATGCCATCGTGGTGGTGGAAAACGTTGAACGTATCATGCATGAAGAAGGACTCTCGCCGCGTGCCGCCACCCGAAAATCGATGGGCCAGATTCAGGGCGCGCTGGTGGGTATCGCGCTGGTGCTCTCTGCGGTGTTTGTGCCGATGGCGTTTTTCGGCGGCACCGTCGGCGCTATCTACCGTCAGTTCTCAATTACCATTGTGTCGGCGATGGTGCTGTCGGTGCTGGTGGCGATGATCCTGACACCGGCGCTCTGTGCCACGCTGCTCAAACCCGTTTCACAGGGCGAGCAGCCTGAGCGTCGCGGCTTCTTCGGCTGGTTCAATCGTCACTTTAATCGCAATGCTGACCGCTACGAGCGCGGGGTCGCGGGTATCCTGCGCAAGGGCGGTCGCTGGCTGCTGCTCTATCTCGGCATCATCGGCCTGATGGCCTTTCTGTTTCTGCGTCTGCCGACGTCGTTTCTGCCGCTGGAAGATCGCGGCGTATTCCTGACGCAGGTTCAGCTTCCGGCAGGCGCGACGCTTGAGCAAACTGCCAGCGTCGTCGCCAAAGTTGAAAACTATTATCTCACCGAGGAGAAAGCCAATGTGCTGTCGGTCTTCTCCACCATCGGCGCAGGTCCGGGCGGCAATGGACAAAACGTGGCGCGTCTGTTTGTGCGGCTTAAAGACTGGGAAGCGCGGCCCGGTGCCGATCGCACCTCGTTCGCGATTATCGATCGCGCGACGAAGGCATTCCAGAAGATCAAAGAGGGCCGGGTGATTGCCAGCAGCCCGCCAGCCATCACCGGCATGGGCAGCAGCTCCGGCTTTGACCTGCAACTGCAGGATCACGCGGGCGTCGGTCATACCCAACTGATGGCGATGCGTGACAAACTGCTGGAGATGGCGGGCAATGACAACGCGCTGTCGCGGGTACGACACAATGGACTGGATGACAGCCCGCAGCTGCAGATCGATGTTGATGCACGTAAAGCGCAGGCGCTGGGCGTGTCGCTGGATACCATCAACGACACCCTGACCACCGCGTGGGGTTCCAGCTACGTGAATGACTTCCTGGATCGTGGCCGGGTGAAGAAGGTCTATGTGCAGGCCGCCGCTGAATTCCGCATGCTGCCAGACGACATCAACAAATGGTACGTGCGCAACAGCAGCGGCAAAATGGTGCCCTTCTCCGCGTTTGCCACCAGCCGCTGGGAGACCGGTTCCCCACGTCTTGAACGCTACAACGGCTATTCGTCGCTGGAGATTGTCGGCGAAGCGGCCAGTGGCGTCAGCAGTGGCACGGCGATGGATGAGATGGAAAAACTGGTTAATGCCCTGCCCCTGGGCGTCGGGTTCCAGTGGACCGGTGCCTCTTATCAGGAGCGGCTCTCCGGTTCGCAGGCACCGGCACTTTATGCGATTTCGCTGCTGGTGGTCTTTCTCTGCCTGGCCGCGCTATATGAAAGCTGGTCGATCCCGTTCTCGGTGATGCTGGTAGTGCCGCTGGGCGTGGTCGGGGCGCTAATCGCCACCTGGATGCGTGGGCTGGAAAATGACGTCTATTTCCAGGTTGGCCTGCTGACGGTAGTGGGGTTATCCGCCAAAAACGCCATCCTGATTGTAGAATTTGCTAATGAGATCAACAGCCGTGGACGCGAGCTGGTGGAATCTACGCTGGAGGCATCGCGTCAGCGCCTGCGGCCGATTCTGATGACCTCGCTGGCCTTTATCTTTGGTGTACTGCCCATGGCGATCAGCAGCGGAGCGGGCTCCGGCAGCCAGCATGCCGTAGGAACCGGTGTGATGGGCGGAATGATCTCTGCCACACTGCTGGCGATCTTTTTTGTGCCGCTGTTCTTTGTGCTGGTACGCCGCCGCTTCCCGCTCAAAGAGAAGCCGCTCGACTAAGTAGAGGCGCAAATAAAAAGCGGTCACTGATATCAGTGGCCGCCTTATTTCTGTGTGTGGTAAGAATTCCAGCAAGCGGGATTAACCTGCTTTTTCTTCGCGCGTTACTTGTTGCGTAACATCGCTTCGATAAATTCTTTCCAGGTTCCCATTTCGGTGTCAATCATAATGCCCTCTCTTATTGTGCTGGCAATGTTACGCTCTTTTTTTATACAGGTGAATACGTTTACACCTGTTATATCTATCGGCATACGCCATAAAAACATGAATGTTGCTGGTTTTGCAAGCTGACGCACACTTCAGCAACTCCTTAACCCCGTTGAAAATAATTTATTTTAAACCCAGCGGTAGACTATTTTATCAACATGGCGAAATTCCTAAGCTCTTATTGATAAGCAGGGTAATGGTTAGCTGCGAAATTGATAGCGTTTACCCGATGCCGGACGATGACCTTGCTGCCGTGCTCTGTGGCCCGATTCCCGCGCCTGTGCAGATGCCGCAACGGATCACACTATGGTAAACTCGCACTTTGGCTGCTTTTTTCAGCTTTCACTTCTCACAGGACAATAAGGATCGGGCAATGAGCACGCAGTGGGTGATGTTCGGGATTAAAAATTGCGACACCATAAAAAAAGCCCGGCGCTTTTTAACAGACGCAGGCGTTGACTATCACTTCCACGACTACCGTGCGGATGGCCTGAACGATGTCCTGCTGCAGGAGTTTATCGATGCACTGGGTTATCAGGCTCTGCTTAACACCCGGGGCACCACCTGGCGTAAATTGCCTGAGAGTGATCGCGACGCGGTTACCGATTCCAGCAGCGCCAAAGCGCTGATGCTGGCGCATCCCGCCATGATTAAGCGTCCGCTGTTGCGCGCCCCGGATGGCTCCCTGCTCGCCGGTTTCAGCGAAGCCACCTATCAGAATGCTATCCAGGAGAAGTCATAATATGTTTTGCCCGGTCATTGAGCTGACGCAGCAGCTTATTCGTCGCCCCTCTCTCAGCCCCGATGATGCCGGATGTCAGGCTCTGCTGATCGCCCGTCTTGAAGCCATTGGCTTTAAGATTGAAACGATGAACATCGACGACACCCTGAATTTCTGGGCCACCCGTGGCGAAGGTGAAACGCTGGCGTTTGCCGGTCACACCGATGTGGTGCCGCCTGGCGATGCCAGCCGCTGGATTAATCCGCCGTTTGAACCCACCATCCGCGACGGCATGCTGTTTGGCCGCGGCGCGGCCGACATGAAAGGATCGCTGGCGGCAATGGTGGTGGCTGCCGAACGTTTTGTTGCGGTGCGTCCCAATCACCGAGGGCGACTCGCCTTTATGATTACCTCTGATGAAGAGGCCAGCGGGGCCAATGGCACGGTTAAAGTGGTTGAGCGGCTGATGGCGCGCCGCGAACGGCTCGACTATTGCCTGGTCGGCGAGCCCTCCAGCACGGAAGTGGTGGGTGATGTGGTGAAAAATGGCCGTCGCGGTTCGATCACCGCTAACCTGATGGTGCATGGCGTGCAGGGCCACGTCGCCTATCCGCATCTGGCGGATAACCCGGTTCACCGGGCGATGCCCGCGCTGAACGAGCTGGTCGCGACCGAGTGGGATCAGGGGAATGAGTTCTTTCCGGCGACCAGCATGCAGATTGCCAACGTCCAGGCGGGCACCGGCAGTAACAATGTGATCCCCGGCGAGCTGTTTGTGCAGTTTAACTTCCGCTTCAGCACCGAACTCACCGATGAGATGATTCGTCAGCGGGTCGCAGAGCTGCTGGATCGTCACCAGTTGCGTTACACCATTGAGTGGAAACTCTCTGGCCAGCCCTTCCTGACCACGCGCGGTAAGCTGGTTGATGCCGTCGTGAAAGCTGTAGCGCACTATAATGAAATTAAGCCGCAGCTGCTGACCACGGGCGGAACCTCCGATGGCCGCTTTATTGCCCGGATGGGTGCACAGGTGGTGGAACTGGGGCCAGTGAATGCCACCATTCATAAAATCAATGAGTGTGTGAAAGCCTCCGACCTGCAGATGCTGAGCCGGATGTACCAACGCATCATGGAACAACTGATCGCCTGACGGCGGTTTTAAGGAGCAGCAAATGGAATTTATTAAAGATTACTGGTGGATCCTGGTGATCCTGCTGATGGTTGGCGTGCTGATGAACGTTTATAAAGATCTGAAACGCATCGATCATAAAAAATTTATGGATAACAAACCTGACCTGCCGCCGCATCGTGATTTCAACGATAAATGGGATGACGACGACAACTGGCCGAAGAAGAAGTAAACGAAAAAGCCCCTGCTATGCAGGGGCTTTTTTATAGTTCATCACAAAGTCAGCTCTCATCAGCGTTAAGATCGAGCTTGCGCAGGGGCTTTTTACATCATCACGATAACATCATCGTCACCCGGTTTTGCGCCGCTTAACGCCTCATCAAAGTAGCGTTTTGGCACCGTATAACGCAGATGATTCAGCGCCAGCTCCATGCTGCGGTGATCGATGGCGTGCGCCAGATCGTCAACGATATCCAGGGTAACGTCGCCACCGCAGGCGGTCAGCCGATGCTCCGCCTGCTGCGCATGGTGCAGCGGGACCTGCTCATCATAATCACCGTGGATCAGGTGGATGGTGGTGCGGGTACTGGCCTTCTCCGGCAGGGTAATAAACCGGCCATTAAACACCACCGCGCGGCCCGCCAGATCCGGATGCGCCTTAACCCCTTCCAGCACCATACTGCCGCCCTGCGAAAAGCCGATTAAGGCTGTCGCTTCCGGCCGCACGCTGCTCTTTTTTTGCCAGTGACGCACAGACCCAACAAACTGCGGCATGGCCGCATCAACCCGCTGCTGGACGGTCTGATCGTGCAGGTCGGTTTCGCCGAACCACTGACGACTCGCACCAGGCGAGCCGACGGACACCACCAGCGCGTCGGGAAACGTTCGGGCAAACCAGTTGCCAATCTCGCCCATTGAATCCGGGTTATCGCCAACGCCATGGTAGAGCAGAAACAGCTGTGCTGTGGTGGCAGGCTGTTGAACGATTACATATTTCAGTGTCATGTTGACCTCCTGTGTTCACTCTACGCCGCCTGGCATAAAATCATATGAGGATAATTTGAACCAGCTGGTCGAATTATTTCAACGGCAGGTGCAGCAAGGCTGCATCAACGCCCAGTGTCTGGAGGGCCGCTGCCGCCTGCTGACGCAGCGCTGCGACTAGCGCTTTGCGCCCACTCACTCCCGCCTGCTGGGCCAGTTCGCCCAGGGCTGTGGGTGTGGCCACCGCCGCAGCCAGCAGCGGTACAGAGGCTGAACTGGCCTGCACCAGACGCTGCAACACCGGCAGGCTCGCTTCCAGTGGCCGCTGCGCCCAGGCAAAACCCGCCGCCAGACGAATATCCTGCGCGGTCAATCCGTCGTCAGTAACCTGATCAAACTGCAGTTCCAGTGCGATATGCTGGCGCAACAGCGGCCAGTCTCGCGCCAGCTGTTCTGCCGCGCGGTGCTGCAATGCCTCACCCGCAGCAGAACAGGGCAACATGGCCATCGCCGCGTAGCAGCCGCTGCTGGCTTCGCGCTGACTGCCAATCCGCACCAGGCTAAAGCCACAGGCGCGCCAGAACGCCCAGAGAGATTCAGTGTAGCCGAAGCTGACGGAGAGGTAGTCATATCCGGCTGCCGCACTGGCCGCTGCCGCAACCAGCTGCTGTCCGGTTCCCAGACGACGCCGCTCCGCCGCCACGGCAATACGGCTGATGCGCAGCGAGCGCAATGTCGCCGCCTCAGCCAGACCAGCGTGGGCTGCCAGCGACTGCGCCACCAGATTCCCGCGGGGTCGCCGGGTGCCCGCCCAGACCGCCTGTGCCAGTGCAGGTTCAAGACCGCCCTCTTCCACCAGCCAGAGCGCGCCCTGTAACGCCGACGCGTCGCCGGCCCGCCACAGCTGCATGCCCGGAGCATCCAGCAGGCGGCGCAGATCAAGTGGCGAGGTACGATAGTGTGCACTGGTCAGCAGACGATACGCGGCCTCCAGCGCGCTGAAATCGTGGCGCTCAACACGATGAGGCGTTACAGGAGAATCGGGTGCGGTCGCGGCGGCATCGTCAAACAGCAGCGCCTGGTTCAGCCACTGCTCCAGCGGATCGAAACGCGACCAGCGCAGCGGCTCATCGAGCGTAAAATAGTATGCATCAGGAAGCCCGGCGCAGAATTTAAGGATAAACCCGCGCCCGCTTCCTTCGTAGCCCTGTACGGTGGTGGTGAGCAATACACGGGGATATCGACTGACCAGCGCCTGCAGCAGCGGTGCCGGGATCGCCGCCGCTTCATCCACAATCAGCCATTCCGCCTGCGGTGGCGTCTCCAGCGCCAGCAGCGCATCGGGTGCCATAAAGTGAAAGGCATCAGCGGCGAAGGTGCTCAGCACCTCCGTTGAGGCTTTGGCCGGAGCCGTCACCAGACAATGTCCGTTCAATCGCGCCAGCATACCCGCCAGCGCCGATTTACCGCGTCCACGGGGCGCGGTCAGCACGGCAACCCCCGATGGCAGCCTCATCAGCTGATCGAGTATCGCCTGCTGCTGCTGCGGTGCCTGACAGTGCCACTGCGGCCAGTCCGGCTGCGCCGGAAACCGGCATGGCTGATGCTGCCGCTCCAGCAGCACCTGGTCATCCGCTAATATCAGCTGTTGCAGGTGGTGAACAAAATAAGGGGTGGCGATGGGTTCAGCGACATCGGCCCAGCGCAGGCTGTCGCTGTCAGGCTGCTGCGCCCACTCTTCCCAGGGCGGCACCAGCAGTAACAGCCAGCTACCGGCGGTGAGCGTGCCAGCCAGCGCAGCGAAAGCGTCGGCATGAAAGCCCTGACGGGCGTCAAACAGAGCATGACGAAATTCACGGCCAAGCAGCGTGCGCACCGCAGCAGGCTGTTTGTGCAGGACCGGCGTTTTATACTGACCCGGCCCTTTATCCGAAGCAGAGAACAGCGGTTCCGGGCTCAACGCCAGCCAGTCGCCGGTCAGCGTTTCACGCCACGCCGCAGCCCGTAGTAAACACCAGGCCGGGTCGCCGCTGATCACCGCCAGACGACGCACACCGGCCTGCTGCATAAGCTGCGTAAGAGGCTGCAGACTCATCAGTTGCTGGCGAAGGTGTTGCACTGTCCTGGATTGCCACCATCAAACCCGCGCTTGAACCAGGTGTAGCGCTGCTCAGACGTGCCGTGGGTGAAGCTGTCCGGCACTACGCGGCCCTGACCTTTCTGCTGCAGGCGGTCATCGCCAATTGCCTCGGCGGCATTCAGCGCTTCCTGCAGATCGCCCGCTTCAAGGATATTTTCCTGCTGCATATAGTGTCCCCAGACACCGGCAAAACAGTCCGCCTGCAGTTCCATTTTGACGGAGAGCTGATTAACCTGCGTCTGGCTGGCACCCTGCTGCATTTCACGCACTTTCGGTTCAATACCCAGTAGTTTCTGGACATGGTGGCCAACTTCATGCGCGACGACGTAGCCCTGGGCGAAGTCACCGTCCGCGCCAAGTTTGGTTTTCATCTCGTCATAAAAAGAGAGGTCGATGTAGACGGTCTGATCGGCAGGACAGTAGAACGGCCCCATGACTGACTGTCCGGTACCACAGCCAGTGCGGGTTGCGCCGCGATACATCACCAGCTTCGGTGCCACATACTGTTTGTTCATCTGCTGGAACAGTTTGCCCCAGGTGTCTTCCGTGGTGGCCAGGATCACCTTCGTAAATTTCGCAGCCTCATCATCATTGGCGCTGACGCTGCGCTGTTGCTGCTGGCTGGTCGGTGCAACTTCGCCGCCTGTCAGCAGTGCGGTCAGGTCGTAACCGTAATAACCCGCGATGGCCACGACAATCAGCAGCACAATACCGCCTTTACCGCGCGGCAGACGAATCTGGCGGCCTCCGCCGCCTAAACCGGACGATTGATCGCGACGGTCTTCTACATTGTCGCTTTCGCGACGCCCTTGCCAGCGCATGCTGTATTCCCTCAGTCATTTTTTCAGATGGCATGATTTTAGTTGTGTGAAGCAGCAATCACCAGCTTTACCCTGAAATGAAAAAAGGAGAGCCGGGGCTCTCCTTTTTCTTTCTGCGCGGCAGGCAAACTCAGTCGAGCTTCACGCCCAGCCGCTGTGCAACCGCTTCATAGGCTTCCACCACGCCGCCGAGGCTCTGGCGGAAACGGTCTTTATCCATTTTATCCAGCGTCTCTTTGTCCCACAGGCGCGCACCGTCTGGCGAAAACTCATCGCCCAGCGTCACTTCGCCGTTAAACAGACCAAACTCCAGTTTGAAGTCGACCAGAATCAGACCCGCATCGTCGAACAGTTTGCTCAGCACGTCGTTGGCTTTAAAGGTCAGCTCCTGCATCCGCGCCAGGTTCTGTTTGCTGACCCAGCCAAAGGTTTCGCAGTAGGATTCATTGACCATCGGGTCATGCTTTGCATCATCTTTCAGGAAAAGATCAAACAGCGGCGGATTGAGCACAATGCCCTCTTCCACGCCCAGACGTTTTACCAGCGAGCCTGCGGCGCGGTTACGTACCACGCACTCTACCGGCACCATCTCCAGCTTCTTCACCAGCGCTTCAGTATCTGACAGCAGCGCTTCCATCTGGGTCGGGATACCCGCTTCCTGCAATTTAGTCATGATAAAATGGTTAAACTTGTTGTTAACCATTCCCTTGCGATCAAATTGCTCGATTCGGGCGCCATCACCTGCTGACGTATCGTTGCGGAATTCGAGTATCAGCAGATCCGGATTATCGGTGCTGTATACGGTTTTCGCTTTACCGCGATACAACTCAGCTCGCTTTTGCATCTTGTTCACTCCAGACTTGAAATAACGGGTGTTCAGCGGCCAGTGCCGCTGCGGCGATTGCCTTGACGCAATCGTTTACTTCGCCGCGCGCTATTATGCCAAAAACAAAATAAAAAGGCCGGAGAATCTCCGGCCTGGGGCAACTTTATTTGTTCAGCGCCGCCTGGAACACGGCCACCAGCGCATCGTTCTGCGACTGGGTCAGCACATGCCCTTTCGGGTCGATGAATTGCAGACTGGTGCGGTTGTCGAGATCGCCGACCTGCACTTTGTAATCACCGTTTGGTAATTCCGGATCTTTCGCACCGACTGAATCCCAGTCGCTGCTGCTCAGTGACTTGTAGGTCACCTTCATGCTGCCGGTTGAGCGGGTCGTGTCGGTCACTTCCATCCCGACGCGTTTCATTGCATCAGGCAGACGCTGCCATGCCACGTTGTATGGCGTACGCAGGATCAGCAGTGGCAGGCCGGTATCATCTGCACCGCTCTGCACATCAATGGCCCCGTTCACCCGACCAGAGGCCGCGTTTTCACTCGCCGTATCAATCTTGTCCATACCGGTGCTGATGTCATTCAGCATCTGCGCGGTGTAACGCTGGATCTGCACAGGTGAGGTAATGGTTTTACCATCCTGCTGCAGCTCCAGCAGACGAACGGTTAACTGCTGCTGATAGCTCTGCGACTGCACGCTGATCTGGTAGCGGCCACGATACTGCTGATCTTCATCAGCACGGTTCCACTGCACCCAGTCCGTCGTCAGCTGCTGGCCTGCGTCATTACGGGAGGCAATCGGGAATTTGTATGACTGCACCACGTTGACGACCTGCGACCAGACTGAACCGCGGCTGTTATCAATCATCAGCGCGCCGGTATTGTTGCTGAACTGTGCGCGGGTGCCGTTCATCAGCGCCAGCGGCTGGGCTGGCGGACGGATGTCGAGCTGCTTGCCGGTGGGTGCCTGACTGGTCGTGCGCGGCACGTCGAAATCACCACGCTGCACCGGCAGGATCATTCCGGCAGGCGCTTTCAGTTCATTTAACTGACTGGCTTCAAGATAAGATTCGTCACCGCTGACCTGGCGCTTATAACGCTGATCGCTTGAACAGGCCGACAACAGCATCAGGGTAGAAAGCCCCACCACTGTGGCTACTGTTGACCGCTTTACTGAGTAATTCATTCAAACTCCCTAAATTATCGCAAACCCGCTTTCACCAGCGCCTGCTCCACTTTCGGCTGGCCGGCTGCAGTCAGTGGCGTCATTGGCAGACGCAGCGTGTCGTTAGCGATTAATCCTAGCTGTTTCGCAGCCCATTTCACCGGGATAGGATTGGGTTCACAGAAAAGCGTCTGGTGCAGATGCATCAGACGCTGATTCAGGCGGCGTGCCTCGACGAAATTGCCCTGCTGTGCGAGTTGACACAGTTCGACCATTTCGCGCGCAGCCACGTTGGCCGTCACCGAAATAACGCCTTTGCCGCCCAGTTGCATAAAGTCCAGCGCAGTCGCGTCATCGCCACTCACCAGAATGAAATCTTCATTAACCAGCTCTTGGATCTGACTAACCCGCGATAAGTTCCCGGTTGCCTCTTTGATTCCGATAATATTTTTGATTTCGGCCAGGCGGGCAACGGTTTCCGGCAGCATGTCACAACCGGTACGCGAAGGAACGTTATACAGCATCTGTGGCAGGCTGGTGCTATTCGCAATCGCTTTAAAGTGCTGGAACAGCCCTTCCTGCGTCGGACGGTTGTAATATGGGGTCACGGTCAGGCAACCCACAACGCCGGAATTTTCAAAACGCTTAGTCAGAGAGATGCCTTCAGCGGTGGCGTTTGCCCCGGTTCCGGCAATCACCGGAATACGGCCATCGGCCAGCTCCAGGGTCAGCATCACCACATCACCATGTTCTTCATGGCTCAGGGTAGCAGATTCGCCTGTGGTGCCGACGGAAACGATCGCCGCGGTGCCGCTGGCGACGTGATAATCAATCAGTTTTTTCAGACTCGACCGGCAGACATTACCGCTGTCATCCATTGGCGTAACGAGTGCAACAATACTTCCCGTAAACATTGGCGATCCCCTCGACAAACAAGTGCTTCATGGTACGTTTTACACTTAGGGAAAAGCAAGCCAGCCACGCCATTCCCGCGCTTGTCAGCAGTTTTTTTTATGTTTACCTTATGGTTATTAGCGAAAGCAGAGGAAAAGCCATTTTGCCGCAATCTCAGCCCCATCATCTGGTGATCACCGCGCTCGGTGTTGACCGTCCGGGTATCGTCAACACCATTACCCGACACGTCAGCAGCTGCGGTTGCAATATTGAAGATAGCCGTCTTGCCATGCTTGGGGATGAGTTCACCTTTATCATGCTGCTGTCGGGCAGCTGGAACGCGATCACACTGATTGAATCGACCCTGCCACTGAAAGGGGCAGAGCTGGAACTGCTGATCGTCATGAAGCGCACCAATGCCCGGCTCCGTCCGCCGATGCCCGACACCGCGTTCATTCAGGTTGAGGTGGCTGATTCGCCGCATATTATTGAACGCTTTACCGATCTTATCGATAAGCATCAGATGAATGTGGCCGAACTGGTGTCGCGCATTACACCAGCGCAACACAATTTGCCCCCTACGCTCTATATTCAAATGACCGCTCACAGTCCGACGCGAACCAGTGGCACCCCGTTTGAGCAGGCGTTTAATACCCTGTGTCAGGAGCTGAATGCTCAGGGAACGCTGCGCCTTTACAGTGTGTCAGATGCCGACAGCAGCGAATCTGTCAGCGCGGTACGCTAAGCTTTGGTCAATTAACCGGAGTTATTTCTCCACATTACTGCCACTGAAAGGTGACCGGCTATGTGGTGAAATACCCCCTGATGGTAATTTTCCCTCTGGCCGTTTCTGACCGGATGGTGTATTACCCACAGCCTGAATAAGAAAATGGAGAGATGTAATGAATCCACTGAAAGCCGGAGATACTGCACCCGCATTTAGCCTGCCCGATCAGGACGGCGAACACGTGAATCTGACCGACTTCCAGGGACAGCGCGTTCTGGTGTACTTTTACCCGAAAGCGATGACACCAGGCTGCACCGTGCAGGCGTGCGGTCTGCGTGACAACATGGATGAGTTGAAAAAAGCGGGCGTGGAAGTGCTGGGCATCAGCACCGACAAACCGGAAAAACTGTCAAAGTTTGTCGAAAAAGAGCTGCTGAACTTTACCCTGCTCTCCGATGAAAACCATGAAGTCTGCCAGGCGTTTGGCGTCTGGGGTGAAAAAACGTTTATGGGGAAAACCTATGACGGCATTCATCGCATCAGCTTCCTGATAGATGCTGAGGGCAGGATCGAAAAAGTGTTTGATAACTTCAAGACCTCGAATCACCACGACATGGTGCTGGATTACGTCAAGTCAGCCTGATGTTGAGGGGCGCGGTAGCCTTAACGCCGCGCCCTGCTTAGCTGCCTCTTCCCCGCCCGTTTTTATCCTGCCGTTGCGAAACACTGTGAGTTAACGCGATTACGCGGCGGCCACGATAACGCAGTTGCGCCCGGCATTTTTCGCCTCATAGAGTGCCGCATCCGCCTGTTTTAAACTGCCTTCCAGCCCGACATCCTGCGAACCATTCCAGGCCGCGACGCCGATAGACAAGGTAATGCGTCCCACGTCGGTGAGCCAGGCTTCTGCAATACCCAGTCGCACGCGCTCGGCGATAATCTGCGCCTCATCCAGCGCCGTTCCCGGCAGCAGCATCAGAAACTCCTCTCCGCCGTTGCGGCACACCACATCAGACTGACGGGCGCTGGCACGCAGCGTGCTCGCCACCTGCTGAATCACCCGGTCGCCCACATCGTGGCCCCAGCTATCGTTGACGTTTTTAAAGTGATCGATATCCAGCGCCAGCACCGAGAAAGGCTGACGTAGCGTGCGGTAGTACTCCAGTACCGCATTAAGACCACGCCGATTCAGCAACTGAGTCAGGGGGTCGGTCTGGGCTTCCGAACTCAGACGACCGATCTTATCCTGCACCAGTCCGATGCCGGTGAGCAGCGCGCGCTTGACCTGCGCCGCCTCAAAATACCAGGCACTGATGCCGCCAATCTCTTTTGATACGCCCTGCGCATCCATCCGGCTGGCTTTGCGGGCCAGCTGGAACAGTGGTCGGGCAATCAGCCGTGCCAGCCCTAACGCAACCAGCAGGGTCAGCAGTGCGAACGGCACCGAGTTCTTCAGGACTTTCATTAACAGGCCTGAAAGCGGGTTCAGCGTGACGTTAATCGGCTTCAGCGCCACCACCGTCCAGCCGGTGGTCGGCACGACGGCATAGCCCGCCAGCTGCGTCGACTCACCTGCACCCGCAAGCATCAGCGAGCCATTGGTCTGCTCGTCACGCGGACTGACGATGGCGGGCAGAACTTTACCAATCAGCTGACGATTCTGGTGATACAACACCTCATTATTACTGTCGAGCACATAGACCGTGGTGCCATCACGGTAGAATTGTTCACCCAGTAGCGCATTCAGAATGCTTTTTTTCTTCAGATAGATCGTGCCGCCGATGTAGCCCAGATAGTCGCCATCGGGACTCCAGATTGGCCAGGAGACAAACACCAGCAGATTATTGGCTGCAGAAAGGGTCGGTTTACTGATGATCGGCTGCCGCAACGTCAGCGCTTCGCGGGAGGCGTCGCTGGTGACACGCATCCCTTTCAGCGTCAGGGATTCGGGCGAGATCGCTTTGATCGCGCCCTGCTCATCCACCACAGCAACCGAGTTGAAACTGGTGGTCTGCTCACGCAGACGATTGACTTCGCTATTCAGCAGTCCTTCATTATTAAAGTCACGGCTTAGCTGATTGGCGCTGTAGTGCAACTGTGACTGCGCCAGCTGAAAAAAGATTTCACTGGTTGAGGCCAGCTTGGCGGCATAGGCCCGGTTAGCCTCAAGCGTGGTGTCAATCAGCACCTGGCGCTGCACCCGCCAGGTGGCGTAGAGCGTATTCGCGAGCGTGATAACAATGCTGACAATCACCAGCAGGGCGATCAGATTGCGCAAGTCGGCCTTGGGCCGAAAGAGCTTTAACATGGCGTCGCCGCCCCGGAGAAGAGTGTCATGTCGTGAATGCCTGATTATTTTTTTAATGTGTGCCAGAAGCCCTGATAGCCGGGCTTAAGTCTACACTGTGTCGGCATTTTTGAGCAGCATTAAGACAAATATCACCCCGCTTAATACAGATTTAGCTGGCACTAATCGATTAACCCCTGACTATCGTAAAATGGCCAGGGTCCCGAAAAGTGGCCAATCGCGCACTGATGCGTGACCATTCCCTGCATTGGCTGCCAGCAATGGAGCAAAAAGCCGGGCGGCTCCAGAATAAAGTGAGCCGGCCCCTCCGGGTGCAGATCCAGAGCCACCTGATGCGACACGCCGGGTGCGACACAGGCCAGGGTTCCGGCAAAGCGGGTCTGCAGGCTGCGATGCAGATGGCCACAGAGCACCCGCTCAACCTGCGGATGGCGGGCAATGATCGCCTCAAGTGCCTCTGGATGGCGTAACCGTTGCCGATCCATATGCGCAATGCCACAGGCAAAAGGGGGATGATGCAGCATCACCAGCGTGGGCTGATCCGCGGCCTCGCGCAGTGCCTGATCCAGCCATTGCAACTGCTGCTCATCCACCTCCCCCCACGGCTGTTGCGGTACGCTGGAGTCCAGGGCCAGCAGCCTGACGCCGCCCACGCTAAGCTGCCAGTTCAGGGTCGGCCCCGCCTGCAGGTAGGTGTGATCCGGGAAGGCAGCACGCAGTGCCTTGCGATCGTCGTGATTGCCCGCCATCAGATAAAAGGGCAACTGGAGGCGCTGCAGGGCTTCGCGCAGCGTCTGATACTCTTCCGGCCTGCCAAAATCCACCAGGTCGCCGGTAATCACCACCACATCGGGGCGCGGCTGCAGCGCGTTAAGGGTATCGATAACCTGCAGTAAAGCGGCATGGGTATCGACCTGTTTATAAGAGAGACGACCAAAGGCCTTGATATGCAGATCGCTGATTTGCGCGATGACTGTGGGTTGAACAGACACAACAGACTCCTTAGCAACTAAATTCCAGCGCGGCCTGGCGGGTCAGCGACCAGCTGATGCGCTGTCCCGCCTGCCAGATTTCGCGGGCATGACGCTCGACCTGAATGGGGTTATCCAGCCCGATATCGATCAGTAAGCGCTGCGAGGCGCCAAGAAACGTACTGCCCACCACCACACCGCGCTGGGCATAGCGGGTGTCGTCGGCCAGCAACACATCTTCCGGGCGGCAAAAACGCAGGGGATGACCGTCGGGATCGTGCGCAATGCAGTTTATGGCGCCCACAAAATCCGCCACAAAGCGGGAGGCCGGGCGCTGATAAATTCCCTGCGGAGTATCCAACTGCACCAGACGGCCCTGCTCCATCACCGCGATGCGATCGCCCAGCGCCATCGCCTCCTGCTGATCGTGGGTGACGTAAACCGCGGTGATCGCCAGCCGCTTGAGCAGCGCGCCGATCTCCAGCCGTAGTCGATCGCGCAGCCTGGCGTCAAGCGCCGCCAGCGGCTCATCGAACAACAGGACTTTAGGCCGGGCGGCCAGCGCACGTGCCAGCGCCACCCGCTGCTTCTGCCCGCCGGACAATTTATCAATCGCCCGGTGGGACAGATGTGTCAGGTCAACCAGTGCCAGCATCTCCGCGACCCGCGCATCACGCTCGGCACGTGGCACGCCCTGCACCTTCAGACCATAGGCGACGTTCTGCGCCACGTTGAGCGTCGGGAACAGCGCGTAGTTCTGAAACACCATGCCAACATTGCGTTTCTCAATCGGCAGCGCGGTGACGTTACGCTTGTCAAACCAGATCTCTCCCGGGGGATCGCTGCTATCCAGACCGCTGATAATACGCAGCAGCGTGGTTTTGCCACAGCCTGACGGCCCCAGCAATACCAGTGTTTCACCGGCGTGAACCTGCAGGTCGAGCGGATGCAGCGCCACCTGCTGATTAAAGCGACGCGAGCAGTGGCGCAGCGTCACGTTGACGGCCTCATTCATACGGTTTCCTCTCTCTGCTGCTGCGAAGATTGCCGTTCCAGCCAGTGATTACAGGCGTTGAGCAACAGCAGCAGCGGTAAAATCATCATAATAAAGATCAGGGTATAGGCGGACCCGACTTCCAGCCGCATCGAGGTGTAGCTGTCGGCCAGACCGACCGGCAGGGTTTTGGTCAGTGGCGTGTGCAGCATCCAGGTAATGTTGAACTCCCCCACCGACAGGGTGATCACCATAAATGCGCCCGCCAGAATGCCGTTGCGGCAGTTCGGGACGACCACGGTAAAGAAGCGGCGCCAGAAGCCCGCCCCCAGGCTGGCGGCGGCTTCTTCAAGGCGCGGCAGATCAATTGCCTGCATCACCGACAGCACCGGTCGGATCATAAAGGGCAAGGTAAAGAGCACATGGCCGATCAGGATGAAGAGCCAGCTGTCGCGCAACGCGCTGAACTGACCATAGAGCAGAATGATGCCCAGAGCGGTGGCGAGGCCCGGCAATGCGACTGGCAGCATCAGGCACTCCTCAATGCGGCTGGCCCAGCGTGACGGTGATTTCAGTAAGCCCCAGGCGGCTGGCACGCCAGCGATAACCGTCACCGCCAGACAACTCAGAGCGATCAGCAGCGACAGCCAGAAGGTGTCGGCATACATCTGCCACACCTGTTCCACCCACTTCAGCGTCAGGCCGCTGCGCAGGCCAGTGAAATAGTTCTGCGTGACGCCCGCCAGCATCGAGAGCACAACCGGCACAATCATAAACAGCGCGGTGAGGCTGGTGATCACCACCTGCAGCCAGAACAGCCCCCGGCGTTTCATGTCTTCTCCTTACGGCGGGCAGCCAGTCCGTTCGCCAGCATCAGCGCCAGCCAGGCAACCGCCCCCATCACCACCGAAAGCGCCGCTGCGGTGGCAAAGTTGGCGTAATTAGTGAACTCGCCATAAATGGTCAGCGGCAGCACCGCGAGCTCTGTGCCAAGGGTAAATGCGGTGCCAAAGGCGCCCATGCTGGTGGCGAAACAGAGCGCGCCGCAGGAGAGCAGCGCCGGTTTCAGCCCAGGAATGATGACGTCAATGATGATGCGCCACTGGCTGGCACCCAGCGATCGGGCGGCCTCTTCCAGCGAACGGTCCAGCTTTTCACTGGCCGCCACCAGCGTCACGATGGCGCGCGGCAGCGAAAAATAGAGATAGCCAATAAATAAGCCGCTGAGCGAATAGGCAAGGACCCAGCGCTCATGAAACAGGCTGAGACTGAGTTGCGCCAGAACACCCTGACGCCCCGCCAGCATGACCATCAGAAATCCCACCACCACGCCCGGAAAGGCCAGCGGAAAGGTCAGCAGCGCCAGCAGCGTGCCTCGCCCGGTAAAGCGCTGCCGTGCCAGAAAGCAGCCCACCACCGCAGCAATCAGCAGCGTCACCAGTGTGACCGCTGCCGAGAGCAGCACGGTATTCAGCAGGCTTTGCAGATATTGCGGCTGGCTGATTACCGTCCAGTAGCCGCTGTGGTGAGTTGTACGATCTTCCGTCATACCGATCTGCAACAGACGAGCAAACGGCAACAGCCAGAAGGCAGCAAAGAACAGCAGCGCAGGCAGCAGCATCCACGGCCAGTTTGCCCCCAGCGGCCGAAGGCGGTGGCGAACTGAGTCGCCAGCAGCAAACGGATTGATCTCTGAGAGTGACATCAGCGGATCTCGCTCAGATAACGGGCGGAGAAGCTCTTCTGCGCGTCGGCCATCTGCTGATAATCCACCGTGTGAGCGCGCGCATAGTCGCTGTCAGGCAGAAAATATTTCTTCGCTTCGGGTGACATCGCGCCCGCCCGGACCGGACGCAGCCAGGCATTAGCCCAGATCGCCTGACCGGCATCTGACAGCACGAAATCGATCACTTTCTTACCGTTGGCCGGATGCGGCGCATTTTTCACCAGGCTGATGACGTAAGGCACCGTGACCGTCCCCTCGCTGGGGATCACAAATTCCACATTGGCGTGATCTTTGTAGCGGGCGCGATAGGCGTTGAAGTCGTAGTCGATCAGAATCGGGATTTCGCCTGAAATCAGCCGGGCATAGGCGGTCTGCTTAGGCACAATCGGCTGGTTGCGTTGCAGCGCTTTGAACCAGTTGATAGCCGGGGTGAAGTCATGCAGGCTGCCGCCTTTCGCCTGATTCACCGCGACGGCTGCAACGTAGCCGACAAAGGCGCTGGCCGGATCAAGATAACCCACCATGCCTTTATATTCCGGCTTCAGCAGATCGTCCCAGGAGCGCGGCACCGGCGCGCCACCCAGCGCATCAACATTGACCATAAAGCCCATGGTACCGGAGTGCAGCGCCACCCACTTGCCAGCAGGATCTTTCATGCCTGCCGGGATCTGATCCCAGTTTGCCGGTTTGTAAGCGCTGACCACGTCTGCACTGACTGCCTGAATGCCGAAGCTGACGCCATAATAGACCACGTCGGCGACCGGATTGCTTTTCTCGGCAACCAGCTGCGCCAGCGCCTGACCCGAATTTTTATTATCCTGCGGCACATGAATGCCCGTCGTTTTTTCGATCGCCTGGAGCTGTGTCGCCCAGTCGGCCCACTCTGGCGGGCAGTTGTAGCAGATAGCATTTTCAGCCGCCTGCGCCCACGATGAGGCAAGCGTGCATCCGGCCAGCAGCGCAGCGCTGGCGATAGGTTTGAAGTTAACGGTGAGTGACATGATGTTTCCCTGAAAAAGAGCCATGAAATGCCGGGGCGACACTCTCCCCGAGACGTAAATGATGAGCCAGCAGATGGGTTTTACCGCCGACGGGATTCAGAAGCAGGTCAATGGCGCGCGCGCCCATTAGCGCAATCGGCTGCACCACGCTGGCCAGTGAAGGTGAAAGCTGTTCGCCCAGCTCAATGCCATCGAAGCCGACCACGGAGAGCTGATTCGGAACGCTGACGCCGGCACGCGCAGCGGCGCCCAGCAGGCTGATAGCCAGCAGATCGTTACTGCAAATCACCGCCGTCAGCGGCAAAGGTGCATTAATCAGCGGCAGCAACAGATGGAAATCGGACTGGATATGGCTGGGCATCTCAATCATCGCCTGCGGCGTCAGACCGGCCTGCTGCATGGCATCGCAGTAGCCGAGATAGCGCAGACGGGCGCGGTCAGATTGCTGCATAGGGCCCGCAGCCATCACGATGTGGCGGTGGCCCAGTGACACCAGATGGGCGGTCGCTTCGGCAATGGCTTTGCGGTTATCTACGCACAGCGCGGGCCATTCGTGCTGTTGCGGTACGTTGTGGGTCAGCACGAAGGGCATCTTCGCCGCCGCCAGTGTCGGCAGCAGCGCACTGCTGTCGGCATCTGCCACCGTCAGTACCAGACCGGCGACACGCTGGTGCAGCATATGTTCGACAATGGCCGCTTCCCGCTCAGCCTGATAGTCACTGGTTGCTACCAGCAGCCCATATCCCGCCAGACGAGCCTGCTGCTCCATCGCCTGTAACTGCATGGCAAAAACCGGATTGAGCAGTGAAGGCAACAGGACGCCAAGCGTGGTGGAGTGCTGGGTGCGGAGCTGACGGGCAATATGATTTGGACGGAAACCGATCTGTTCCGAGGCGGCAAGCACCTTTTGCAGCGTGCCCGGTTTTAGCAGATGAGGGTCAGAAAAGGCGCGTGCGGCGGTTGCGCGGGAGACCCCTGCCAGTCTGGCTACGCTGATTAAATCGGTCATGACTGCCTCGTGTATTGTCGATGAGATCGATCTCATTGCGACAACACTAGCGGCGTTCTATGACAGGGGCATCACAGGAATTTGACGGGCAGGTGACAGCGGCAGTGACGCCGCTGTGAGGGAATTAAAGCATCAGGAAGGCGTAACCGCTGTTTTCCAGGGTCGCAACGGTGGTGCCGCTGGAGATGGTGTGAGTGACCATCGGGTCGATCCAGTTGCGCTCAAGCTGATGAAACGCCACTGACTGATCGCAGATAGTGACCTGAACGCCCGCTTTTTTCAGTTCGCTGATCAGCTTCAGGTTCGGGTTATCGACGCCGTAGGCTTTGCTGAACTGGTCATTATTCAGCGCTGATGAAACCGCGTCGCCGTTAATTGATACCACAAATTTCAGCTGGTCGAGTGGCACACCTGCCGCATAATAGAGGTTGGTGACGCGCGCTACGCGCTCCAGACCGAGATTCGGCTTACGAATATCCCCTTCACTGCGGTTGATCTGGAATACTATTTTATTACTCAGGCCCGCTGTCGTGCCGGGTTTAAATGCAGGCGTATCGACATAATGTATTTTTCCGTAGCCTTCAATCGCTGGCGTACTCCAGAAATCAGCAGGTTCGGATTTATTATCCGCCATTTTTCCGCTGACCTTATCGAATAATTCCGGCAACTGTAAAACATTGCCTCCGATAAATCCCGCTACGGCTGCCATCACCACTAAAGCTGCTGGACGCATTAACTCTTCTCCCGATCGTTTAAAACATCAATTACATTGCCAGCCACGCGTATCCCTGGTTTTGCAGGGTTGATACGGTGGTCGGACTGGAAAGCGCATGGACTACAGATTTATCAATCCAGTTATTGGGATAGTGATGGAATGCCACGGACTGATCGCAGACCGAGACTTTCACTCCCGCCTGATTCAGCTCATTAATCAGCTTCAGGTTTGGATTTTCGATGCCATAAAACTTTTTAAAATGGGCGTTATCCAGCATGGCGGGCGTCGCGTCGCCGGTGACCGAAACGACAAACTTCAGCTGATCGGCCGGAATGCCGGAGGCGATATATAAATTCACCACGCGCGCCACACGCTCCAGTCCCAGATTGGGCGCGGTCATCGCGCCGTCGCTTCGGGTAATCTGGAAAACAATTTTATTGCTCAGGCCCGCCACCGGTTTAAACGCGGCGTCGGGCTCATAATGAATTTTGCCGTAACCTTCAATCGCCGGTGTGCTCCAGAATCCCGGGGCTTCCTGTGGCTCGGTTGCAAAATGGCGTGTCACTTTGTCATAAATCTCGCCACTCTGTGTGACAGCCGCGCCAACGACTCCGCCAATAATGGCGATTAACGCGTATGAAACAACTGAACGCATAACACTTCTCTCCGGCAAATAATGTCTGGCAGATTCAGGACTGAATCAGGTCGGCTATCTATATCACAGCGCAGGCATAATTCTCGCCTGCGTAAATTCAGGTCAGCGCGCGGCTGATAACCGCTGAAATTATTCACCTTCCGTATTAATCGAAAAGTTTCATTATGAGTAAAAAAAGGTCTTAATCAGAATGGACCTGACTCTTAGTGCTCTTCTCCCTTCGTGTGACATTAACAGGAATAAATAACAGCCAGTTGGAGCTGGAATAAGCAGGATAAAGGCGGGAGCTACGATTTAATTTATCAATGGCGAAGAGGAGATTCACGGCTCAGAGAGAGCTATTTTTTCAGAGTAGACCTGGAAAAACTCATGCCATAGTCAGTTTTTTTGAGTGAATTTACATAACTTTAAAAAAATCCGCTCACAGGCTAAATCTGCGCGGCAGCAGATTCTGCTTTATTCTGCCGAAGCGCATTGGGAATAAATGAATAAGGCGTTAATTAACCGCTCACAAACCCGGCGATACTCCGCCGGTTTTTATTCGTTTAACCGCGGTTTAAGTTGGCAGGATGTTCAGTTTTTTTCGTCAAAATGGGCGATCTTGCACAAATTACGTTGGTCGTTTGCCAGAAAACGACATTTCATTCTTTTGATGCTCTGGTTAAGATAGTCACGAACCGTCGTTATCTGCGAAAAATGGAACATTCCCGCTGCGCACCTGTCCATTTTCAGGGCCTCTCTACAGGATTAAGGCATGTTGAACCGGTTAAAGAAAACGCTGATCGCCGCGCTCCTTCCGACGCTCATTTTCACTACTCTGTCACCTGCTTATGCCGATGTCAGTGATTCACTTCCCGATATTGGCACTACGGCCGGTTCGACGCTGTCGATTAATCAGGAACTGCAGATGGGCGACTTTTATGTGCGCCAGCTGCGTGCCAGTGCGCCGCTGATCAACGATCCGCTGCTTAATCAGTATATTAATCAGCTGGGTCAGCGACTGGTGTCGCATGCCGACTCGGTGAAAACCCCGTTCCACTTCTTTCTGATTCAGAACGATGAGCTTAACGCCTTTGCCTTTTTTGGTGGCAACGTGGTGCTGCACTCAGCGCTGTTCCGCTATACCGAAAATGAAAGCCAGCTGGCATCAGTAATGGCGCATGAGATCTCACACGTTACCCAGCGCCATCTGGCGCGCGCAATGGAAGATCAGAAGCGCAATGCGCCACTGACATGGGTCGGTGCGCTGGGCTCTATTCTGCTGGCGATGGCCAATCCGCAGGCGGGCATGGCAGCACTGACCGGCACTCTGGCGGGAACTCAGCAGGGGATTATCAGTTTTACCCAGGGTAATGAGCAGGAAGCCGACCGCATCGGAATTCAGGTACTGCAGCGCGCCGGGTTTGATCCCCAGGCGATGCCGAACTTTTTACAGAAGCTGGCCGATCAGAGCCGCTTCTCCTCGAAGCCACCTGAAATTCTGCTGACGCATCCCCTGCCCGACAGCCGTCTGGCGGATGCCCGTAACCGCGCTAACCAGATGCGGCCGGTGGTGGTGCAATCTACAGAAGATTTCTATCTGGCAAAGGTGCGTTCACTGGGCATGTACTCGACCGGGCGTAATCAGCTTACCGACGAACTGCTGAACCAGTATGCCAGCGGCAATTCTCGTGAGCAGCTGGCGTCACAATATGGCAAAGCCATACAGTTTTTGCAGGCGAAAAGTTTTGCCGATGCGAAGCGGATTATGACGCCGCTGCTGGCGAAACAGCCTAATAACGTCTGGTTCCTGGATCTTATGTCAGATATCGATATCGGCCTGAATCAGCCACAACAGGCGATCGCCCTGCTCAGCGCCGCCACCAGTGCAAAAAACAGCCCGGTAGTGCAGCTCAACCTGGCCAATGCCTACGTTGAAGCGAAACAGTATGCCAACGCCAGCCGCATTTTGAATCGCTACACCTGGGCTAATAAAGATGATCCCAACGGCTGGGATTTGCTGGCCCAGGCGTCTGCACAGCAGGGACTGAATGATGAAGAGTTATCGGCGCGGGCAGAGAGTCTGGCGCTGAATGGCCAGCTCGATCAGGCGATCACCGCGCTTGGCAGCGCCAGCGCACAGGTGCCGCTCGGCAGCCTGAAACAGGCGCGCTACGATGCCCGTATCGATCAGCTGCGCCAGTTACAACAGCGCTTTAAGCAATATCAGAAAGGCTGAGCATTCACGCTGCGAATAGAGGAGAGTCTGAGATGGTGACGATTTACCACAACCCGCGCTGCAGCAAGAGCCGCGAGACGCTGGCGCTGCTGAACGCCCGCGGGATAGAGCCGGAAGTGGTGCTCTATCTGCAAACGCCGCCCGATAGCGAGACGCTGCAAATCCTGTTACAGAAACTGGGAATGCAGAGTGCACAGCAGTTGATGCGGACTAAAGAGGCGATCTATAGCGAACTGGCACTCAGCGACAAAAGCGAAAGTGCACTGCTGGATGCGCTGGTGGAACATCCGGTGCTGATTGAAAGGCCGATAGTGATCAATGGCGACAAGGCGCGGATCGGACGTCCGCCCGAAGCGGTGCTCGACCTGTTTTAAAGGCCGAGTGTCTCTTTCACAAACGGAATGGTGAGTTTACGCTGGGCGCTGATCGAGGCGCTATCAAGCCGATCCAGCGTATCAAACAGGGTGCGCATTTCACGATCCAGTCGCTTCAGCAGGAAGCGCCCCACATCTTCCGGCAGCTCAAATCCGCGTAACCCGGCGCGCAGTTGCAGCGCCTGTAATTTGTCTTCGTCGGAGAGAGGCTGCAGGCGATAGATCTGCCCCCAGTCCAGCCGCGAAGCGAGATCGGGCAGTTGCAGATTAAGCTGGCGTGGTGGACGATCGCCGGTAATAAACAGGCGCGTATTACCGGTTTCCAGAATACGGTTATAGAGATCGAAGATCGCCATTTCCCATTCAGGCTCGCCTGCAATGCACTCGATGTTATCGATGCAGACCAGTGACAGCTGCTCCATCCCTTCCAGTACTTCCGGTACAAACCAGGTGCGTTTGTCCAGCGGAACGTAACCGACCGCTTCGCTGCGCGCTGACATCTCGGCGCACGCGGCGTGCAGCAAATGGCTCCGCCCTCCGCCTTCGCGTGACCAGAAGTAGAGATAGCTGCCATGTTGTTGGTTGAGAGCGCCTTTCAGCGCGGCAATCAGCGACGGGTTTTCCCCCGGCCAGAAGCTGGAGAAGGTTTCATCGTCAGGTAAATAGAGTGGCAATGACAATTGTGCCGGCGTGTTCAGAAGCACCTCAGCAAGAGAACAAGCAAAAAATCGGGGGAAGTCTAACACAGTTTTCAGAAAGAGATGAATGGGGCGTCCCTGCCCCGATCCTGTCAGGCTTGCTGCGATCACGGCTCGCGCGATTCTTCAGCCTCCAGCACCACTTCTTCCGGACGCAGCAGCGAGATCACACGGAAGATCAGCGCTAATCCAACCCCTACGATTGTCGCCAGCGCCATGCCTTTCAGCTCCGCAGCACCGATATGCACCTTCGCACCGCTGACGCCGATGATCAGGATCACCGAGGTCAGGATCAGATTTTGCGCTTTGTTGTAATCGACTTTGGATTCGATCAACACCCGGATACCGGATGCGCCGATCACGCCATACAGCAGCAGCGACACGCCGCCCATTACCGGTACCGGGATCGCCTGGATCACCGCCGCCAGTTTGCCGACACAGGAGAGCAGGATCGCCAGAATCGCCGCGCCGCCAATCACCCAGGTACTGTAGACGCGGGTAATCGCCATCACCCCGATGTTTTCACCGTAGGTGGTGTTAGGCGTTGAACCAAAGAAGCCGGAGATGACCGTTGATAAGCCGTTGGCGAACATTGAACGATGCAGGCCAGGGTCGCGAATCAGATCTTTCTTTACGATGTTGGCGGTGACCACCAGATGACCGATATGCTCGGCAATCACCACCAGCGCCGCAGGCAGGATCGTCAGCATCGCCACCCACTCAAAGCGCGGGGTATAGAAGGTTGGCAGCGCAAACCAGGGTGCTTTGACTACGCCGCTCCAGTCAACAATGCCCATAAATGCAGAGAGCAGATAACCCGCTACCACCCCGACCAGAATCGGGATGATCGCCAGGAAGCCACGAAACAGCACGGAACCGAATACCGTCACTGCCAGCGTGACCAGCGAAATCAGCACGGTTGTACTGTCGGGCGCACTGCCTTCCGCGGGCAGCAGACCTGCCATATTGGCGGCTACTCCCGCCAGTTCCAGACCGATGACGGCGACAATCGCGCCCATCGCTGCCGGGGGAAACATCACATCGAGCCAGCCGGTGCCCGCGCGTTTGACAATCAGCGCCACCAGACAGAACAGCACGCCGCACAGGATAAATCCGCCCAGCGCGACCTCATACCCCAGCGGCAGCAATAGCAGTACTGGCGAGATAAAGGCAAAACTGGAACCGAGGTAAGCGGGAATTTTGCCTTTACAGATAAAGAGGTAGATCAGCGTGCCTACGCCGTTAAATAACAGCACCGTCGCCGGGTTGATGTGGAACAGAATCGGTACCAGTACCGTGGCACCAAACATGGCGAACAGGTGTTGCAGGCTGAGTGGAATGGTTTGCAGTAACGGCGGTCGTTCACTAACGCCAATGGCGCGACGAGTCATCATTTATCCCCTTGTGTTATTTATCCCCCAGGGCGCGCGCCTCTGGCACAGCAGCAGGCACGCCGGTGAGCCTCGCAGACACACCAAACCCGTTCGGGGATCTTTTTTTTGCCAAAAAAAAGCCGACTCTCTGGTCGGCTGTGCGATTTATTTGGTTCCGAAAATCTTGTCCCCGGCATCGCCGAGCCCGGGAATGATGTAACCCTTCTCATTCAGTCCCTGATCCACTGACGCGGTGTAAAGCTCAACGTCAGGATGCGCTTTCTCCAGCGCGGCAATCCCTTCTGGTGCGGCAACCAGTACCAGCACTTTAATGCTGGTGCAGCCCGCTTTCTTCAGCAGGTCGATGGTGGCAATCATGGAACCGCCAGTCGCCAGCATAGGATCGACGACCAGCGCCAGGCGCTCTTCGATGTTAGAGACCAGCTTCTGGAAATAGGGAACCGGCTCCAGTGTCTCTTCATCACGGTAAACACCCACCACGCTGATACGGGCGCTGGGAACGTGCTCCAGCACCCCTTCCATCATGCCAAGACCGGCACGCAGAATCGGCACCACCGTGATTTTTTTGCCTTTGATCTGATCGATCTCTACCGGGCCATTCCAGCCCTCAATGGTTACGCGCTCTGTTTCCAGATCGGCGGTCGCTTCGTAGGTCAGCAGGCTGCCCACTTCAGACGCCAGCTCGCGAAAACGCTTTGTACTGATATCATGCTCACGCATCAAGCCCAGTTTATGTTTGACCAGCGGGTGTCTGACTTCCACGATCTTCATTGGTGTTCTCCCGGAATGAGTTGAGCTAAAAAAAAATCGCGGGATTATACCGCCTTTTACGCTCCGCGCCACCTGCTCTTGCGCAAAGCCGCGGGTTTTACCGGGACAAATAGAGGATTAATGAAAATCGCCCGATGCGCAATCCCGGACTCGCAAACGTTTGCCTGCACTGATAGAATTGCCGCGCTTTATTTTAAACCACCAACCGCAACTCGCGTGGGGACCTCGCAGTGACCGACAAAACCTCTCTCAGTTACAAAGACGCCGGTGTTGATATTGATGCTGGTAACGCTCTGGTTGACCGTATTAAAGGCGTAGTGAAAAAGACGCGTCGCCCGGAAGTGATGGGTGGACTGGGCGGTTTTGGTGCGCTTTGCGCGCTGCCGCAAAAATACCGTGAACCGGTGCTGGTCTCCGGCACCGATGGCGTTGGCACCAAGCTGCGTCTGGCGATGGATCTCAAACGTCACGATGCCATTGGTGTTGACCTGGTGGCGATGTGCGTCAACGACCTGGTAGTACAGGGCGCCGAGCCCCTCTTCTTCCTCGACTACTACGCTACCGGCAAACTGGATGTGGATACCGCCTCTGCGGTGATCACCGGCATCGCCGAAGGTTGTCTGCAGTCGGGTTGTGCGCTGGTGGGCGGTGAAACCGCTGAGATGCCAGGCATGTATCACGGCGAAGATTACGATGTGGCCGGTTTCTGTGTTGGCGTGGTGGAAAAGTCAGAGATCATTGATGGCAGCAAGGTGCAGGATGGCGATGTACTTATCGCTCTCGGCTCCAGTGGCCCGCACTCCAACGGCTATTCGCTGGTGCGTAAGATTCTGGAAGTCAGCAACACCGATCCGCTGGCTGAACAGCTGGAAGGCAAACCGCTGGCCGATCATCTGCTGGAACCGACCCGCATCTACGTGAAAAATATCCTGAGCCTGATTGAGCAGGTCGATGTGCACGCTATCGCACACCTGACCGGCGGCGGCTTCTGGGAGAATATTCCGCGCGTGCTGCCCGACAACACTCAGGCCGTCATCGACGAGAAGAGCTGGCAATGGCCGGCCGTCTTCAGCTGGTTACAGCAGGCGGGCAACGTCAGCCGTTTCGAGATGTACCGCACCTTTAACTGCGGCGTCGGCATGATCATCGCCCTGAGTCCGGCAGACGCGGACAACGCGATTGCGCTGATGCAGGCTGCGGGCGAGAAAGCCTGGAAGCTCGGCGTAATTAAAGCGTCTGATGCCGAAGAGCGTGTGGTCATCAACGGATGAAAAAGCTGGTTGTACTGATTTCCGGCAACGGAAGTAACCTTCAGTCCATCCTTGACGCCTGTGCAAGCGGGCGGATTCACGGCAGCGTGGCTGCCGTGTTCAGCAACCGCGCCGCCGCTTATGGCCTTACGCGGGCGCAGGAGGCGGGGATTCCCGCCCACTCGCTTGCCGCCAGCGACTTCACTGACCGCGAAGCCTTCGATCGCCAGCTCATCGCTGAAATCGAAGCCTACACTCCAGACCTGATTGTGCTGGCAGGATATATGCGCATTCTCAGCAGCGCGTTCGTGGCCCATTTTCACGATCGCCTGCTGAATATCCACCCTTCCCTGTTGCCGAAATATCCGGGTCTGCATACGCATCGTCAGGCGCTGGAAAATGGCGATAGCGAACATGGCACCTCCGTACATTTCGTCACTGACGAGCTGGATGGAGGTCCGGTGATCCTGCAGGCCAAAGTCCCGGTTTTTCCCGGCGACAGCGAAGCGGAGATTACGGAGCGGGTGCAGCATCAGGAGCATGCCATCTATCCGATGGTAATCGGCTGGTTTGTTGAGGGTCGTCTGGCGATGCGTGACGGCAAGGCCTGGCTGGATGGCGAACCGCTGCCGCCGCAGGGTTATGCTAACGACTGACCCGACAGGGGAAGCCGGGGCTTCCCCTGAAGTGCTGGCGGTCAGGGTAAAGGCTCAGGGAGCCTTTGAGCCGTCTGACATAACAACCTGCTCTGCTCCCGTTACTGACTTAACCGTAACGCCCCGTAATATAATCTTCGGTCCGTCGCTGTTTTGGCGCGGTAAAGATACGGTCAGTCTCATTAAACTCCACTAACGCGCCCTGATGCATAAACGCGGTGTAATCTGACACGCGAGAAGCCTGCTGCATGTTGTGCGTCACCAGCACCAGCGTGAAATGCTGCTTGAGCGTGGTCATCAGCTCTTCAATCACCAGCGTGGAGATGGGATCCAGCGCGGAGGTCGGCTCATCCAGCAGCAGAACTTCCGGTTCAATCGCAATGGCGCGGGCAATCACCAGCCGCTGCTGCTGTCCGGTCGAGAGCGTCAGCGCATTCTGTGACAGCTGATCTTTGACCTCACTCCACAGCGCCGCCGCGCGCAGCGCACGTTCACAGGCTTCGTTCAGCACCCGCCGATCGCGTACACCCTGTAAACGCAGCCCGTAGACCACATTTTCATAGATCGATTTTGGAAAAGGATTGGGGCGCTGAAACACCATGCCGACCCGACGACGCAGCGCCGAGAGATCCTGCTCAGGTCGCAGGATCGGCTGCGATCCCAGCAACACCTCACCCTCGACCCGGCAATGATCAATCACATCATTCATGCGATTAAAGCAGCGCAGCAACGTCGATTTGCCACAGCCCGAAGGACCAATCAGCGCGGTAATCTTGTTTTTCGGCACCTGCAGCGAAATAGCCTGCAGCGCCTGGCGCTCGCCATACCACAGCGACAGCTGGTTAACGGTCAGCGCGATATCCGTGTCGGACGTCATAGTCATAGCCTGTTATTGAGTCATAAGGCGATAGCGTTCACGCAGACGGTGACGCAGGCCCATCGCCAGCAGATTAAGCGACAGAATAATCAGCACCAGCAGCAGCGCGGTGGCGAACACCAGCGGCCGGTCAGCTTCAATATTCGGACTCTGAAACGCCAGATCGTAAATCTGGAAGCCCAGATGCATAAATTTGCGATCCAGATGCAGATAAGGAAACACCGCGTCGACGGGCAGTTCCGGCACCATTTTTACCACGCCAACCAGCATCAGCGGCGCGGTTTCACCAGCGGCACGCGCCACCGCCAGAATCAGGCCGGTCAGCATGGCAGGCACCGCCATCGGCAGCACCACGTTCCACAGGGTTTCCGCCTGAGTCGCGCCCAGCGCCAGCGACCCCTGCCGCAGGCTGTTGGGAATGCGGGATAGTCCCTCTTCGGTCGCCACAATCACCACCGGCAGCGTTAGTAACGCCAGAGTCAGCGACGCCCACAGCAAACCAGGTGTCCCGAAGGTGGGATTGGGCAGCGCGCTGGCGAAGAAGAGCTGGTCTATCGTGCCGCCCACCAGCCAGACAAAGAAGCCCAGACCAAATACGCCATAGACGATTGAAGGAACACCTGCCAGATTGACCACCGCGATGCGCACCAGTCTGGTCAGCGCATTGCGTCCGGCATATTCATGCAGCCAGATGGCGGCGATGACACCCAGCGGCATCACGACCACCGACATCAGCAGCACCATCAGCACGGTGCCAAAGATCGCCGGGAACGCCCCGGATTCACTCTCGCCTTCAGCGGGTGAATCACTGACGAAACGCCACAGCTGATGCAGAAAATGCAGCGTTTTGCCGGTTAGCGTCATCGCGTTCGGCTTCCAGCTGTCAACGATTTCGGTCAGCGGGATCGCATGTTCGGTGCCATGCACATCCCGCAGGATTAACAGATCGCGCTGACTCTGCTGTTGCAGCGAAGCCAGTGTCTCGCTCAGCTGATTAAACCGGCGCTGCAAAGCGGCCTGATTGGCCTGATATTCTGACTCGGCCTGCAGATCAAAGCGCCCGGCAGCACGGTTTTTGGCCGCCTGCTCATCAAGCTGCTCACGCTGGCTGTTGAGGCGCGCCATATCGACCCGGCGAATCTGATTAGCCTGCCGCACCAGCATCTGCACCTGTCCGAGCCGCTGATGCAGCAGTGCATCGGGATCCTGCGCAGTCAGCTCTTCATTATCCTCACGCAGGCCGACAAACCAGCCGTATGCCTGACCGTGGCTGCGGCGCTGCAGCACCATGATGTCCGCGGGCTGGCTGACCTGCGCCGCCGTGCGACTGTAAACCACCCGGAAATCGGGTGCGTCCCAGTCACGGTTACCGGTTTTAATCAGATAGCGATTAACCTGTCCGCCGCTGTTGCCCTGCTCATCTGCCGGGGCCGGAAAGCGCCGCTGATGTTCCAGGGTTTCACCCAGCAGCCGCGTCTCGCCCCCTTCAGGCTGGCTAAACGTGTAGAGATCGACGCGCTGCGGCCAGAAAGCGCGCACCCCCTGCCAGGCCAGTAACCCAATCAGCAGCGTAAAGGCCAGCAGGCAGACGGCTACGGCACCGGCGGTTAGCCAGCGCCAGCGATCGTTCTGTCGCATCGCTTTCATGCCTGCTCCTCGTGCTGGCTGTAGCGCTGGCGCAGCCGCTGACGGATCAGCTCGGCAACCGTGTTGATCACCAGCGTAAACAGCAGCAGCATCAGGGCGCTAAGAAACAGCACGCGATAATGAGCACTCCCCGCCGCCGCTTCCGGCATCTCAATGGCGATATTGGCGGACAGCGCGCGCAGGCCGCTGAACAGGCCACCTTCACTTTGCGGCGTGTTGCCGGTCGCCATCAGCAAAATCATGGTTTCTCCTACGGCACGCCCCAGACCAATCATCAGGGCGGCAAAAATACCGGCGGAAGCACCCGGCAGCACGACGCGGGTCAGGGTTTGCCACGGCGTCGCGCCCAGTGCCAGCGAGCCCTGCCCCAGTGCAGCAGGCACGCTGAACAGCGCATCCTCAGAGAGGGTAAAGATCAGCGGTACCAGCGCAAAGCCCATCGCCAGCGCGGCTACCAGCAGATTGCGCTGTTCGTAATGCGGCAGCCAGTCGCCCGCATCCGGTATCAACAGCGTGGGCAGCCACAGCGTCAGCAGCGTGACCAGCAGCAACAGCGGCAGCAGAATCAGCACTTCACGACCCGGCTGACGCCAGCGCGGCGGTAAACGCGCGCTGAATACGCCGCACAGCAGCAGCGTGCCCGCCAGCGTCAGCGGCAGCAGCAGCACACCCACCAGCGCCTGACCAATATGCGGCGCGAGCCAGATCCCGGCAACCAGCCCCACCACTACGCTCGGCAGCGCGCCCATCATTTCGATTGCCGGTTTAACCCAGCGTCGCAGGCCGGGCGCCATAAACCAGGCGGTGTACATCGCCGCCGCCAGCGCCAGCGGTGTGGCAAACAGCAGCGCTAAACTCGCCGCTTTCAGCGTACCCATCACCATCGGCATCAGGCTGAACTTGGCCTGATAACTGTCACCCGCCGCGGTCGATTGCCAGATCCAGTCCGGTCCGGGATAATTTTCATACCAGATTTTTTGCCAGAAATTGCGCCAGGTGACGTCCGGCCACGGATTATCAAGCCGCAGAGTCTGCCAGCTTCCCGCCCGTTCAATCAGCAGGCTGTCGCCACGCGGCGAAAACTGCGCCTGCACAATGCCAGGTTCCAGCTGACGCTGCAGTATCGGGCCATTCTGCTTGCTGGCAAACAGCCGCAGCATCCCCTGTTTGCTGAGCGTCGCAAACACGCGGCGTTGTGATTCCGTCACCAGAATGGTCTCGCCGTCGCTGTTGGCAAAGGTACGAATGCGCTGCAGGCGCGGCCCCTGTTCGCTGGCGATAGCAAACCACTGTGTGACGCCGCTGCCATCCTGGATCAGCAGGCTTGTGCCGCCCACCAGCAGATGCAGACTTTTTGGCCGCTGCGGCAGGGCGTGCGTTTCGCGCAATAGTGCACGGTCATCATCAAGTTGCCAGACCCGCAGCAGATTGCTTTCGGTGGTGTAGAGCAGATCGCCGGCAGGCGAGAGCGCCAGCAGATCCAGCTGGCGTTGCGGCAGCGGGATAACCGAGGCCTGGCGATCGGTGCCGAGCGTCAGCACCCGGAGTCCGGCCTCAGTGAGTGCGGCTATACGCCACTGACCCGCATGGCGCGTCGCCAGCGCCATCTTCGTCACTGCGCCATCGGGCAGATGAAAAGGTTTATCTCCCAGCGGAAAACGCCACTGCTGGTCGGCGGTTGGCTGCATCAGTGTCAGCGCACCCTGCATATTCAGCAGTAGCGTCTGCTCATCGGCACTCCGCACTATCTCCCCGGGCGGCGGGGTCAGCGCCAGTGCCGGTTCCGCAGGCTGACCATCCAGCGGAATAAAACGCGCCGCACCGCGCTCGCTGATGCGCCAGCCGACCTTCCCCTGATTGCCAATCGCTAAGGCTGGCGCACGATCCCAGAGTTGCTGGCTGGCCGCAATCTGCAGGCCCGGCGCATTAAACAGCGGTAATACCACGCCAATCAGCCAGCAGAAGAGCAGCAGCATCAATAGCAGGATCGCCACGCCACAGCAGGTGACCAGTCGCCGTGTCAGACGGTCAACGGCACGACGCTTACGATCGCTGAATTGGACAGGAATGTGGTTTGCGCTCATGCGGTTCCGCTAGCAGGCCAAAATAAGCCGCTATGTTGCCCGTAGCCGATTGATAAGACAACTCCTGGCGTTGGACAACGCTGCCATACTCTCGCCATAATGTTGGTGGATACTGGATCTTCAGTCCTGCAACCGCTAAATGGAGTGAGAATGGGTCAGGTAAAGCTTTATATTGAAAAAGAATTAAGCTGGTTATCCTTTAATGAACGGGTTTTGCAGGAAGCAGCAGACAAAAGCAATCCACTGATTGAGCGGATGCGCTTTCTGGGTATCTACTCCAATAATCTCGACGAATTCTATAAAGTGCGTTTCGCAGACCTCAAACGCCGCATTCTGATTGGTGAAGAGCAGGGTTCCGCCAGTACGCCACGCCATCTGTTTAAGAAAATTCAGCAGCGGGTAATGAAGTCCGATCAGGAGTTTGATGCGTTATATAACGATCTGCTGCTGGAGATGGCACGTAACCAGATCTTCCTGATCAACGAACGTCAGCTCTCATCCAATCAGCAGGCGTGGCTGCGCCACTACTTCAAGCACGAACTGCGTCAGCATATCTCGCCGATTCTGATCACCCATGAAACGGATCTGACCGAATTCCTTAAAGATGACTACACCTATCTGGCGGTAGAGATCATTCGCGGTGACAATATTCAGTATGCGCTGCTGGAAATTCCGTCCGACAAAGTCCCGCGTTTCATCAATTTACCGGCTGAGCCACCGCGCCGCCGTAAGCCAATGATCCTGCTGGATAACATTCTGCGCTACTGCCTGGATGACATTTTTAAAGGTTTCTACGACTACGACGCGCTCAACGCCTATTCAATGAAAATGACGCGTGACGCCGAGTACGACCTGGTCACGGAGATGGAGTCGAGCCTGCTGGAGCTGATGTCCTCCAGCCTGAAGCAGCGACTGACGGCGGAACCGGTGCGTTTCGTCTACCAGCGCGATATGCCAGACACGATGGTGTCGCTGCTGTGCCACAAGCTTTCCATCTCAAACCTGGACTCCATCCTGCCAGGCGGCCGCTACCACAACTTCAAAGACTTTATCGGCTTCCCTAACGTCGGCAAAAATAACCTGGTGAACCGCCCGCTGCCGCAGATTCGCCACATCGGCTTTGATGGTTTCCGCAACGGCTTTGATGCGATTCGCAATCGCGACGTGCTGCTCTACTACCCGTACCACACCTTTGAGCATGTGCTGGAGCTGCTGCGCCAGGCGTCGTTCGACCCCAGCGTGCTGGCGATAAAAATCAACATCTACCGCGTTGCTAAACACTCCCGCATCATGGATGCGATGATCCATGCCGCCTACAACGGTAAAAAAGTCACGGTGGTGGTGGAGCTGCAGGCGCGCTTTGATGAAGAAGCCAATATTTACTGGGCGAAACGCCTGACTGAAGCGGGCGTGCATGTCATTTTCTCCGCACCAGGCCTGAAGATCCACGCCAAGCTGTTCCTGATCTCACGCCGCGAAGGCGAAGAGATTGTGCGCTACGCGCATATCGGTACCGGCAACTTTAACGAGAAAACCGCGCGTCTCTATACGGATTACTCGTTGCTGACCGCGGATGCGCGCATCACCAATGAAGTGCGTCGGGTATTCAACTTTATTGAGAATCCCTACCGGCCCGTGACGTTCGATCATCTGATGGTCTCGCCGCAGAACTCGCGCCGGATGCTGTATGAGCTAATCGACACCGAAATTGCTAATGCGCAGCAGAATAAGCCCTGCGGCATTACTCTGAAAATCAACAATCTGGTGGACAAAGGTCTGGTTGATCGGCTTTATACAGCCTCCAGCGTAGGGGTGAAGGTTAATCTTCTGGTGCGCGGAATGTGCTCATTAATCCCTGACTTGCCCGGGATCAGTGAAAATATTCGTGTCATCAGTATTGTTGACCGTTATCTGGAACACGATCGCGTCTATATTTTTGAGAATGGCGGCGATAAGAAGGTGTTCCTCTCCTCCGCTGACTGGATGACACGTAACATTGATTACCGTATCGAAGTGGCAGTGGCGATTCTCGATCCCCACATCCGGCAGCGCATACTCGACATTATTGCTATTCAGTTGAGTGATACGGTGAAAGCCCGCATCGTCGATAAAGAGTTGAGTAACCATTACGTCCAGCGCGGCAATCGTCGTAAAGTGCGATCGCAGCTGGCCATTTATGATTACATCAAGAAACTGGAACAACCTGAATAAATCCTATGCCAATTTCTCATAAAAGTACGCCAAAACCCCAGGAGTTTGCGGCGATTGACCTGGGCTCGAACAGTTTCCATATGGTGATTGCGCGGGTTGTCGATGGTGCGATGCAGGTACTGGGCCGCCTTAAGCAGCGCGTCCATCTGGCTGACGGGCTGGATGCCCGGCACAACCTCAGCGAGGAAGCGATGGAGCGAGGGTTAGCCTGCCTGGCCCTGTTCGCCGAGCGCCTGCAGGGGTTCAGTCCGAGCAACGTGACGATTGTCGGTACCCACACGCTGCGCGAGGCGGTCAACGCCGAAACCTTCCTGCAACGAGCGGCCGAGGTGATCCCCTATCCGATCGAGGTGATTTCGGGCCATGAAGAGGCTCGCCTGATCTTTATGGGCGTTGAACATACCCAGCCGGAGAAAGGTCGCAAGCTGGTGATCGATATCGGCGGCGGATCAACCGAGCTGGTCATTGGCGAGGATTTTGAACCGCAACTGGTTGAGAGCCGACGCATGGGTTGCGTCAGTTTCGCCCAGCTCTATTTCCCGAAAGGTGAAATCAGCCGTGAAAACTTCCGTCGCGCCCGTTTAGCGGCCGCGCAGAAGCTGGAAACGCTGGCGTGGCAATATCGTCTGCATGGCTGGCAATATGCGCTGGGCGCGTCCGGCACCATCAAAGCCGCCTGCGAAGTGCTGCTGGCGATGGATGAAAAAGAGAAGCTGATTACGCCTGAGCGCCTCGAAAAGCTCTATGACGAGGTGATGAAACACAAATCCTTTGCTGCACTCAGCCTGCCAGGTCTGTCGGAAGAGCGTAAAGGCGTGTTTGTACCCGGGCTGGCGATTCTTTGCGGCGTATTTGATGCGCTGGCCATTCGCGAATTGCGCCTCTCCGACGGTGCGCTGCGTGAAGGCGTGCTCTATGAGATGGAGGGCCGTTTCCGCCATCAGGATATTCGCAGCCGTACCGCACAGAGTCTGGCGAACCATTATGCTATCGACAGCGATCAGGCACGACGCGTGCTCGACACCACCGAGCAGCTTTATCTGCAGTGGCGCGAGCAGAATCAGAAACTGGCGAATCCACAACTGGCCGCACTGCTGAAATGGGCGGCGATGCTGCACGAAGTGGGCCTGACCATCAATCACAGCGGCCTGCAACGCCATTCAGCCTATATTCTGCAAAACACCAACCTGCCGGGCTTCAATCAGGATCAGCAGATGCTGCTGGCGGCGCTGGTCAGATTCCATCGTAAAGCGATAAAGCTTGATGAGCTGCCGCGCGTGACGCTGTTCAAGAAAAAGCAGTTTGTACCGCTGATCTTCCTGCTTCGCCTGGGTACCCTGTTGAATAATCAGCGACAGGCCACCACGCGTCCGGAGGCGTTAACCCTGAAATGCGATGATGGCCACTGGACGCTGACCTTCCCGGCGGGCTACTTCACGCAGAACAACCTGGTTCAGCTCGATCTTGAACGGGAGCAGGTTTACTGGAATGACGTCACGGGATGGAAACTGATCCTCGAAGAAGAAGTCTGACAACACGGGCGCCTGGCGCCCGTTTAACTGAAATGATGAATATGACACAACCAACCGCACCCCTTTCAGGCGAAAATTATTTTGCCGAAACCTATGGTTTAACGCCGCCCCACTCCGAAGTGGTTGCGGCGCTGCCCCAGCTCAACGTCGGCAAGGCGCTTGACCTTGGCTGTGGCGTGGGACGCAATACGCTGTTTCTGAATCAGCACGGTTTTGACGTCACGGCGTGGGATCATAATCCGCAAAGCCTGGCGCGCCTGCAGGAGATTATTGCGCAGGAAAATCTCAGCGGCATTCATACCGAGCAGCGCGACCTGAACAACACGCGCTTTAATGGCGGCTTCAACTTTGTGCTATCGACTGTGGTGATGATGTTCCTGCAGCCGCAGACTATTCCGCAGCTGATTGCCGACATGCAGGCCTGTACGGTCAGAGACGGTTTTAACCTGATCGTGGCGGCGATGAACACGGACGATATGCCCTGCCCGGCTGATTTCTCCTTTGCGTTTAAATCAGGTGAGCTCAGCCACTACTACCGCAACTGGCACATCGTGAAGTACAACGAGCACCCCGGTCAGCTGCATCGCACAGATGAAAATGGCAACCGCATCACCTGTCGGTTTGCGACGCTGCTGGCGCAAAAAGCGAGTTACTGATCTTTATCTGCTGTTTTTTTCAACAGCGATTGATTTCATCAGGCGACTGTGACTAAATATTGCAGTCGCCCCAGATGGGGTCATTACAGGAACCACCCCGCGTGAACAGCGCTATTTCTCCCCGAAGACGTCAAAAAACCGGCACCATGACCCGCATTGTGCTGCTGATTAGTTTTATCATTCTTTTTAGTCGCCTGATTTTTATCCTGCCTGCTGCCTTCGAGCATCATCAGCAACAGAAAGCTATTCCTGAACCGGTTGCCATAACATCAGGCGATACGCGATAGCGAATAACCAATAACGACCTTTCGCCTGAAACGCACCTGATACGTAAATGTTATCCAGACAACTGGACTCTTTTTTGCATCCCTTTTTCAGGCGAAACGCTACACTTCGTGCTGGTGCTTTCAGACTTAAGGGATCCAATGTGTCTGCCTCTCACTCTCAACGTTTAAGTGAAATACGTCATCGCATTCTGACGCTGCTGCTCAGCGAGCACGATCTGGTTGATGCCCTGCTGGAGAAATCGGGCGATCTCAATCCTGAACAGCAACGTGAAAATGCGGCCCAGCGTGACGCGCTGGAACAGGACATTCTGCAACTGCATGCCGCTGACCTCGCGGATATTCTCGAAGCCCTGCCCGAAGAAGAACGTCAGGCGCTGTGGCGGCTGGTGCCGAACGAGCGGCGCGGCCATGTGCTGGTTGAAGCGTCTGAAACGGTCTGGGCCAGCCTCACCGAAGAGATGAGCGACCGCGATATCCTGCGCGCTATCCAGCCGCTGGATATCGACGATCAGGTCTGGCTGGCGCGTTATCTGCCACGTGACCTGACCGGACGCCTGCTGGCAACTGTGGAGCCCGCCCTGCGCGCCCGCATGCTCGATATGGTGCAGCTTGACCGTGACCGCGTGGGCCGGGTGATGGATTTCAATATCCTGACGGTGCGTGAAGATGTCACGCTTGCAACGGTGCAACGCTTTCTGCGCAAGCGCAAAAGCATGCCGGGCGGTACCGATAAACTCTTTATCACCAATAAAGATAATCAGCTGCTGGGCGAACTGCTGCTGACGGACATCCTGCTTAACAAACCCAAAACCCTGGTGAGCGACGTGATGAACGCGCGCCCTACCACCTTCCAGCTCAATGATAAGGCCGAAGACGCAGCCAGCGCCTTTGAACGTTATAACCTCATTTCTGCCGCCGTCACCGACGCCAAAGGCAAGCTGATTGGCCGCGTGACCATTGAAGACATCATCGACCTGGTGAATGCCGAAAACGAAAGCAACATTCGTAAAATGGGGGGGATCAGTCAGGAAGAGGATGTGTTCGCGCCGGTGCGTAAATCGGTACGTAAACGCTGGGCCTGGCTGGCGATTAACCTCTGTACCGCCTTTGTCGCCTCACGGGTTATCGGGCTGTTTGAAGGGACGATTTCGCAAATCGTGGCGCTGGCCACGCTGATGCCGATCGTCGCGGGTATCGGCGGCAATACCGGTAATCAGACCATCACCATGATTGTGCGGGCGCTGGCCTTACATCAGGTTGAACCGGGCAACTTTTCGTTTTTGATCGTCCGCGAGCTTGGCGTGGCGCTGATCAACGGCCTGTTCTGGGGCGGCATCATGGGCGGTATCACCTGGCTGATGTATGACAATATGGCGCTGGGCGGCGTTATGATGCTGGCCATGGCGCTGAATCTGCTGCTGGCCGCGCTGATGGGCGTGCTGGTGCCGCTGGTCATGACTAAAATGAATCGCGATCCCGCCGTCGGCTCCAGCGTATTGATCACCGCCCTTACTGACACCGGCGGCTTCTTTATTTTCCTGGGACTGGCGACGATCTTCCTGCTGCCGCACTAATCTTCAGGCTTGCAGGCCGTAACGTTGCAGCGACCCGTTAAGATTGCGCTGCCGCGTTACCTGTGCCAGCTCTCGGGTCGCCGCAGGCAGCGTATAGTTACCACGCTGAATCAGCCACTCCAGCACATCCGCTAAGTGCCAGATGGCGGTTTTACCGTCATGCACCGGCAGCGGAAACGGCGGGCGGTGGCTGAGCATCAGCTTACGCATATTCTGACGCGTCATGCCGATGATCTCCGCCACATCCGTCAATCCCACAAAATCGGGTGCGGCTTCCACCAGCGTGGCTCCCGGTATCGCACGCAGCACATCCTCTTCTGCCTGCTTCAATACATCCGTTGCGGAGTCAGACTCGCGGGTGAACTCCAGTGCAATTCTGCCCGGCATGCCCAGGCCGATTAGCGCATCATCACAGCCTGCCGCTGCCAGCGTTTCCAGCAGTTCATCCACCGGCGCGTGCCCTTCCGGCAGGCTGAACCGTAATGTGAAACAATATTCCATATGCTTCTCCTTGTGCTGCATCAGGACTTCAGATAGTGACAGTTGTCGACCACGCGCCGCAGCGCGCGGGCATGCTGATGTGCGTTTTTTGGTGTGCTCCAGATACAGGTCAGACAAAACTCCCCACATCGGCACATCAACAGATTTTTCGGACAGTACATTTTGCCCCAGGCGTGATGGCCTCCCGTGACGACCAGCCAGCCATGGGATTCGGCGTAGCGTAACGCCGTTTCGATCTCTTTGTTGGGATGCCGCTTCCTTGCCATATTTTTCCCTATCCTGACGCTGAATTGATAAGTTGTCAACTGACAACCCTATGAAATTATCTTAGTGCGGCTCAGCATGCGCAGACTTTTTCTCGCAGTAAAACAGTCAGGGTATAAACTGGAAAACGTCACACAAAAAACGATCAGCGCCAGAAGTCATCTGGCAGCAGAAACGATAATCAACGGAGGCAATATGTTTAAAGCAGAGGATTTTGTTCAGTCTAAAACCGGCGGCCCGAAAATGCAGGTGCTGCGCGTCGAAGGTGACACCTTATGGTGTGCACGCGTTGATGATGCGGCGAAAAAAGAGATCGAAGTGAAAGCAGAGAGCGTCAATCTCTATCACGAAGAGGGTGACTTTGGCGTGTGCTGAAGTGAAACGGCCCCTGACGGGGCCAGACTGTCAGGGCTTATCCTGCTGAAGGTTGTCATTTCCCAGGCCGCCAATAAACGGCAGACGCAGCCGGAACGGTGTGAAATCGACTCCCATGTTCAGGCCCAGCAGATTCACTTCAAATCCCTCTTCTGCACCCAGCGTCACTCCCGCCACACCCAGAATCGACACCTGCACACCGCGCCCGGATGGCGGCAGCCCGACCGGACGCCACAGTGGCCGGTAATCTTTACCCAGCGCGTTAGCGGGCAGATCAAGCCTTAAAGCGGGTACTTCGCGGCCAATATGCGCCAGGAAGGTGTTGCTGTTTGGTCCAGGCCAGGCGCGATAGGTTGTCGGCCACGGATAGGATTGAATGGCGGCTTCAATCTGCGGGATCATCGCTTCTGCTTCCGGTCCGCGATGTTCCACCAGCAGCCGCGGTTTTGCGCCATACCAGTAGCCATCAGGCAGGTTGGTGTTGCGCCGGACTTTATCGCCGCTGCCCCAGCTAATCACTTCGTAGCGAGTGAATCGAGTTTCACCTGCGCGCTTGAAGATGATCCACGGATGCACCGCCACCGCCCCTTTCCAGCCATAGGTCGGCGCAGCATAGACCTGTACAATAGCCAGGCTATATAAAGCGCGCGGGTCGGGTGCTATCCCGGACGAATCACGTCGGGCGGTCGCCCAGCCGCCCGGCTCTGCGGTTTCGCTGTGACGCGTCGCCTGCGCAATGCTGGCTCCCAGCGATAGCAGCAGTACGGCAACAAAAAACAGGCTGAACACTTTAAGTGAGAGCATGACAACATTCCTGGTGACGTAAGAATCGCGAATCGCCTGTTCAGCAGGCGGTTTCAGTAAGCGGCGGCTTTGGGATACGGACGATCGGTGAAAGCGGCGGTTAAGAGCGGGACACAACTGACGTCAGTTGCGGGCTTTTACTGCATGGAGGATAGCGTAATTTCCGGCAAAGTGAACAGGAAAACACCAGCGACGGACCTGGATGTGCTGAAAGGTTAAAACAGCGAGTCTGCGCACGGTCAGAGCAATAAAAAAAGCCCGCTGAGGAGCGGGCTGCAGACTTATCAGGGATTAACTGGCTGAGGCCAGGTTATTCCCACTCTATTGTCGCTGGTGGCTTACCGCTGATGTCATACACCACGCGGGAGATGCCGTCGACTTCATTGATGATGCGGTTAGAGACACGGCCCAGGAAATCATACGGCAGGTGTGCCCAGTGTGCGGTCATAAAGTCGATGGTTTCCACCGCACGCAGCGAGACAACCCAGTCATATTTACGGCCATCGCCCATTACGCCGACTGAACGTACCGGCAGGAAGACGGTGAAGGCCTGGCTGACTTTGTTATAGAGATCCGCTTTATGCAGCTCTTCAATGAAGATGGCATCGGCACGGCGCAGCAGGTCGCAATACTCTTTCTTCACTTCGCCCAGCACGCGCACGCCCAGACCTGGGCCCGGGAACGGATGGCGATAGAGCATGTCGTAAGGCAGGCCCAGCTCCAGACCAATCTTACGCACTTCATCTTTGAACAGCTCACGCAGCGGCTCAACCAGGCCCATCTTCATCTCTTTCGGCAGGCCGCCGACGTTGTGATGCGATTTGATGACGTGCGCCTTACCGGTTGCAGAGGCCGCAGACTCAATAACATCCGGATAGATGGTGCCCTGTGCCAGCCACTTAACGTCCTGCAGCTTCAGCGCTTCTTCGTCGAAGACTTCCACAAAGACGCGACCGATAATTTTACGTTTCGCTTCCGGCTCATTCTCACCTGCCAGCGCGTCGAGGAAGCGCGCTTCGCCTTCAACGTGAATAATGTTGAGGCCGAAGTGGTCGCCAAACATATCCATAACCTGTTGTGCTTCGTTCAGGCGCAGCAGGCCGTTATCTACGAACACACAGGTCAGACGGTCGCCAATGGCGCGATGCAGCAGCATTGCCGTCACGGAGGAGTCAACACCACCTGACAGGCCAAGGATCACTTTGTCGTTGCCGACCTGCACACGCAGGCGTTCAACCGCATCTTCAATGATTTTGGCTGGCGTCCACAGGGCTTCACATTCACAGATGTCGATAACGAAGCGCTCAAGCATCCGCAGGCCCTGGCGGGTATGGGTCACTTCCGGGTGGAACTGCACGCCGTAGAAGCGCTTCTCTTCGTTAGCCATGATGGCGAACGGACAGGTTTCTGTGCTGGCAACGGTCACGAAGTCAGCCGGGATCGCCGTGACTTTGTCGCCGTGGCTCATCCAGACATCCAGCAGCGGTTTGCCAGCGGCGCTGATCGCATCTTCAATATCGCGAACCAGGGCGCTTGGCGTCGTCACTTCAACCTGCGCATAACCAAACTCACGCTCGGTTGAGCCAGCAACGGTGCCGCCCAGCTGCATCGCCATCGTCTGCATACCGTAGCAGACACCCAGCACCGGCACGCCAGCGCTGAAGACATATTCAGGCGCACGCGGGCTGTTCAGTTCGGTGGTGCTTTCCGGACCACCGGAAAGGATGATGCCGCTTGGGTTGAACTGGCGAATCTGCTCTTCGGTGACATCCCATGCCCAGAGTTCACAGTAAACGCCCAGCTCGCGCACGCGACGTGCAACCAGCTGAGTATATTGTGAGCCGAAATCGAGAATCAGAATGCGATGCTTATGGATATTTTCCGTCGTCATTGAGGGTTTTCCAGAACGGTGACTTGATCAATAAAAGCGCCCGGCTGAAGCCGGGCGGGAAATCGGGATTATGAACCCATGCGGTAGTTCGGTGACTCTTTGGTGATGGTCACATCATGCACGTGGCTCTCATTGATGCCGGCGCCGCTGATGCGGACAAACTCCGCCTTAGTGCGCAGGTCATCAATGGTCGGGCAACCGGTCAGGCCCATGCACGAGCGCAGGCCGCCCATCTGCTGATGCACGATCTCTTTCAGACGGCCTTTATAGGCCACGCGACCTTCGATACCTTCCGGCACCAGTTTGTCAGCGGCGTTATCGGTCTGGAAGTAGCGGTCAGAAGAGCCTTTAGACATCGCGCCCAGTGAACCCATACCGCGATAGGATTTGAACGAACGGCCCTGATAAAGTTCGATCTCGCCCGGTGACTCTTCGGTCCCCGCCAGCATCGAACCGACCATGACACAGGACGCACCGGCGGCGATCGCTTTCGCGATGTCACCGGAGAAACGGATACCGCCATCGGCAATCACCGGAATACCGGTGCCTTCCAGCGCGGTGACTGCGTCAGAGACGGCAGTGATCTGCGGAACGCCCACGCCGGTCACGATACGGGTAGTACAGATAGAGCCCGGGCCGATACCCACTTTAACGGCGCTGACACCTGCCGCAACCAGCGCCAGTGCGCCGGCACCGGTGGCTACGTTGCCGCCGACGATTTCAAGGTCCGGGTATTTGGCACGGGTTTCACGGATACGTGACAGCACGCCTTCAGAATGGCCGTGTGAAGAGTCAATCAGCAGCACGTCAACGCCCGCTGCAACCAGCGCATCGATACGCTCTTCGTTACCTGCACCTGCGCCAACTGCCGCACCGACACGCAGACGACCCTGCTCATCTTTACAGGCGTTAGGTTTACGTTCGGCTTTCTGGAAATCTTTAACGGTGATCATGCCCAGCAGATGGAAGCTGTCATCCACCACCAGCGCTTTCTCAACGCGCTTTTCATGCATCCTGTGCAGCACCACATCGCGCGCTTCGCCCTCTTTCACCGTCACCAGACGATCTTTCGGGGTCATGACTGCAGAGACAGGCTGTGAAAGGTCAGTGACAAAGCGCACGTCACGACCGGTGATGATACCCACCAGTTCGTTGTCGCGGTTAACCACCGGATAGCCCGCAAAGCCGTTGCGCTCGGTCAGCGCTTTAACGTCAGCCAGTGGGGTGGTTGGCAGGACGGTCTGTGGTTCAGTCACCACGCCGCTTTCATGTTTCTTCACCTTGCGCACTTCGTCCGCCTGGCGTTCGATTGACATATTTTTATGGATGAAGCCAAGCCCGCCTTCCTGTGCCAGCGCAATCGCCAGACCCGACTCGGTCACGGTGTCCATGGCAGCGGAGAGCATAGGAATATTTAAACGGATATTTTTGGTCAGCTGGGTGCCGAGATCGGCCGTATTCGGCAGGACGGTGGAGTGTGCAGGGACGAGCAGAACGTCGTCAAAAGTGAGTGCTTCTTTAGCGATTCTTAACATGGCAATACTCCACCTCGGGTGATTGAGAATAGATAAAATATTGCCGCGGCATTATACAGGCCGTAATCGATTGCCTCCAGCATTATTTACGAAAAACTCTTGATCCGCACTGGCAGCCCTGTAGTATCGATGAATTAACCTGCTGATTTGGAATTTGATCTTCGTCACATGTCGCTGCCACCCATCGCCAATATTTTTACCGTCAGCCGTCTCAATACGACAGTGCGTCAGCTGCTGGAGAAAGAGATGGGCCTGGTCTGGATCAGCGCCGAGATCTCCAACTTCACGCAACCGGCATCCGGTCACTGGTACTTCACGCTGAAAGATGATGGCGCTCAGGTTCGCTGTGCTATGTTCCGCAACAGTAACCGACGCGTTACCTTTCGTCCGCAGCATGGTCAGCAGGTGCTGGTTCGCGCCAACATCACTCTCTATGAGCCACGCGGTGACTATCAGCTGATTGCCGAAAGTATGCATCCGGCGGGTGAAGGCTTGCTGCAGCAGCAGTTTGAACTGCTGAAAGCAAAACTGGCCACCGAAGGACTATTTGATCCGCAGCATAAGCAACCGCTGCCGGAACCGGCGCGTCAGGTCGGGGTAATCACCTCTTCCACCGGCGCGGCGCTGCACGATGTGTTACGCGTGCTGCATCGCCGTGATCCCTCTCTGCCCGTGGTTATCTATCCGACCGTGGTTCAGGGCGTCGATGCGCCAGCGGCTATCGTCCGCGCAATTGAAATCGCCAACCTGCGCAACGAGTGCGACGTCTTAATTGTCGGACGCGGCGGCGGTTCGCTGGAAGATTTGTGGGGCTTTAACGATGAACGCGTGGCGCGCGCCATTTTTGCCAGCCGCATTCCCATCGTCAGCGCGGTGGGTCATGAAACCGATGTCACCATTGCCGACTTCGTTGCCGATTTACGTGCACCCACCCCTTCCGCCGCGGCTGAAATTGTCAGCCGTAACCAGCTGGAGTTACTGCGTCAGTTGCAGTCACAGCAACAGCGGCTGGAGATGGCGATGGATTACTACCTGGCACGTCAGCAGCGGCTTTACTCCCGCCTTGAGCATCGTCTGCAACAGCAGCATCCGCAGCTGCGTCTGGCCCGTCAGCAGACCGCCCTGTTCCGCCTGCAGCAGCGACTGGGGGAAGCAATGGAAACCCACCTGCGTCAGGCCACGCGTCAGCAGGATCGTCTGTCGCATCGACTCAATGCCCAGCAGCCTCAGCAGCGGCTGTTCGATGCGCAAAAACAGCTGCAAAGCTGGCACTACCGCCTGCAGCAGAGCATGACAAAACAGCTGAGCACCAGCAAACAGCACTTTGGTCAGTTGGTGGCGCAGCTGGAAGGCGTCAGCCCGCTGGCGACGCTGGCGCGCGGTTTTAGCGTGACCACCGACACTGCCGGACAGGTGGTGAAGAAAACCGCACAGCTCCAGAGCGGCGACCTGCTCCGTACCCGTCTTGATGATGGCTGGGTTGAAAGCCAGGTGACGCAGTTACTGCCTGAGAAAAAGCGCCGCCGCAAAACCGCCTCCTGACTCTGCCCGTCAGCTCACACTTTTACACTTAACGCTGGCCTTACTAATGAGGTTTAACCAGCCTGAAGGGTCTATACTTTCTGGCACATTCCCTGTCGCCAGGGCGTTTCAGATGGCTTGCCAAAGGTGTTGCCTCAGAAAACCGCCGCCGCAAAACCGCCTCCTGACTCTGCCCGTCAGCTCACACTTTTACACTTAACGCTGGCCTGACTAATGAGGTTTAACCAGCCTGAAGGGTCTATACTTTCTGGCACATTCCCTGTCGCCAGGGCGTTTCAGATGGCTTGCCAACGTTGTTGCCTCAGAAAAGCGCCGCCGCAAAACCGCCTCCTGACTCTGCCCGTCAGCTCACACTTTTACACTTAACGCTGGCCTCACTAATGAGGTCTAACCAGCCTGACGGGTCTATACTTTCTGGCACATTCCCTGTCGCCAAGGAGTTTCAGATGGCTTATTGCGTTATTCCTCCCTATATCCTTCGCAAAATCATCGCGCACGGTTCCGGCCACCAGCAGGAGCAGGCGCGTCGCACCCTGACACACGTCCAGCACCTGATGGCGGAACACTGGCAAAAGCAGCCGGTGGCAAAATCCGCGGCAGGCGGCCACGTGGATCGTGAAATTTATGATGCGCAAAGTCAGCAGACCCTGCCAGGTAAGTTGATTCGTCAGGAGGGCCAGCCCGGCAATGACGACGTGGCGGCTGAGGAAGCATGGGACTATCTTGGCGTAACCTATGACTTCTTCTGGCAGGCTTATCAGCGTAATTCGCTGGATAATCAGGGGCTGAAATTGCTCGGTACCGTGCACTACGGTGACAAATACCAGAACGCCTTCTGGAACGGTCAGCAAATGGTATTTGGTGATGGTGACGGCGAAATCTTTAATCGCTTCACCATTGCGATTGACGTTGTGGCGCACGAACTGGCGCATGGCGTGACGGAAAATGAAGCCGGCTTGATCTACTTCGAGCAGGCTGGTGCACTGAACGAGTCACTGTCAGATGTGTTTGGCTCGCTGGTGAAACAGTTCAGTAAAAAACAGCGCGCCGATGAGGCGGACTGGATTATCGGCGAAGGCCTGCTGGCAAGCGGCATCAATGGGCGTGGTCTGCGATCGATGTCTGAACCTGGCTCGGCCTATGATGACCCGATGCTGGGCAAAGATCCGCAACCGGCGCATATGGATCACTACGTGAAGACACGTGAAGATAATGGCGGGGTTCATATCAACTCCGGCATCCCTAACCGGGCTTTTTATCTGGCAGCAACAGCGCTGGGTGGTTATGCGTGGGAACAGGCGGGATATGCCTGGTACGACACGGTGTGTGACGACGAACTGCCACAGGATGCTGACTTTAAGACCTTTGCCCGCTTCACCGTTCAGCATGGTAAAAAACGGTTCAACGAATCGGTCGGCAGTGCCATTGAACAGGCGTGGAAGGAGGTTGGCGTGCTATGAGTGACCTGCCCGAACTCACTGATGACGCCACCATCATCGTCGCGCGTGAAGGCGGCATGGCCTTTATTCCGGGGCTACGCGCCGAACGACGCTTTATGCTGGGCGATCTGCCGCCGCCAGAAAGAGAACGCGTCTGCCATGCGCTGCAGCAGGCGATGCCGCTGGGCGAACCTGAGGAGAAAGCCGCGCAGGTGGGCAGTGGCGACCAGCGCTATTTTCGCATCCAGATTCAGTATGCAACCCACCGCGAGGTCGGGACGATAGTGCTGTTGATTCCGGAACAGGTGGCGCCACCTGAGTTGCAGGCGCTGTGGCGCGACGGCAAATAAGCAAAAAAAAGGGCCGACTATGTCGGCGCTCAGACTGCTGATAATTCGATGTGCATCTGTTAGCGACAAATGAGCTTAAAGCGAAGGTAACACGTTCAGAGGAGGAAAGCGTCCCGCGCCATGGACGGCGCGGGACGAGCAGTCATGGATGACGATTTTGCGACTTTCCGATCTGACCGTGTTCCCTGAGCATGCTCGGTCTTACAGCGAACCAGGCAAGACTTTTCCGTAAAAAAGGGCCAACAATGTTGGCCCTTTTCATTAAGTGTTGTTACTTGCTGTCTGGCAGCGCGTAAGCAATCACATAATCACCACGGTCCGGTGACTGACGTGCGCCACCTGCCGAGATCAGGATGTACTGCTTTCCATCTTTCGGTGAGACGTAGCTCATCGGGCCACCCTGACTGCCCACCGGCAGACGTGCTTTCCACACCTCTTTCCCGGTTGAAGAATCAAAGGCGCGCAGATAGTAATCCTGCGTACCCGCGATGAACACCAGGCCGCCCTGCGTGGCCAGCGTACCGCCCAGCGTTGGCATGCCAACCGGCATTTTCACGCGCATCTTGATACCGAATGGTCCGGTATCCTGCACCGTGCCGACCGGCACCTGCCAGACGATTTTCTGCGTTTTCATGTCAATCGCCGACAGCGTACCAAATGGCGGTTTCTGACATGGGATACCCAGCGGTGACATAAAGCGATTTTTATTCACAGCATATGGCGTGCCTTTTAGCGGAACGGCACCCATACCGGTGTTGATCGCTTCGCCGCCGTTGCTGCCACGCGCAATATTGCTGGTATCAGCCGGGATCATCTGAACCCACAAACCCAGACGCATATCATTGACGAACAACAGGTGGTTGTTCGGATCGACCGACATGCTGCCCCAGTTCATACCGCCCAGCGAACCCGGGAAGCTCAGAGACTTGTCGGTGTCCGGCACGGTGAACAGGCCATCATAGCGCATGGATTTGAAGCCAATGCGGCAGGCCAGCTGATCAAACGGCGTGGCACCCCACATGTCAGACTCTTTCAGCGTCTGGTTGCCAATCTGCGGCATCCCGGTCGAGTGTGGCTGCGTTTTAGTGTACTGCTCGTTCGGGATATGGCCCTGCGGCATCGGCAGTTCTTCGACTTTAGTCAGCGGCTTGCCGGTCATACGGTCAAGCACGAAGATCATGCCGGTTTTGCCGCCAATCACTACCGCTGGTGTGGTAGTGCCATCTTTTTGCGGGAAGTCGATCAGGCTTGGCTGCATCGGCAGGTCAAAGTCCCACAGATCGTTATGCACGGTCTGATAGACCCACTTCTCTTTACCGGTCGTGGCATCCAGCGCCAGAACCGATGCGCCATATTTGTGATCCAGTTCAGTACGGTTCGCACCCCAGAGGTCAACCGACGAACTGCCCATTGGAATGAACACGGTGTTCATTGCCGGGTCGTAAGACATTGGCGCCCATGAGTTCGGCGTACTGCGGGTATAATCTTTACCCGGCATCAATATCGCATTCGGGTCAACATTGCCTGGGTCAAACGCCCAGCGCATCTGGCCGGTGATAACGTCAAAGCCACGCAACACGCCACCCGGCATATCCGTCTGTACGTTATCCGCTACGCGACCGCCGACCACCACAGTGGTGCCAGCCAGGGTTGGCGCTGAGGTCAGCTGATATTGCGGATCCGGTGCCTTGCCCATGCCCGCTTTGAGATCAACGATGCCGTGATCGCCAAAGTTTTCACAGAACTCACCGTTGTCAGCATTGATCGCAATCAGACGCGCGTCGATGGTGTTCATCAGAATACGACGCTGACAGCTGTCACCGGCTGGCAACACTGCGGCAGTCACAGGTGAAGACCCCGGCTTATCTGGCTGCTGCAGCGGTTTCGTGGCGTCAAAGTAAGCCAGACCACGGCAGCGCGGCCAGACTTCCGCTTTGGCATTGATTTCACGTTTCCAGATCTGCTTACCGCTGTTGGCTTCAACGGCGATGACGTTGTTGTGCGGTGTGCAGAGATAAAGGGTATTGCCAATCTGCAACGGTGTCTGCTGATCTTCTGCGCCGTTGCCGGTCGGGCTGACAGGGGTATCACCGGTGCGGAAAGTCCAGGCCACCTGCAGATCTTTCACGTTGTCGCGGGTGATTTGATCCAGCGCCACAAAGCGGCTGCCCTGCGGAGTATTACCGTAGTTATCCCAGTCTTTCTGCTGTTTCGCTTTATCTACCGGGATCAGCGGCAGCTCTTCGCCCGTGCCTGCAACGGTAGGATGTGGCTGGAACATCTGCACCAGCGTAACAACCATGCCTGCCGCCAGCAGCGCAGAGAACGCATAAGAGGGTTTTGCCAGTGAGTGCTTACCTTCATGCTTACGCAGTGAAGGCCAGATCAGGAAGGCAAGCAGCATCAGTCCGGCAGGCACCATCAGGCGTGATACCAGCGGCCAGAACTCCAGGCCCGCGTCGAACAGCGACCAGATCAGGGTGCCGACAAAGACCAGCAGGAACAGAACCACTGCCGAGGATTTGCGACGGAAGAACTGAATTGCGGAGAGTACAGTGACGATACCCGCAATTAAAAAGTACCCGCTGCCACCAAGTGCAACCAGTTTGCCGCCGCCAATTGCAAAAAACAGACCGGTGGCAAGTAGCACCAGTCCGAGCAGCACGGATGCTATTCCCAGCCCCTTTCCGGAGCGGGAGGATGTTTCAGCCATAATACTTACTCTCCTGAATAAACAGAGCGCCCGGACAGATGGCCTTCCGGACTCCGGCGCGTTTAGTCAGTCCGCGCCGGGCACCGCTCGGTTTCAAATCGAATATAAACAGACCCGCGTCCGTGAGATCGATGGGCCGGAAGAACACGGATGTGGCTTGCCCCTCCCACGACGCGGCAGGATTGTACCACCTGGTACATTACAGAGTGAACATCTACAACCCATTTGTTACGGCGCAATAGCATTTTTGCTACAAAATGAGCCAGTCGTTGCTCTGAATTCTCAGACGTTTAAAGCGTAGCTGAAAGCGGCGTCAGTGACCTGGCGGCTGGAAAAGGACGCGCTTGCGGGAGATAAGGCCATGTCCGTTCCGGCAAAAATAGTCCACCGCGCCGCAGGCTTTGAGCACCTCAAGCGGCTGATGACACTCCGGACAGCAGGGTTGTGCGGGGTAATGCGTACCGCAGGTATTACAGATAAATTCACCGTCACTGAGCGACAGCGGTTGCTGACATTTTTCGCAAATAATAGTCACTATTTTCTCCCTGCTCCGGTTTATTCAGGGTAAAAAAAAGAGGGCCAGATGGCCCTCTATTCTTAACGCTTGTTCTTTTTCATATGCGCCAGCAGACGCTTACGTTTACGCTGCTGCGTTGGTGTCAGCAGGTTACGTTTGCCTTCATAAGGGTTATCACCCTCTTTGAACTGAATACGAATTGGCGTTCCCATCACGTTGAGTGATTTACGGAAATAGTTCATCAGGTAGCGTTTGTAAGAATCGGGCAGATCCTTAACCTGATTACCGTGGATTACCACGATAGGCGGGTTATAGCCCCCCGCGTGCGCGTATTTGAGCTTAACGCGACGACTGCGTACCAGCGGTGGCTGGTGATCGTCTGCCGCCATGTTCATGATACGGGTCAGCAGCGAGGTGTTTACACGCTTCGTCGAACAGTCATAGGCTTCAGTGATCGACTCAAACAGATTGCCGACGCCGCTGCCGTGCAGCGCAGAGATAAAGTGAATGCGGGCGAAATCGATAAAGCCCAGACGGTAGTCCAGTGTCTCTTTCACTTCATCACGCACTTCCTGCGACAGGCCATCCCATTTGTTGACCACAATCACCAGCGAACGACCACTGTTGAGAATGAAGCCAAGCAGCGACAGATCCTGGTCGGAAATACCGGCATGGGCATCAATCACCAGCATCACCACGTTGGCATCTTCAATCGCCTGCAGCGTCTTGATCACCGAGAATTTCTCTACAGTGTCAGAGATTTTGGCACGCTTACGCACACCCGCCGTATCGATCAGAACGTATTCACGTCCATCACGCTCCATCGGAATATAGATGCTGTCGCGGGTGGTGCCCGGCATATCGTAGACCACCACGCGGTCTTCACCGAGAATACGGTTGGTAAGCGTTGACTTACCTACGTTAGGACGGCCAACAATCGCCAGTTTGATCGGCAGGCCCGTCGGGTCGAAGTTTTCTTCTTCCTCGGCGGCTTCCTGCTCAGCAATCTCGTCAGCTTCAAGCGCAGCCCAGTACGCCTGGTTCTCTTCTTCTTCCGTGAGCTCGACCGTCTCAACTTTGTCCATCCATGGCAGCAGTGCCTCTTCTATCAGGCTGCTCACACCACGACCATGCGATGCCGCAATGGCGTGTATCTCGCCCAGGCCCAGTGAATAGAAGTCCACAACCGCCTGATCAGGATCCATCCCGTCAGTTTTGTTGGCCACCAGGAAAGTCGCTTTCTGGCGGGAACGGAGATGCTTAGCGATTTGCTGATCGGCGGCCATCATGCCCGCACGCGCATCGACCATAAACAGCACGACATCCGCTTCTTCAATCGCCAGCAGTGACTGCTCGGCCATCCGCGTTTCAACACCCTCTTCGGTGCCGTCGATACCACCGGTATCAATAACAATAAATTCGCGCCCTTCCACTTCGGCGCGACCATATTTGCGATCGCGAGTCAGTCCAGGAAAATCCGCTACCAGCGCATCACGTGTGCGGGTTAAGCGGTTAAATAGCGTAGATTTTCCCACATTGGGACGCCCAACCAGCGCGACCACAGGTACCATAACAAAATGCCTCAATAAATAATTAATCGCCCGAATGGCGTGATTATAACGGCTCTGGCCGTCAAGTTCAGGCTTAAGGCGCAAAGAATACCATGCCTGACTAAAAACGAAACGGCCCCTGATTAAATCAGGAGCCGTCGGAACGGAGGATTTCACCTGCCAGACGTGTACCCGTTAACGGGTAATCGCATAAACCTCACCATCTTTCGACTGGATCAGCAGCTTATCGCTGGCGACCACCGGCTCGGTCTGGAAGCCTGAGCTATCCAGTTTCTGCTGCGCAACAAAACGACCATCCGTGGTGTTCAGCCAGTGCAGATAACCTTCACTGTCGCCGACAACCAGATAGCCGTTGTAGAGCACCGGCGAAGTCAGGTTGCGATGCAGCAGATCGCTTTGACGCCAGATGGCGACGCCGCCGTCAGCGTTAAGCGCAATCACACGATCGTCCTGATCGACCAGATAGATGCGGCCGGCATCCACAATCAGATCTTTCACACCGCCAATTTCGCGTTTCCACAAAATCTGGCCGGAACGCAGATCCAGTGCTGTCAGATTGCCGTTATACGCCAGCGCGTAAACCACGCCATTGACGATAACCGGTGTGGTATCGACATCGTTAAGACGATCGATCTCAGTGGCACCGCTGACCTGGGAAATACGCTGCTGCCAGACCAGTTGTCCCTGGTTCAGCACCACGGCACTGACACGACCATTGTCGCCACCGACAATCGCGCCACCAAAAGCGACAGCCGGAGCAGATTCACCGCGCAGAGACAACGCTGGCATATCCAGGTTAACGCTCCACTTCACGGCACCGCTGCTCTGATCCAGGCCCTGCAACATGCCGTTGCTGGTATGAACCAGCACCAGACCATCGCTGACTACCGGACGTGACAGTGCTTCACCGGCGACTTTCGTCTGCCACGCCAGGCTACCATCACTACTGTTGAGGGCATAAACCTGGCCGCGCTCGCTGCCCACATAGACCCGATCGCCATCAGCCGTCAGGCCACCTGATAACATGGCTGAGCGATTTTTAGAGAAGAAGCCGGTTTTCTCAGAGAGATCGACTTTCCATTTTTCTTTACCGTCTGCGGCATCGAGCGCTTTGACGATACCAAAGCGGTCGGCAGCATAAACCGTATTATCCTGCCAGGCAGGATGCAGATTTGAGTAGAAATCACCGACACCATCGCCTACCGAGGTGCTCCACACTTTCTGTGGCGTGAACTGATTTTCCACCTTCGGCAACGGGGCCATTTTTACTACATCTTCTTCGCCGCTAAACAGCGAACAACCGCTGAGCAAAGTGACTGAAATCAGTCCCGGCAGCAGGTATTTACGTAATTCCATGCGCTCTCTCTTGACTGGCTTAGCTTAAGTTATTCATCTTCATCTGCATCATTTGCTTCAATGCCGGAGAGGCGTCAGATTCAACCCCTTTACTCCAGGCATCGCGCGCGCCCTGCTTGTCGCCTTTGGTCAGCAGCGCTTCGCCGCGAATATCGGCCACAATGGCTGTCCAGCCATCACCCTTCACACCGTCAAGGGTTTTAAGCGCCGCATCCGCTTGATTCTGTTGCAGTTGAATGCGTGCCAGGCGCAGGTTAATCACCGCCTGCAGATTGGCATCTTTGGTATCTTTCAGTCCGTTTTGCAGCAGCGTCGCGGCTTTATCAAGCTGACCGGCGTCAACATACTGCTTCGCCAGATCCATCGCAGCCAGCGCACCGTAGGTGTTGCTGTTTTCACTGGCAAAACGGTTTACCGCTTCCAGCGTCTCCGGTTTGCCCGCCTGCATGGCGCTGGTGAGCTGCTGATACTGCGCTGATACTGTCTTCGCCGTATCGTCCTGATGACTGCTCCAGTAACGCCAGCCGCCCAGCGCAGCAATGCCGATCACCACGCCAATAGCTAACGCTTTGCCATTGTTGGCAAAAAAGTTGCGCAGCGCGTCGGTCTGCTCGTTCTCATTGCTATACACTTCCACGCAATCCCTCTCCTTTCTATGGTTGGTGCTGTGTCACGCTTACTGTAACAGCGAGCGCAAGACAGCAGCAGCCTCTGCCTGATCCAGCGTTTGCTGCTCGCCACGGCGCAGATCTTTAATCACGACCTGACCGGCTTTGACCTCGTCCTCGCCTAACACCAGTGCGACGCGAGCGCCCCACTTGTCAGCACGGGCAAACTGTTTCTTGAAGTTGCCGCCGCCAAAGTTGGTCATCAGCCTCAGTTCTGGCGCTTCATCACGCAATTTCTCAGCCAGCTGCATCGCAGCAGACTGCACGCCCTGACCTGAAGCGATAACATAGACATCCACATTGCTCGTCGGTTCAAATTCAGGATTAACCGCCTGAACCAGCAGCACCAGACGCTCCATGCCCATGGCAAAGCCAACGGCAGGTGTTGCGCGCCCACCGAGCTGCTCAACCAGGCCATCATAGCGACCGCCACCACATACCGTGCCCTGTGAACCCAGGCTATCGGTGACCCACTCAATCACGGTGCGATTGTAATAATCAAGACCGCGTACCAGACGCTGATTGACGGTGTAGCTGATTCCGGCGTCATCCAGCAGGGCACACAGGCCGCTGAAATGTTCGCGTGATTCGTCATCAAGATAGTCGACAAGCTGTGGCGCATCATTCAGTAACTGCTGGATATCAGGATTTTTAGTGTCGAGAACGCGCATCGGATTGGTGTACATGCGGCGTTTACAATCCTCATCCAGCACCTCTTTGTGCTGTTCAAGGAAGGCGACCAGCGCGTCGCGGTAATGCGCGCGTGCTTCCAGCGAACCGATAGAGTTGAGTTCCAGACGAACATGCTCAGAGATACCCAGGGCTTTCCACCAACGGGCGTTCAGCATGATCAGTTCAGCATCGATGTCCGGCCCCTGCAGACCAAACACTTCCACGCCAATCTGGTAGAACTGACGATAGCGGCCTTTCTGCGGACGCTCATAGCGGAACATCGGGCCCATATACCACAGGCGCTGCTCCTGGTTGTAGAGTAAACCGTGTTCGATACCGGCTCGCACGCAACCTGCAGTGCCTTCCGGACGCAGCGTCAGGCTTTCACCGTTGCGGTCTTCGAAGGTATACATCTCTTTTTCAACCACGTCGGTGACTTCACCGATGGCGCGTTTAAACAGTGGGGTTTGCTCCACCAGCGGTAAGCGAATTTCGCTGTAACCGTAGCTCGCCAGCGTCTGCTTGAGAACGCCTTCAATCCGTTGCCAGAGGGCGGTATCCGCAGGCAGGTAGTCGTTCATCCCGCGAATCGCCTGAATATTCTTCGCCACGTTAGAATCTCTTAATGCAAAAAAACCTGTCCGGCATCATACCTTATGAGGATGAAACCGCACAGGTTCAGTCAAAAAAGTCACGCACGCAAACCGCGTACGCCATTATTTTTCCAGATGCTGCACATCAATACGGCGACTGGCATCCAGCATCGACGCTTTAGCACGAATGCGCGCTTCCAGCTGATCGATCATGTCATTGTTGTCGAGACGATCGCGCTGACGCACACCATCTTCGTAGAAACCACTCTTCTTGCTGCCGCCGGTCACGCCCAGCGTAGAGAGAGTCGCCTCGCCGGGTCCGTTGACCACGCAGCCGATAATGGAGACATCCATCGGGGTGATGAGGTCTTCCAGACGCTGCTCCAGCGCGTTGACCGTGCCGATAACGTCGAACTCCTGACGTGAGCAGGTCGGACAGGCGATGAAGTTGATGCCACGAGAACGGATGCGCAGTGACTTGAGGATATCGAAACCGACTTTGACTTCTTCTACCGGATCGGCGGCCAGCGAGATACGCAGCGTATCGCCGATCCCTTCTGACAGCAGCAGACCCAGTCCAATCGCCGATTTCACTGCGCCAGCCCGCGCGCCGCCCGCTTCGGTGATACCGAGATGCAGTGGCTGTTCAATCTGTTTCGCCAGCAGACGATAAGATTCAACCGCGAGGAAAACGTCAGAGGCTTTAACGCTGACTTTGAATTGATCGAAGTTAAGACGGTCGAGATGATCGACATGGCGCATGGCAGATTCCAGCAGCGCCTGCGGCGTCGGCTCGCCATACTTTTCCTGCAGATCTTTCTCCAGCGAACCGGCGTTCACGCCGATTCGAATCGGAATATTGTTGTCGCGCGCGCAGTCGACCACCATACGGATGCGCTCATTGTTCCCGATATTACCGGGATTGATGCGCAGGCAGTCGACGCCATACTCGGCGACTTTCAGGGCGATGCGGTAGTCAAAATGAATATCTGCAACCAGCGGGACGTTTACCTGCTGTTTGATCAGCCTGAATGCTTCTGCGGCATCCATGGTAGGCACCGAGATACGAACGATGTCGACACCGACTCGCTCAAGGGCTTTGATCTGATTTACCGTCGCCTCCACGTCAGTGGTGCGGGTGTTGGTCATCGACTGGACAGCGATGGGTGCGCCGTCACCGACCGGCACCTTGCCGACGTAAATGCGTTTGGATTTACGACGGATAATGGGTGCTTCGTTATGCATATTTCTTCTCCACAATTGCCCGGTACGCGATACGCTGTTATTGCGCACCCAACGTCAGGCGAGCAACCTGGTTATTACGGATAAAACGACTTAAATCAACGGGCTGATTCTGATATTGCACCTGAACAGCGGAAGGCGCGCCAATTTTCAGACGATACGGAGGCGTTCCTGCGAGGCTGAGTTTACCACCACTGCGCTGAATGCCGCTGAACAGTTTTTTGCCGGTGGCATCGCTCACTTCCAGCCAGCAGTCGGCGTTAAAGGTCATCACCACCGCATTAGGGTCAGCAGCCGGTTCACTGACCGCCGCTGCACCTACTGGCATCTGAGGTGCCGTGCTGGTATTGGTATTCGTGTTCGCGGCCGCAGGTGCAGCCGCTGAGTTGTCCACGGGCGCCTGGCTCGGTGAAACCACGGCATTGCTGGTGGTATCCGGCTGTGCGGTGGTCGCGCTATTGCTGCCAGTGGCGGCCGGAGCCGCACTCGCTGGCGCACTGGCTGCGCTGTTGTCACTGGCGGTATTGCTTTCGTCAGGCGCGGCAGGTGCCGCGCTGTCACCACTGGATTCACCCAGCGGAATCGACTGACCGCTATCACCGCTGCTGCTGTTCTGATCGGTCATCGGCACCAGATCATCCTGTGACTCTTTATGATTCTGCCACCACCAGGCACCGGTCAGACCCACCACCACAAACACCACCAGCCAGGTGAAAATCATCAACCAGCCGTCGCGTTTCTTGCGGCGTTTGCCCAGCGAGAAACTTTGCATCGGCTCGATCTTTGAAGCCCGAATCGGTGTCTGTTTCGCCATCATCGGCAGCAGTTCCTCTTCAGGAATGTGCACCAGACGCGCGTAGGAGCGAATGTATCCGCGCAGGAACGTGGAGGCCAGATCGGCAGGCGATTTGTCTTCCTCGATATCACGCACGGTAGAAAGTTTCAGGCACAGGCGTTCAGCGACGTTCTGCTGCGTCAGCCCCATCTGCTCACGGGCCAGACGCAGGCGTTCACCTGTTGAATGTAATGCAGAGTTTTCTTGAGTGGCTTCAGTATTCATTAGCTAAATAACGCTGGTACTGTATCGATTGCGGAAAACGTCGCGCTAACTGGTCGCCATAACGTGAAACGTCAGCGGCATCTCCCTGTAGCGCGGCGAAACGTAAGTGTAACGCCAGACTTCGTGCCGTTGCGGGCAGCTGTTGCTGGTAAACATCAAGCAAAACCTGCACCTTCGCCAGATGGTTATCTGCCATCTGCTTTTCAGCTTCCGACAGCAGCGAATCAGCTTTGCGTCTGTCAGCCTCAATGGCCTGGCGTAGTGTCCTGCGGGCAGCGGCAATATCGCCAGCCTGCAGATAACAAAACCCTGCCAGTTCAAGCGCGTCATTGCGTGCATCAAACTGCGGTGCTGCGCTTGCCCGACTAAACTGTTGATGCGCTTCGCCATACTGCCTTAAAGCGCAGAGAAACGCACCGTAATTGTTAGCAACAAAACCATTATCCGGGGCCTGCTGCTGTGCCAGTATAAACCGTGCCTGCGCCGCTGTCTGATTACCCTGCTTCTGCGCCAGTCGAGCCAGCGCAAGCGAGACCCGGTAATCCTCTGGCGCGGCAGCCTGTGCCCGCAGAAAGTTTCGCTCAGCTGCGGCATAGTCGCCACCCGCCAGATAGTGCATCCCTAACTGCAGACGCACCTCTTCTGCTCCGGGTTCGTGATGCTGGCTGACACACCCGCTTACAACAAACAGCGCCAGTAAAACGGCAGGTAATCCGTTACGCATAATCGTTTCCATCCGGTTGACGTTGACAGGCTGCAGCCTGCCACGCGTCATCACTTCAGGAAACGCTCTGAGTCACTCTTTTAGAGAGCCTTCACAGAGATGGCTTCACCCGCCATTTTTTTACGCATCGTACGCTTGGTACGGTCGATCACCTCACCGGCTAACTGACCACAGGCGGCATCGATATCGTCGCCACGGGTTTTACGCACGATGGTCGTAAAACCATAGTCCATCAGGACTTTGGAGAAACGATCGATGCGGCTATTGGAGCTACGGCCATAAGGCGCGCCCGGGAAGGGGTTCCAGGGGATCAGGTTGATTTTACACGGTGTTTCTTTCAGTAATGCGGCGAGTTCATGCGCATCATCTGTGCTGTCATTGACGTGATCCAGCAACACGTACTCGATGGTCACGCGTCCCTGATTGGCGTTGGATTTGCCAATGTAGCGTTTCACCGCCGCCAGGAAGGTTTCGATATTGTACTTTTTGTTGATCGGGACAATATCATCACGCAACTTATCGTTAGGCGCGTGCAGGGAAATCGCCAGCGCGACGTCGATCATATCGCCCAATTTATCCAGCGCAGGCACCACACCCGAGGTGGAGAGGGTCACGCGACGCTTCGACAGACCAAAACCGAAGTCATCCAGCATGATCTCCATCGCCGGAACCACGTTATTGAGGTTGAGCAGCGGCTCGCCCATGCCCATCATCACCACGTTGGTGATAGGACGCTGGCCGGTGATTTTGGCTGCGCCGACAATTTTCGCCGCGCGCCACACCTGACCAATAATTTCTGACACCCGCAGGTTACGGTTAAAGCCCTGCTGTGCGGTCGAACAGAATTTACACTCCAGCGCACAACCCACCTGTGAAGAGACACAGAGCGTTGCGCGGTCCCCTTCCGGGATATAGACCGTTTCCACCAGCTGGTCGCCCACGCGAATGGCCCATTTGATGGTGCCGTCGGTAGAGCGCATCTCTTCTGCCACTTCTGGCGCACGGATCTCCGTCAGCTCCATCAGCCGGTTACGCAGCTTTTTGTTGATGTCGGTCATCTGCTCGAAGTCATCGCAGCAGTAGTGATAAATCCACTTCATGACCTGATCGGCGCGGAAAGGCTTTTCGCCCAGCGACAGGAAGAATTCGCGCATCTGCTGACGGTTGAGATCCAGCAGGTTTATTTTCTGGCTTTTGGGGGAGACGACAATAGGGGATGCGGACGCGGACGTCACAATCTGTTCGGACATAATATTCTCTGGCCTCGTTGTTACACGTTATGGCGCTGTTCAGGGATAGGTGAAAAAAATTGCGCCTTCATTAAGCTGAGTCAATGAAGGCGCAATATTGTACAACATCTGCAGCCTGATAACAGGCGGGAGTGACCTCCCCTACGCAGATTTTTGTAAAGCCGACGTAACGTTTATCGCCAGGCGATTAACGGGTACGTGGGCAGATTTCGTTTTCGCCAAAGAAATAAGCGATTTCGCGGGCAGCGGATTCAGCAGAATCTGAACCGTGCGTGGCGTTTTCGGTGAAGCTGTCAGCGTAGTCAGCACGCAGTGTGCCAGCCAGTGCGTTTGCCGGGTTAGTGGCACCCATCAGGTCACGGTGACGCTGAACGGCATTTTCACCTTCCAGCACGGAAACAACAACCGGGCCAGAGGTCATGAATTCAACCAGACCATCGAAGAATGGCTTGCCCTGGTGCTCAGCGTAAAAACCTTCAGCCTGCTCTTTGCTCAGCTGCAGCATTTTTGCGCCAACGATTTTGAAGCCAGCGCTTTCAAAACGGTTGTAGATAGCACCAATCACATTTTTAGCGACGGCGTTTGGCTTGATGATAGAAAAAGTACGTTCGATTGCCATGATGACCTCTGTCTTAACGTTCTGAAGAAACCGGTGGCGTCCGCCCCGGTTAAGAAACGGCGCCGATTATAGGGGCTGAGTCCGGCATTGCCTATCAGAGATCCCTAATTTGATGAAAAATCTTGATCTGAGTCGAAGCAGACGCGCCATAGTTATGATTTAGCGCAAAAAAGCGTCAGCCCCGGCTGAAGGTGACCGAGACAAGTTGCCCCTCTTCATCCATCACCACCAGCTGATACTCGCCCGGATGATCGAGCTGCAGAGACAGGCTGTCTGCGGCGTTCTGCGTCATCAGAGGCTCACCATTCAGGAACCACCAGCGCTGCGCGCCCTGCCCTCCCTGCACCGCGACCGGCATTGTCAGCGCGCTCCTGCCCGGCAGCGGTCTGACAATTTGCCCCTCAATCACGCCGGTAACGATCAGCGGAGCGCTGCTGCCCTGCTGTAACGGCGGACACCGGGCATCGACAGGGGGCAGACGTTGCGCCCGCCGCTCCTGAGGCGGCAGCCAGGCCTCCAGCGGCAGCGGCCAGACCAGCCGTTCATGGCGGGTGGCGCCGGGGCAGTCTGCTGCGACGCGCAGTCCCTGCGCATTCTGCCAGTAGCCCAGGCGTAATCCGCTGAGGCTCTCCTGGCCGGGTGCCAGCAGTGTAGGCGGCAGCGTGTCGGCGGCGACCCAGCTTTGCCGCCGCTGGCGACAGTTTTCGTCTCCGGCGGGCAACGGCTGACCGCCAGGCCAGCAAATGCTCGCCACCGTCACCGAGGCCGGCCGCGGATCGCCCGGAACATCACGTCTGCCAAGGCGACTCATCAGCAGGCTGTTGATCTGATTCATGACGGGCACGGCAGAGGCAAAACCAAACTGCCCGGCAACCGGCGTCGCATCCGGTCTTCCGACCCAGACGCCAATCAGATAACGGGGATTGATCCCCACCGACCAGGCGTCGCGGTAGCCATAACTGGTGCCGGTTTTCCAGGCCAGTGGCACCACATCGGGTACGCTGCCATTGCCCGCGGGCTGCGCTTCCCCGGCCAGGATACGCCGGATGATCCACGCCGACTCAGGCGAAAGCAGCGGCCGCTGCTGTAAAGGTTGATCGGGCATCCAGCGCAGCTGGCCGGCGTTGCCGTGGCGGGCAAAGGCGCTGTAGGCAGCCACGATCTCATCCATGCGCGCTCCGGTGCCGCCGAGAATCAGGGAAAGATTAGGTTCAGCGCCGGGGGGAAAACGTAAGTTCAGACCGACATTGCGCAGGCGCGCTGCAACGTTTTTCGGTCCCAGCGCCTCCAGAAGCTGCACCGCAGGCAGATTCAGCGACCGCACCAGTGCGTCACTGGCGCTGACCGGCCCGTGAAATCCGGTATCGAAGTTGCCTGGCCGGTAATCACCAAAGCGACGCGGCACATCCTGCAGCAGTGATTCAGCATGAATCAGCCCCTCATCCAGCGCCATGCCGTAAATAAAGGGTTTTAACACCGAGCCTGGCGAACGCACGCTGGCGATCATATCCACATGGCCAAAACGGCTGTCATCGGTAAAATCAGCCGAGCCGACGTAGCCGCGAACCGCCATGGTGGTGTGATCCACCACCAGCATCGCCAGCGAAGTGCGTGGAGGAAGCTGATTTTTAACATTCAGCGCCAGACTTTCCAGTTCGCGCTGCAGTGAGGGGTCAAGCGTAGAGACAATCTTATCGCTGTGGCTGATCGACAGCAGTCGCCGGGCCAGCAGCGGCGCCATCTGTGGCATCTGGCGCGGCGGCAGCCACACCGGCTCCTGACGGATTTCCGCCACCTGTTCAGCAGACCAGATGCGGTATTCCGCCAGCCGATCCAGCACTTTGTTGCGTGCGGCTTCTGCCCGCTCAGGCCAGCGATCGGGCCGCAGACGGCTGGGTGCCTGCGGCAAAACGGCCAGCAGCGCCGCCTCGCCCGGCGTCAGCTGTGACGGGGCTTTTCCCAGCCAGCTCCAGCTTGCCGCGCCCACCCCTTCCAGCGTGCCGCCAAAGGGTGCACGGTTAAGGTAGAGCGTCAGGATGTCTCGTTTGGAAAGATGCCACTCCAGCTGCAGCGCCCGCCACGCCTGAATCAGCTTGCCGCGCAGCGTTCGGGGTTGCGGGTCGATAAGGCGTGCCACCTGCATGGTCAGCGTGCTGCCTCCGGAAATCACGCTCTGATGGCGCAGATCCTGCCAGGCGGCGCGCAGCAGAGCCAGGGGATTGATGCCGGGGTGATACCAGAACCAGCGATCTTCGTAGGTCAGCAGCGCCTGCAGATAGGCCGGAGCCACCTCCTCTGGCGTGACCGGATAGCGCCAGATCCCCTTGCTGTCAGCAAAGCGCCACAATGGTGTACCGTCGCTGGCAACAACCACCCGCGCAGGCTGCACCTGTTTAAGCGGCAACGGGAAAAGCCGATCCAGCCCCCATATAGCCAGCCACAGCGCCATAAAAAAAAGCGGCAGCGCGAGCCACCACTTTTTGATGCTGCTGACGTTTACCACGCGTCGCGTCACTTACTGAATATGCAGCTGCGACGGCGTGCTGCCGGTGGCGCGCCACTCCGGCACATACATCGACTCGACCTGCGGTGGTGGCATCAGATAGCGCCCCGGTGTGACCGCCCGCGCCAGGTAGACCAGCGTCGCGGGACGATAAGTATCCACCGCCAGTGCCGCCACAAAGCGATCGTCACGGAACTCAATGTGTCTGATGTCTGCCTGCTGCATGTCACCCATGCTCTCCTTCAGCGTATCCGCACTGTCGCCGAGGCTGGCGCTGCTGTCAGCCAGGTTCTGGTTTTCCAGCTCCAGACCGGCAGGCAGCAGATCCACCACCAGCGCATCGGTGATGCTGCGCTTCGACGAAACGGTCAGACGCACCACCAGCAACTCGCCGCTGCGCAGATTGCTGAGATCGGCGGCTTTGCCATCCAGCGTAAAGTATTCACGTTTTATCCCAAGCACATTGCTCTCCGGCTGTGGCGCGGCCAGCGGATAACCGGTGACATCCAGACGACCATACAGCGGCGCACTGCCCGGATTACTGATGGCTAAGCCCTGCAACAGTCGTTCAGCCCCCAGCCCTTTATTCAGTGGCGCATCACCCTGCAGAGGCTGTGCATTGCCCGACAGTTGCGCCTGCCAGCTTCCGCCCTGCGCACGCTGCAGCGTATGCGCCGCTAAATAGAGCGCGTTATTCTCCTGAGTCGAGAACCAGCGCTTGCCGTTGACCTCTTTTGACAGCGACAGCAGCAGACTATTCTGTAGATCGGGCTGCAGCTTATTCTCTGCTAACAGGGATATCATCATCCCCTCATCGCGCACCGTGCTGCCATAGTCGCCATACCACTCTTTATCTGAGCGCGTCAGACTGGCACCCTGCATGATCGCAAGCGATGCGCGCTGCCCGTCACCCATCAGCTTCAGCGCCACGCCAAGCTGCATCAGCGCCAGACCGGAGCGGGCCTTCTCACGCTTTTCATACAATGCGCGCAGCGCCCCCAGCGGCGCACGCTGCTGACGCGCCAGCACCAGTCCGGCGTAAGCCTGCACGCTGAACTGCAGCGCGGCGTTGTTATCACTGCCGCCGCCGCTGATCTGCGCGGGATCCTGCAGATAGCGCAGCAGCCGTGCGTTAGCGCGGTCAACTACATTATCCGGCAGCACATAGCCCGCCTCGCTGGCGCGAAGCAGGAAATCGGTCACGTAAGGCGTCAGCCAGAACTCCTCCTCACTCTGCTTGTCCCACAGCCCGAAGCTGCCGTTGGCCCGCTGCATGCCCGCCAGACGGGCAATGCCGGTGTCGACGGCGGCCCGGCGCGCCTCGTCACTGCTGGTTTTTATCCCCATCGCGGTCAGCTCGGCATGGCTGGTGTAGAGCGACGGCCAGAGGCCGCTGGTGGTCTGTTCCAGACAGCCGTAGGGATAGGCGTAAAGCGCACTGATATAACTGGCGATATTGAGCGGCGGACGATTGCTCAGCGTCAGCTGTCCACTCAGGGTCTGAGCATCCAGCCCGGTAAACGCGGTTGCCGCGACCTGCCAGGGCTGATCGGAATTGATGACGGCATCGAAATTCAGTGTCCGGGCCGGATAAGGTGGTCTGACGCCGATTTTCCACTGCTGTTTGCTGGGCTTCACCTGCTCGCCCGGCAGGTTCAGACCGGAAATCTGCACGGCGACCTCACCATCACCAAAGCCGGTTTTCGCCGTGACCGGAATCTGAAGTGTGGTACGTGCGCCTTTGGCCAGCGTCACACTCTGGCTGGCAGCCCCGGCCAGATCCACTAAGCCACTGCTGCTCAGATCCACCTTCAGAGTTTGCGGCAGATCGGTCAGGTTAGTGAGATCCAGCGCCAGTGAGGCTGTATCGCCGCTGGCAAGGAAGCGCGGGGTGGCCAGTTCGCTGATCAGCGGCGCCGCGACCACCAGTTTACGTTCGGCCGCGCCGAAGCTGTCGTCGCTCCATGCCTGGGTCATCAGCCGCAGTTCACCGTTAAAGGTCGGGATCGGCAGCGTAATCGACCCGTTGCCCTCTTTATCCAGCGTGACTGCCTGTAACTGCTGCGCCACGATATTGACGTGCGTCACCGGCTTTTTGCCGCCGCGCGTCATCGATTCATCTTCGCCATCACCACCAAAACGCAGTGCCGCGAGCCGGCCACCGCCTTCGATCAGCTGGCCAAAGACGTCGTACTGATCGACGTTATAGCGTTTACGGCCAAAAAACGCCTGCCACGGATCGGGGGTTTTATAATCCGTGACGCTCAGAACGCCGCTGTCCACTGCTGACAGCAGTACATTCACTTTTTCAGGCAGCGGGCCGCCGTCACGACTGGCGTGGACTTTTACCGTCAGGCGTTGCTCAGGACGGATTTTATCGGGCGCATCCAGCGTCAGATTTAAGCGGCGCGCCTCCGTCGCCATCGGCAGATGCAACAGCCCCACCGCGCGTTTTGGCGTTGCGCCACTGACCTTATCGCCGTCACGCACCACGATGGCGCTGAAGTAGAGATCGTGACGCTGCCAGCTCTCAGCAACAGGGACATCCACCGTTGTGCCGCCCTTTGGTACGGTCAGTGGCTGCCACCAGAGCGTGCCGCTGCTCGACTCCACCATCAGGTAACCTTTACCGGCCGCCGGTGACTCAACCTGCAGATGCAAGGTATCGCCCGGCTGGTAAGCCGCTTTATCCAGCTTCAGTCTGACCTGATCCGGGCGCAATGCACCCGTGCCGTTGGTGTTATCCTGCCAGTCATAACCCGCCTGGAACCGGACGCTGCTGACGATCTTCTCGCCCGCCTGCACTTCCAGCCGGTAGTGGCCCCACTCGACCGGGAAGCTGACTTTGGTGCTGCCATCAGCCGGGACAGAGATGGCGCGTTCATCTTCCTGCAGATCCTTGTCGCTATACTGCGACTGCCAGCCTTCGCTGTCAGAGAAGCTCCAGTAGTAATCATGGCGTTCACGGATCAGGCGAACATCCAGCTTCTCTGCCGCCAGTTTTTTGCCCTGACTGTTGGCATAGACAATGTCGAATTCGGCCAGGCTCTGTTCCGGCACGGTCGGCTCATCGTGATAGCTGTCACTGCGGTAGTCATAAACCGCCTTGTTACCAAACAGCGGCCGGATACCCGGCAGCGCTTCAGCGGGCCAGATGGCCTGGGTGGCACGACGGGTGACCGGACGTCCGCCGGTTTCCAGCAGGCTGGCCTGCAGGATCAGATTGAGCGGGGAGTGGAGCTGATCCCACTGATTTTCTACCGTGAGTTGTGCTTTACCGCTGGCGTCGAGCTTGAGATCCACCTCATCCAGCGTCCGCTTTAACCCCTCTTCGGTGATGTCACCAAACTGATAGCCTGGCAGTGCAGTCACCGCCTCGCGTGCCGGTCGCAGATAGAGTTGCCCCTGTAGCGTGTTACCTGCTGCTGGGGCGCCATAGAGATAGCGCCCCTCAATACCGAACTCAACACTGGCATCAGCGGCCTGTGGCTGAGGGTCATTTTTCAGGGTTAACGCCATACGCTCTGGCAGAAAATCTTCGACGTGAAACTTCCACTCTCGCTTGAGGTTATCGCCGGTATTCAGTCGCAACATCCAGTCGCCGGTCATGGCCGACGCGGACAGCGCCAGTCGCTGCTGGTAGAATCCCGCTTCAGGCTGCCAGACAAAAGTCCGCATCACCTGGCCATCGGGCTGCACCAGCTCCGCTTTGATCGGCTGCGCGGGCAAGGGGTGTCCGTCGGCATCGCGAAGCAGCGCATTCACGATGACCGTTTCGCCAGGACGATAGATATCGCGCGGACCAAAAACAAACAGCTGTTTGTCATAGCCCTGCGGCCCCGCGACCGGGAATTCAGCGAGATCCAGCGCCGGACGCGCCAGGTCGATCATTGAGGTCTGTTCTCCCTGAATTGCCAGCAGGAGCTTGCCTTTTTCATCCGCCTTGAGGCTCAGATGACCGGTGCTGTCACTGGTACCGCTTTGCAGCACCTGCCCCTTCTCATCCAGTAACCTGACGCTGACCCCGGAAAGCGGCTGACCGTCTGCCAGACTCTGGGCGAACAGTTCGAACCGGGTCGGGAAGCGATGCAGTGACAGGCCAATATCGCTGAGGGTGAAAAGCGTGGCGGGCTGGCTGTAGCGATAAGTACCGGCCTGCTTCATCACCGCCAGATAGACGCCCGGCTGCTGAAGTGCGGTAATGTCACGCATCGGCAGCTGCAATTTTTCACGCGTGTTACGCGCCGGGTTGAGCTCAAAGCGTCCGCTATAGACCAGCTGGCTGCTTTTCAGCAGCTCCTGCGACTGCCAGCTCGAGAGGTTGTTGCCGTAATTCCACTGCGAGAGAAATTCCGCCAGGCCGGCATTCTTTATCCGGAAGAAATCGACATCGACCTGGTCAACATTCAGCGCCAGCACCGGCAGTCCCTGCGTGATACGCAGCGGCAGCAGTGAACCGCGACTGGCAAAGCCCACCATCGGCTGGATATCACGGGTGGCGATTTTCTGACTGTAATCGGCGGCAAGCGTCTCTCCGCTGGCCGCGCGCAGTCCCGCATCCACCGTGACGGTGAAGTGACGCGACGGCTCGGGATGGCGGAAGCGCAACGTTTTGCGGTTAGCAGAAAGCTCCCAGCCGCCATCCACCCGGCCCTGTTTATCGTCGGTCAGCCTGACTTTTTGCGCGATATCCTGTTTATCATCAAGCGGCTGATTGAAGGTTAAGACCAGCGCAGCGGCATTATCGATCTGCAGTTCCGAGAGATCGATAATCGTCAGCGGTTTGCTGACCTGGGAGGTTGCGGGTGCTTCTGCCGCCTGGAGAGGCAAAACAGGTAACAGGGTCGCTGACAGCAGCGAGCCACCGATCAGCATGCTGAGCAGCAGCCGGGTATTGCGTTTCTTCATGGTAGTTCCTTCACCGGGACGCAGGGAGTGTCGTTTGATTACGCAGCGCAATTTCATATCAATGCTCGCATTTAATCAACGCTTCTCTTGAGATGGTGCGCACATTCCCTGACACTGGTATGACAGATTGCTGAGATGAGGTTGTTATGACGACGCCACTGTTTGTGTCCGCCGACTGGTTACAAGAGCACTACAACGATGAGCGGCTTCAGGTGCTGGATGCACGGTTGTTGCCACCCGGTATGGAAGCGGTTCGCGATATCCAGGCCGAATATCTGGCGGGTCATTTACCCGACGCCCCTTACTTCGATATTGAAGCGCTTTCCGATCACACCAGCCCTTACCCCCATATGCTGCCCCGCGCCGAAAGTTTTGCCGTCGCGATGCGTGAACTGGGTGTCAGCAGTGATAAGCACCTGGTGGTGTATGACGAGGGTAATCTCTTTTCTGCGCCACGCGCCTGGTGGATGCTGAAAACCTTTGGTGTGGCTCAGGTGTCGATTCTGGCCGGGGGCTTGCAGGGCTGGAAAGAAGCTGGTTTTGCGCTGGCAACCGGCGAAGTGAATCTGCCGGAAGGTGAGTTTGAGGCCCACGCAGATGAAAGCCGGGTGAAACGCCTGACGGACGTACTGCTGATCAGCCATGAAGGCGGCGCACAGATTATTGATGCGCGTCCTGCCAATCGCTTTAACGCCGAAGTGGATGAGCCGCGTCCCGGATTGCATCGCGGACACATTCCCAACAGCCTGAACGTGCCGTGGAACAGCCTGGTTGAACAGGGAAAACTCAAGCCGGAGGCGGAACTTCAGACGCTGTTTGCCGATGCGGGCGTCGATATTACCCAACCGGTGGTCGCCAGCTGTGGCTCAGGCGTGACGGCTGTGGTGGTGATTCTGGCGCTGACGGCGCTGGGCGCACGGGATGTCACACTGTATGACGGATCCTGGGGCGAATGGGGCAGTCGCGACGACTTACCTATCGCGAAATAAAAAACAGGCGGCCCATGAGCCGCCTGTTTTTTTAATAATATCGGATTCGATCAGCTGTAAGAACGAGGTAGCACAGGAAACAGGGTCAGATCGGAAAGTCGCTAAAGCCACTCCCTGGCCGCTCGGCCCGCGCCGTCCATGGCGCGGGACGCTTTCCTCCTCTGACCCTGTTCCCTGCGCGTTAAGCTTATTCGTTGCGGCCAGACTCCCCCTGATTCGGGATATCAGCTATATGAGGCGGCTCGTGAGCCGCCTGTTTACTTTGTTGTCTCAGATAATCCGCTCACTGCCCTTGAAGTCGCGCAGGAAACTGCCCCAGCGACGCTCGTAGAATGGCGTGATGTGGGCGGTAAAGAAGTGGCTGATGCCGCGATCGTTTAGCGTCACCTCACAGATATCAACCGGCGCATCGTCCGGCAGCGTATCGGTTGCCACGCTGCCCGCCGCCTGAATGATCGTCTCAATGTTGCTGTCCGCTTCAATGCCAATCAGCAGATTGGGCGCTTCGTCAGCCCGCTCACGGATACTGGCGATAAACGCGCGACGCACCTGCTTATGCTTGCTGAAGAGCTGAGTCAGTGAGTCGATCATCTGCGCAGGGGGTTCAGCCACCTCAGACAGCAATAGTGACTGTCCGCCTTCCAGCACGGTTTGCTGGCTTAGTGCACTGCCCTCTTCAGCCAGCAGATGGGTGATCTCGGCCGCAGTAAACTCTTTACCGGAAGGCAGTTTGGGATTGAGAAACAGCGTCTCGCCGCGCGTAATCTCAAACAGCGTTCGTACCGGCAGACGCAGCCAGGACTGCTCACCGCTCACCGCTTCACTCATCGCCTCTTCTGACGTGAAAAAAGGAATGATGCTGCTGCCATCCTCTTTTTCCCAGTGCTGCAGATCAACGGGCGTGCTGGCATCAAGCTGTTGCGTGGTGCTTTCACCTGGCACCCAGGCATCAGATTCCAGCAACAGCTGAAAAAATTCGGGCCGATGGGCAGGCTCAGTGGCCGCCAGCTTCAGCACCTCTTCAAGACGGTTCATAGTTTTCCTCTGAACAGCGGCGGCATCAGCCACCGCTGAGATCGGCTTATTTCAGTAACAGATTGGCGAGGGTACGCACGCCAAGACCTGTTGCACCCGCCGCCCACTGGTCAACTGCGCCTTTGCGATAGGTCGCGGAGCAGTCGATGTGCAGCCAGCCCTGCTGATAGTTACTGACGAAGTGTGACAGGAACGCTGCCGCGCTACTGGCACCCGCCGCATGTGACGGGCTGGCGATATTATTGAGATCGGCGAAGTTAGACGGCAGATGGCTGCGATGGAATTCGGCCAGCGGCAGACGCCAGAAAGGTTCGTTCTCACTCACCGCGCTGCCCATCAGCGACTGTGCCATCACATCATCAAAGGTAAACAGCGCATGGTAATCGTTGCCCAGCGCCGTCTTAGCCGCACCGGTCAGCGTCGCAGCATCGATGATCATCGTCGGGTTCTGCTCGCTGGCGTCGATTAAACCGTCGGCCAGGACCAGACGCCCTTCCGCATCGGTGTTCATCACTTCCACCGATTTACCGTTGCGATAGCGAATGATGTCGCCCAGTTTAAAGGCGTTGCTGCTGACCATATTATCGGCACAGCAGAGGTAGAGTTTGACGCGCTTGTTAAGACCGCGCGAAATCGCCATGGCCAGCGCGCCGGTGACGGTCGCCGCGCCGCCCATGTCAGATTTCATTGAGTCCATGAAGCTGCTCTGCTTCAGGCTGTAGCCACCGGTATCAAAGGTAATGCCTTTACCGACCAGACAGGCGTAGACCGGGGCATCGTCGTCGCCGGTCGGGTTGTAATCGAGTGCCAGAAATACCGGCGGACGATTTGAACCGCGTCCAACGGTGTGCAGGCCCATATACCCCTGTACCCGCAGATCGTCGCCTTTGGTGATGCGATAGCTGACGGCGCTGCCGCCCACTTCACTAATCAGATCGACTGCATTGTGTGCCAGCTGTTCCGGCCCCAGATCTTCCGCGGGCAGGTTAATAACGTTGCGAACCCAGTCGATGATTTTCAGACGGCGATCAAACTCCGCCTGCTCATGTTCGCCCAGCGCCGGCCACTCAACCTGACGCTGGCCTTTCGGACCACGGAAGCCCTGCCAGAATGCCCAGCACTGCTCAAGGTGCCAGCCTTCGCCGGTCAGCGCCACATGGCGGATCCCCTGGCTGTCGATTTTGTGAGCCGCACGCTGAATGATATTCAGCGCATCTGCGCCGGTCAGATGCAGTGCCATGCCGCTGTCGTTGCTGCTGAGAATCGCTTTTTCGCCCCAGCGCGCATCGGCGGGCTGGCTGCTAAGCGTAATATTCATGGGTTGTGTGGTCATCGAAAAGCTCCATAATCGTTATCTGTTTCATCCAGCCTGATTGTTATAACGGCTTTAATAAGATGTTAAATATAATTCGCAGAGAGACCTGATAACAGATTCCGTCAGGTGTTGCCAGCGAAGTGCAAATATAGGCGCAATTTCCGGACTATGACCGGATATCAGGATTTCATTAAGGCCCGCAGACGGGTCACTGATTTCTGCACCAGGGCAATGGCGTAGTCGATCTCTTCCTCGGTTGTGAAGCGTCCCAGCGAGAAGCGCAGCGAACTGTGCGCCAGCTCTTCACTCAGGCCCAGCGCCCGCAATACATAGGAAGGCTCCAGGCTGGCGGAGGTACAGGCCGAGCCGGAAGAGAGCGCCAGATCTTTCAGCGCCATGATCAGTGATTCACCCTCAACGTCAGCGAAACTGAGGTTAAGAATGTTCGGTGCGCTCTGCTGCAGATCGCCATTGAGGGTGACGTCGGGCAGTGTGCTGATGCCCTGCCACAGACGATCGCGCAGAGTCTGCAGGCGCGCCATCTCGGTTTCGCGCTCTTCTGCTGCGATACGATACGCCTCGCCCATGCCGACAATCTGATGCACCGGCAATGTCCCGGATCGCATACCGCGTTCATGTCCGCCGCCGTGGATCTGCGCAGCAATCTGCACACGCGGTTTACGCCGGACATAGAGTGCGCCGATGCCTTTCGGGCCATAGAGTTTGTGGGCAGAAAAGGACATCAAATCAACCGGTAACTGGCTGAGATCGATAGGCAGCTTGCCGACGCTTTGAGTCGCATCCACATGAAACAGAATCTCACGTTCGCGGCAGAGTTCGCCAAAGGCGGCGATATCCTGAATCACTCCGGTTTCATTATTAACGTGCATCAGGGTGACTAAAATCGTGTCGTCGCGCAGCGCCGCACGCAGCTGGTCAGGCGAGATAATGCCGTTAGCCGCCGGGGTGAGATAAGTGACAGCAAAGCCTTCACGCTCAAGCTGCTGGCAGCTATCAAGCACCGCTTTATGTTCTGTCTGGCTGGTGATGATATGTTTGCCGCGCGCCTGATGGGCGTGAGCTGCACCTTTAATCGCGAGGTTATCGGATTCAGTGGCGCCAGAGGTAAAGATGATTTCACGCGGATCGGCATTGACCAGTTCGGCGATCTGATTACGCGCAACATCAACCGCTTCTTCAGACTGCCAGCCAAAACGGTGCGATCGCGAGGCCGGATTACCGAACGTGCCATCCAGCGTCAGAAACTGCATCATTTTGCTGGCCACACGCGGATCGGCCGGCGTGGTGGCGGCGTAATCCAGGTAAATCGGTAATTTCATTGCGCTACAGCTCCGTATAAAAAATCATACGTCTTTATAGCAGATTCGGCCCTGACCGCGTTAGCAGTAAGGGCCGCAACAGCGGGGATTACGAGGCGCGTTGGTTGACGTTAATTTCCTGCGTGCGCGGGCTCTGGAAGCGACGATTATCAATCGCATTCTGACGATCGGCTACATCCAGGATCTCCTGATTATTCACCAGCTCAGCCAGTGTAATATTGTTCAGGAAGTCACTGATACGCACGCTCAGATCGCGCCACAGCACGTGAGTCAGGCAACGCTCGCCGCCCTGGCAGCCTTCTTTACCCTGACATTTGGTGGCATCAACAGACTCATCAACGGCGGTGATCACTTCACCGACAGAGATGGTATTAGACGCTTTGCCCAACAGATAACCGCCGCCCGGACCACGTACGCTGGACACCAGCTCATTTTTACGTAATCGGGAGAATAACTGCTCCAGATAGGAGAGCGAAATGCCCTGACGCTCTGAAATATCAGCCAGCGGGACCGGACCTTCATGGGAGTGAAGGGCAACGTCCAGCATTGCAGTAACGGCATAACGTCCTTTGGATGTCAGTCTCATAGCGTACGACCTCAATAGCGTCCGGTTATCGGAGGATTAGCAACAGATGCTCTGAAGTCTGCCATTCCCGAGTAAATTGGTCAACTATTTAACCTGGTAAATTAGTCAGGTATTTAACCTGGTAATTCACTCAACTATTATCTGCTTCTTTTTTATCGTTTTTTCGCTTTTCAAACGACGAAAGCATGCCGCGCAGGATGTTCAGTTCGTCGCGTTCCGGGCGGGCGCGGGTGTAAAGACGACGCAGTTTGCTCATCACCTGGCCAGGATTGGCTTCACGGATAAAGCCGCTGTTCAGCATCATCTGTTCCATATGCTGATAGAAGCGCTCGAGATCATCCACCAGCGGATAAGGTGACTCTTCATACTGTGGCGGCGGGCTGGCCTGCTCCTGCGCCTGTAACCATGCCATGCGCACTTCATAGGCGATAATCTGTACGGCCATCGCCAGGTTCAGCGAGCTGTATTCCGGGTTTGCCTGAATCGCGACGTGATAGTGGCACTTCTGCAACTCGTCATTGGTCAGGCCGACACGTTCACGACCAAATACCAGCGCAACCGGTGCCTGCTGGCCCTCTTCCACGCTTTTCACGCCACATTCGCGCGCATCCAGCATCGGCCAGGGCAGCGAGCGGGAACGTGCGCTGGTGCCGACCACCAGACTGCATCCGGCAATGGCCTCATCCAGCGAGTCGACAATTTTGGCGTCGCCGATAACGTCGCTGGCACCGGCCGCGAGTGAGATAGCCTGTGAGTCAGGCTTGACCAGCGGGTTAACCAGATAGAGGTTGGTTAAGCCCATGGTTTTCATGGCGCGCGCAACGGAGCCCATGTTACCGGTGTGAGAAGTCTCGACCAGCACGATACGAATATTTTGCAACATGATTAGGGATACTCAGAAACGGGTCAGTAAAATCAGTAGAGAGAATATTAACATAAAGCAGGACATTTACCGAACACGCTGCTATACTCCGCGCCGTTTTCCCTGTTCTTTAACATCCAGCGAGAGATACCGATGCATCCAATGCTCAACATTGCCGTGCGCGCAGCGCGCAAGGCCGGAAATTTAATTGCCAAATATTATGAAACCCCGGACGCCGTCGAAGCCAGCCAGAAAGGCAGCAACGACTTCGTAACGAATGTTGACCGCGAAGCAGAACGCCTGATTATCGAAATTATTCGTAAATCTTACCCGAAACATACCATCATCACTGAAGAAAGCGGTGAACTGGCGGGCGAAGATCAGGATGTTCAATGGGTTATCGATCCGCTGGATGGCACATCAAACTTCATCAAACGTTTACCCCACTTTGCTGTTTCTATCGCTGTGCGCATTAAAGGCCGCACCGAAGTCGCCGTCGTTTACGATCCAATGCGCAATGAACTCTTCACCTCTTCACGCGGTCAGGGCGCTCAGCTGAATGGCTATCGTCTGCGTGGCAGCACGGCCCGCGATCTGGATGGCACCGTTCTGGCGACCGGCTTCCCGTTCAAAATGAAGCAGCACGCGCCGGCTTACATGAATATCATGACCAAACTCTTTACCCAGTGTGCTGACTTCCGCCGCACCGGTTCTGCTGCGCTGGATCTGGCCTATGTGGCTGCCGGTCGCGTAGATGGCTATTTTGAGATTGGCCTGAAGCCGTGGGATTTTGCGGCGGGTGAACTGCTGGTCCGTGAAGCGGGCGGTCTGGTGACTGATTTCACCGGCAACCACGGCTATCTGCTGTCAGGTAACCTGGTCGCGGGTAACCCACGTGTGGTGAAATCGATGCTGTCGAACATGCGTGATGAGCTGAGCGAAGCGTTAAAGCGCTAAGCCTCAGTACAGAAAAAGGCGGCTTCTCAGCCGCCTTTTTTATTGCCTGTTACTCAGTGATGATTAACGACGTTCGTGTGACAGCACCTGACGAGGCTGAGTACGACGACCTACCATACCCATCACGCCTGCCAGCACCGCTTCGATGATCAGCAGAATCAGGGCATACCAGCTCGCTTTCGCAGTCGCGGCAGCGGCTTTTTCACCGGCTTCACGCGCTTTCTGTTCAGCCTGCTGTTTCAGTTCCTGATACTTCTGAACGGCCTGCTGATAGCTCTGTTCAGTTTTGGCCACGATCTGATCCACTTCCTGATCGCTTTTGCCGGTGCGCGCTTTGATAATATTTTTCAGCGCATCACGATCGGCTGCCTGCAGGGTATCGGAATGACGATCCATCACCCCTTTTAACCAGTTAGCCAGATCAGTATCCGCTGTCTGTGGATGGTTTGCGGTGTTGTTAGCCTGGTTTTCAGCATTCTGCGCTTCTTTATTTGCATCCTGCTTTAAGTTCTCTGGCTGTAATTCCGGTTTCCCGGTCTGGCGTAAAGTCGTTTCCAGTTCGTTCTGCAGGTTATCTAAATTAATATTACTCTCCTGCAGTTTGTCTTTTGCCATTTGGGTAACGGATGGCGCAGCGGCGGAAATACCACTACCCAGCGCCTGGAAGCCTGAGCCCACAATATTCATCGCGCCGCCTAATACACTGGTCGCCAGCGCAATAGCCAGGTAAATAGTGAAAATTGTGCTAAGGCCAAACATCAGTAAACCGTGCAGTGCGCCTTCGCGCTGAGCCAGTCGGCCTGCAACATAACTACCTGCAGCCATCGCGACCAGCATTTCAATGGCAGTCCAGACCAGCGCGCCTGTGCCCAGGCCGTCGAGTGGATTCTGTTCTTTCATCGGATCAATGGTTGTTGCACCAATGGCGGTTCCCAGCAGCGTCAGAATAATGTGAACGATCAACGCACAAATGACACCGGCAAACACGGCGCTCCAGGAAATACGTTTTAACGGCAATCCAGCAGGCCCGGTCGCCAGCGTTTCGGTGTAGCCATTATTAATACGGGTATCAGCCATGAAATATACTCCTCGCAATAAACAGAAAGCGGTCTTGATCTTTTATCATCCCGACGGCGGAATGCCGTTTTGGTATTATCAGCGTAGACAGGGAATAGTCATTTCACCACTAAACCAGCCAGAGAAAAAAATAAAGAGATGAATTCAGAGATAATTAACGAAGAGAAGAGCGCAGCGGCAATTTTATTTCCGCTGCGCTTTTATTCAGAAAGGTCGAATTCCGCCACCCAGCGTCATCTGCGCTGACTGCCATAGCGCGATACCCGCTACGATTAAAATCAGACTGCCGGTTAAGGCCAGCGCGGGGATCAGCAGTCGCGTCATGCCTGCGGTAACGCCAGGCTGTGCCAGCCGTTGCGCCACCGTGCGCGCCTGCTGAACCAGCAGGCCAATCGCCGAAATGGTCAGTGCCGTGCCCAGCGCCATCACCGCAGCAGAGATAACCCCCCAGCCATAGACACCAATCACTTTGGCAAACAGCAGCATCATAATCGCGCCGGAACAGGGACGTAATCCCATCGACACCACCACCAGCAGCTGGGTTTTCACGCCGAGATTGCCGCTCATCTGCTTCGGTGTCGGAAGATGTGCGTGTCCGCATCCGCACTGATCGTCATGCTGATGGTGAGGTTTGAAGGCGCGAAATACCGGGGCCGGATGCGGACGCAATGTCCGCCACAGCGAACGCAGCGCCCGATAACCGATCATCACGCCCAGCCCGATCACCAACAGATAACTGCCCTTCTCCAGCCAGAAACTGCTGAGATGCAGCTGTCGCGATGACGTTTTCAGTAGTACCAGCATCACCGTCACCAGGGCAATCGCCACCGAACCCTGCAGCAGTGAGGCGAGCAGCGTCAGCCTGATACTGGTTTTCACTCTGGTGGGATGGGTCGCCAGAAAGGTCGCGATCACCACTTTGCCATGGCCCGGTCCCAGCGCGTGCAGTACGCCATACAGCAGGCTGAATATCACCAGCGAAATGCCTGCCTGGTGGGGCTGCTCCGCAACCTGCTGTAGCAGCTGAGTCATCTGCCGATGCAGATCTTTTTGCCACAGTACGCTCTGCATCAGAATCTGCGGCCAGTAGAGCCAGACCAGCAATGCGCTGCTCAGCAGCACGCCCGCCATCAGCCACAGCGGCCAGAGGCGGGAAGCCCGTAACGGAGTGGAGATTACTGACATGTCAGTATTACCGTCTGGGCAAACTGGCGGCCTAAATCCATCTCCTCTGCAGGCGCGTCGGCTTTATCCAGCGACAGCGCATACTGCTTCAGTGAATCATTGGGCTTTGGCGTGTTCAGCGCGAACTTGCAGCGCGCCTGCAGCGCCGTCGGCAGCGTTAACGCACCGGGATTGTCATAGAACATATCGACGAAATAGGTGGGATCAAAAGTCAGGATCTCAAAGCGCTGCCCGGTCAGCTTCGGGGGTTCCGCCAGCGGCAGAATAAATTCCAGCACCGCTTTATGGCCGTTACGTGACAGGTTGTATTCGGTTGGCAGATTCAAAAACTTTACCCGCTGTTGGTTGTGCCAGATTTCAGAAAAGTAGTGCTGGCCCAGCACGTTCGCCATCACGCCTGCCGCCAGCTTCTTCCACACCACGCTGCCTGGTTTCGCCTCGCCCGCGTCGTAAAGCAGATCGGCGGAGGTAATCTCATCCATGGTCCAGGTCATCTTTAATCCGGTAAAGGTGTCATCCTGCGCCACCAGTTCGGTTTTCATATCGATGAAGCTGTGAGGATGTGCCATTACAGCCGGACTTAATACCATCAAGAGGGCAAAGAGTGTGCGTTTCATAATGTTATAAAGTAACGTTCCCGATGAAAAGAATCTATAAGTAACAAAATTTTGTGACCCGCCTTAAACCTCCGGCAAATAAACCGCGTAAACCGCGCAGGCGCTGACGGGGTTGACTATTCTTAGCTCAAAATAGCCTGCTGGAAACCTGATTGATGAGTTCTGCTACCCCTTTGGCACCACTCTTCACCCGCTCACAGCGTCAGTGCCATCTTTTATTGCTGCTGTTTCTGCCGACACCCGTGCTTACGCTTGAAAAAGTCTGCCAGCTGAATGGCGTCGATCCTGCTGTTGCCCGACAGGATATCGCGGATGTGGGCCTTGAGATACAGCGATATCACCAGCTGGAATTGCATCAGATGGTGGATGGCAGCTTTCGTCTTCATGGCACAGAGTTGGATCGGCGCCTCTGTCTGCTGCACAACCTGCGACGCAGTTTGCGTTTATCGCAGGATTTCGTCTGCGACCATTTTGCAGCTCCCCTGCGTCAGCGCCTGAAGGTGATGAAGATTGAGAAGGCGCTGTGGGATGAGACCAATTTACAGGCGCTGATCCAGCACTGTAGCCTGCGTCTGAAGCGCGATTTCAGCGAACGCGACCGGCTTTTTCTGCAGATTTTCATGAAATATGGATTGTGCCAGCGCCAGCCGGTGCTGTTCAGTGAAGCGCAGTGTCACTGGCTGCAGCAGAAGGCTGAGCGGCAGGCTGCCGAGGATGTGATTCACCACTGGCGCAAACGCTGCCACCTTGCGCCGCCCGTCAGTGAAACCGACTTCTGGACACTGCTGTTCAGCCAGATACATACGCCTGTCGTGGATGCGATTGCCCATCCTGCTGAGCAGCAGTTAATGGCTGCGACCCAGCAGTTAATTAATGACTTTGAACGGTGTGCCGACATCACTTTTGCTGATCGCGACGAGCTGCTTAACCAGCTCTATCCTCATCTGGCACAGGCGCTGGATCGCACCCACTTCACTATCGGCATCGACAACAGCGTGGCGCTGGATGTCAGCCGCCTCTATCCCCGCCTGTTGCGCACCACTCAGCAGGCGCTGCAGGCGTTTGAGCAGCAATACGGGATTGCGTTCAGCCCGGAAGAGGTGAGCTTAATTACCGTTATTTTTGGTGCCTGGCTGATGCAGGAGAATGCGTTGCAGGAGAAGCAGGTGCTGATTCTGACGGGTGACGATACCGATCTGGAGCAGGATGTGGAGCAGCAGATTCGGGAGATCACGCTGCTGCCGATCAATATTACCTATCAGGACGTGAAACAGTTTCAGCGGGATGGCGCACCGCGGGATGTGGACATCATCATTTCGCCCTACCCCACCTCGCTGCCACTCTTCTCCCCGCCGCTGGTGCATGCGGAACTGCCGCTGACGTTACACCATCAGCAGCGGATTCGTTATTTACTGGAGTCGTAGCCGGGACGCAGAAATAGCGCGGGCAGCGCCACCAGTGCCATCACCCAGAACAGATGCCCCTGCAGATGAGCGAACAGCACGCCGCAGATCATGGTCATTATCGCAATGCCACCCCCCATCGCCAGCGCGGAATAGAGCGACTGCAGACGGATCACTTCCGCTCCCTGACGCGCCGCAATAAAACGCATCGCCGCCAGATGACAGACGGTGAAGCTGCCACAGTGGAGGATTTGCGCCACAATCAGCAGCGGCAGCGCGGTAGTGGCGCCCATCAGACTCCAGCGGATCAACGCACAAATGCCCGAAAGCAGCAGCAGATCGCGCGCGCTCCAGCGGCGGAACAACCGGTTGCTCAGGGCAAACACGACGATTTCGGCCACCACGCCCAGCGACCAGAGATAACCCACCGTGGAGGCGGAATAGCCACTCTCCTGCCACCAGATAGCACTGAAGCCGTAATAGGCGGCGTGCGCACCCTGCAGCAGTGTTACGCAGAGCATAAATCGCCATACCGCATTCTCACGCAGCAATTCACGCCACACCTGCCAGCCGCCGCCCGCCGCGCCCTGCCGTTCATTACCCTGTGGCTGGGTGGCGGGTGACAGCATCATGCCTGCCAGCATAGAGATGACGCCGACGGAAAGCAGCAGCAAAATGGCGTTTGAAGAGTAAGCACTGACCAGCACGCCGGTTAACGCCGAGCTGATCACAAAGGCCAGCGAACCCCACAGCCTGACCGGCCCGTACGCCAGCCCTATCTGCTGTGTCCAGGTGGCGGCCAGCGCATCGCTAAGTGGGACCAGCGGCGAGAAAAAGAGGTTAAAGCCGATCATCACGGCCAGCAGCCACATCCACTGCTCACCCACCCAGAAACCGGCGGCGAACAGGCAGGTCATCAGCGCCAGCAAACGCAGCGCCGTAATCAACCTTGAAGGATTTTTGACCTGAGAGGCGATAAGCAGACTGCCGACAAAGCGTGCCACCATGCCACAGCCGAGCAGCAGGCCAATCTTTTCAGCATCGAGACCGGTGCCTTTCAGCCACACGCCCCAGAATGGCAGATAGATGCCGTAACAGAAGAAGTAAGTGAAGTAGCCCAATCCGAGCCATCTGGCGGAGCCGATTGCCATATTCCCTCCAGCAAGAGTGCTGCCTGGCAGCATGAGTGGGCGCTACTCTGGCAGAGCGCCGCAGGACAGGCAATAAAAAAGGATGGCTGATGCCATCCTTTGTATGCTGTCTCACAACAGGTTAACGATTAAGCGTAGACCGGCAGACGGCTGCAGATTTCCAGCACTTTCTTTTTGGTGCGCTCAATGGTCGCTTCGTCATTGACGTTATCCAGCACATCCGCGATCCAGCCAGCCAGCTCACGCACGTCCGCTTCATTGAAGCCACGACGGGTAACAGCTGGTGTGCCGATACGGATACCGGAAGTCACAAACGGGCTTTTCGGATCGTTAGGCACGCTGTTTTTGTTAACCGTGATGTTGGCACGGCCCAGCGCCGCATCCGCTTCTTTACCGGTCAGGTTTTTGCTCACCAGATCGATCAGGAACAGATGGTTATAGGTGCCACCAGAAACGATGTCATAGCCACGCTCAATCAGCACCTCAACCATCGCTTTGGCGTTTTTTGCCACCTGCTGCTGGTAGGTTTTGAATTCCGGCTCCATCGCCTCTTTGAACGCAACCGCTTTACCAGCGATAACGTGCATCAGAGGACCGCCCTGACCGCCAGGGAAGACAGCAGAGTTCAGTTTCTTATAGAAATCTTCGTCGCCGTTTTTCGCCAGAATGATACCACCGCGCGGACCCGCCAGCGTTTTGTGAGTGGTAGAGGTCACGATGTGCGCATGCGGGATCGGACTCGGGTAAACGTCTGCAGCAATCAGGCCGGCAACGTGTGCCATGTCCACAAACAGCCATGCACCTACGCTATCCGCGATTTCGCGCATTTTCGCCCAGTCGCAAACGCCGGAGTAAGCTGAGAATCCGCCAACGATCATTTTTGGCTTGTGGGTTTTCGCCAGTTCAGCCAGTTCGTCGTAGTCAATTTTACCGGTCTCATCGATACCGTAAGCCACAACGTTATAGAGTTTGCCCGACAGGTTAACCGGTGAGCCGTGAGTCAGGTGTCCACCGTGCGCCAGGTTCATCCCCAGAATAGTATCGCCCGGCTGCAGCAGCGCGGTGTAAACCGCAAAGTTAGCCTGTGAACCTGAGTGTGGCTGCACGTTAGCGTAATCGGCACCAAACAGTTCTTTTGCGCGATCGATCGCCAGCTGCTCAACGATATCAACGTACTCACAGCCGCCGTAGTAGCGTTTGCCCGGATAGCCTTCAGCGTATTTATTGGTGAGCTGAGAACCCTGTGCCTGCATAACACGCGGGCTGGTGTAGTTTTCAGAAGCAATCAGTTCAATGTGCTCTTCCTGACGCACTGTCTCCTGCTCCATCGCCTGCCACAACTCGGCATCGTAATCGGCAATGTTCATATCACGCTTTAACATCCGGATCTCCTGACTCAGCTAACTTTCTGACGGTATTTACCCCCCTTCAGGGGCGAAGGCCCACAGTGTAAACCGTTTTAACAGGTGAAGGTAGGGTGAACCTCCTCTTTTTACGCAAACGATTGGCTGGCTACTGGCAGGGCTTTTTTACACCTTTTCACCCGGTTCAGACGCCACGATTTTTCTTCAGGATGTGACGGCGGTTTCTCAGGATGCACCAAAAAGTTGCCACTTTGACAACCGGGAAATTTATCGGGTTATTTACACCACAGATGAGACGGCTATAAGATGCATTTAAAATACATCTTTAAATGAGAGGCCGCTTTTATGCTTGATGCACACACTATCGCCACGGTTAAATCGACCCTGCCTGCCATCGCCGCCTGTGGTCCTGCGCTTACCGCACACTTCTATGACCGCATGCTGTCGCACCATCCTGAACTCAAAAATGTTTTCAATATGAACAACCAGCGCAATGGCGATCAGCGTGAAGCGCTGTTCAACGCCATTTGCGCCTATGGCGCGAATCTGGAGAACCTGGCCGTGCTGCTGCCTGCGGTGGAAAAGATTGCGCAGAAACATACCAGCCTGAATATTCAGCCTGCGCAATACGCCATCGTCGGTGAAAATCTGCTGGCAACCATTAAAGAGCTGCTGAATCCGGGTGAAGAGGCGCTGGCAGCCTGGGGCCGGGCCTATGGCGTGCTGGCAGATGTGTTCATTAATCGCGAAGAGGAGATTTATCAGGCGACGGAGCAGCAAACCGGTGGCTGGCGCGGCACTCGTGCGTTTCGCATCAGTGCTATTGAGCAGCAGAGCGAGGTGATTAAAAGCTTTACCTTCAGTCCGGCAGATGGCGGCCCGGTAGCGGCCTTTAAACCGGGTCAGTATCTGACGGTGCATCTGCAGCCCGCCAGTTTCGAACATCACCAGATTCGTCAGTACTCGCTTACTCACCTCAGTAATAGCAAAGATTATCGGATTGCGGTGAAACGTGAAGCGCAGGGCACCGTCTCCGGCTGGCTGCATCAGAATGGCAAAGTGGGTGATGAGCTGATGCTGGCCGCACCGCATGGCGACTTCTTCCTTGAGGTCGATGCTTCAACCCCGGTGGCGCTGATTTCCGCGGGCGTGGGTCAGACGCCGATGCTGGCCATGCTGCATGCCCTGGCGGCCCGCCAGCACCGCGCGCCGGTCAGCTGGCTGCACGCAGCAGAGAACGGCAAACAGCACGCATTTGGCCCGGAAGTGATAGCTACGGGCGCGCAGCTCACCGATTTCGTCAGTCAGGTCTGGTATCGCGATCCCGCCGCTGAAGATGCCGGTCGCTATGACGCGCAGGGTCTGATGGATATCACCGCGATCTCCGCACGTCTCGCCTCACCCGACACCCACTTCTACCTCTGCGGTCCGCTGCCCTTTATGCAGCATGTGGTGGCGCAACTGCGTGATGCCAGCGTGGCAGATACACGCATTCATTACGAACTTTTCGGCCCGCAAAAAGGGATGTAAATCTGGCAGCAACGAATTAGCCTAAAGCGAAGGGAACACGGGCAGAAGAGGAAAGCGTCCCGCGCCAGGACGGCGCGGGCCGAGCGTGCCATGGATGGCGGGTTTTGCGTCTTTCCGATCTGACCGTGTTCCCTGAGCAGGCACGATCGCACAATCATCCGTATCAGGTTCCTCAGGCATAAAAAAGCCCGCAGCGCGGGCTTCTTTATGCTGATAAAGAGCTGATAAAGATATAATCAGATCGCCTCTTCATCCTCTTCGCCAGTTCGGATGCGCACCACGCGCGCCACGTCGAAGACAAAGATTTTACCGTCACCGATTTTGCCGGTCTGCGCAGTGCGCATAATGGTCTCGACGCAGGTATCAACGATATCGTCGCCCACCACCATCTCGATTTTCACTTTAGGTAAAAAGTCGACCATATACTCTGCGCCGCGGTAAAGCTCGGTGTGCCCTTTCTGGCGGCCAAAACCTTTTACTTCACTCACGGTCATCCCGGTGATGCCGACTTCCGCTAAGGCTTCACGGACATCATCGAGTTTGAATGGTTTGATAATCGCATCAATCTTTTTCATGTCAGACCCTTTTTCACTCCCTCCATGGTCAGAGGGTTTATCAAGTATAAATGTTGCTGGCGCTGTCGGGCGGTAATATCCGGGATTCTTCAGGTTGCCGCAAGCGCTGCCAGATTATGCTGACCGCACCCATTCTGATTCGGGCCTGAGCAGGCAACCTGCCGGTATCACTCCGCAGCCTCCGCTACTCTTTGAAATCACTGGCATCCAGCTCATGACGAGACAGCAGCTTATAGAACTCCGTGCGGTTGCGTCCAGCCAGACGTGCGGCATTGGTTACATTGCCTTTGGTCATCTGCAACAGCTTACGCAGATAGTTCAGCTCAAACTGATTGCGCGCCTCAGCAAAGGTCGGCAAAGCACTGTTCTCACCGCTTAACGCCTGCTCCACCAGCGCATCGCTGATCACCGGCGATGAGCTCAGCGCTACACATTGTTCAATCACGTTAACCAGCTGACGCACATTGCCCGGCCAGCTGGCCGCCATCAACCGCTTCATCGCATCAACGGAAAAACTGCGGATCTGCGGTTTATGCCGTTCCGCCGCCTGACGCAACAGATGATTAGCCAGCAGCGGAATATCTTCAGTGCGCTGATGCAACGCCGGAATCTTCAGGTTCACCACATTAAGACGATAGAAGAGATCCTCGCGAAACTCCTTTTTCTCCATCGCCTTCGGCAGATCGCGATGCGTGGCTGAAATAATGCGCACGTCAATCTCAATATCATGATCGCTGCCCAGCGGCCTGACCTTACGCTCCTGCAACACCCGCAGCAACTTAACCTGTAGCGGTTGCGGCATATCGCCAATTTCATCCAGGAACAGCGTCCCGCCACCTGCAGTTTTAAACAGACCATCACGGGCACTGACTGCGCCGGTAAAGGCCCCTTTGGCATGCCCGAACAGCTCTGACTCCAGCAACTGCTCCGGCAGTGCGCCACAGTTAATGGCGACAAAGGGCTTGCCGTTTCGCGGGCTGGCGGCGTGAATCGCCTGTGCCAGCATCTCTTTACCGGTACCGCTCTGCCCGTTAATCAGCACGCTGACGTCCGACTGCGCCACCATATGCGCCTGCTCCAGCAGCCGTAACATCAGCGGGCTGCGGGTGACGATCGCTTCCCGCCAGCGGTCATCACTGACCGGCGCCTGCTGAGCCAGTGCTTCATCGATCGCTTTGTAAAGCGCATCTTTATCCACCGGTTTAGTCAGGAAGCTGAAGACGCCCTGCTGCGTGGCGGAAACTGCGTCCGGGATAGAACCGTGTGCCGTCAGGATAATCACTGGCAGACCGGTGTGGCGTTTCTGGATCTCGCCAAACAGCGCCAGACCATCCATCTCATCCATCCGCAGATCGCTGATCACCAGCTCGATTTTTTCTTTCTGCAGCAGACGCAACGCTTCGGGTCCGCTGGCCGCGGTGGTGACCTGATAACCTTCGCTGCGAAGACGCATGCCCAGCAGCTTCAGCAGGCTGGGATCGTCATCCACCAGCAGCAGTTTTGCCGCTTGTCTGACCATTATTGCTCCTCATCCTGCGGCAGCGCAGTGCCATGGCCGCTGTCAGACACATCCGGGGCTTTCCGCGATGAAAGCTGGCGCTCAATGTCAGTAAGCCGCTCCAGCTTATGCTTCGTGTCGCTGAGCTGCTGCTGCTGTTTAACCATCTGCTGGCGTATCGCCTCCAGCTGGGTATCGCTGCTCTGTTGCAGATGAACATAACGGGTGCGCGCTTCACTCAGGTCGAGCTGCGCGGCCTGATTACTGCGCCACAACTGGAGCAGCGGACGCACAGACTGCGGGAAATCGCTGCTGTAGCGATCCAGGGTTTCAACATAGCGACGACGCTCCACTGGCGTCACGTTGCCGTTCGACATCAGCACGCCCTGCTTGAAGGCGCGCGACCAACTCTCAACCGGCCAGCGGTGAGCTTCGGCTCGGGCCTCGGCGGGGGAAAGGCGTTCAGCGCAATCGATCGCCCGCATCCAGTAGAGGGGATTACTCAGTGCCACACTATTCTCTATCGTCCACAGGTCACTGCAGCGGGTCGCCAGGTAATCAGCCACGCTGACCTCGGGTTCCGCCACCTGATGGCCTGACGGCAGGGATGAGGTGGCCGGGGAGGTCGTACATCCGCTGAGCAGCAGCGTGGTCAGTGTGCTCAGCAGCAAAGCGGGTAAATATTTCATCAGTCAGACATTCCCGGCTGTGGTGTTCAGTTCAATTCGAAAACAGACATCAGCCTGCTCGCAGGAGACCAGCGTCAGGTCGCCATGCATCCGGCGCAGGCAATCTTTGGCAATACTCAATCCCAGCCCGCTGCCTTTTACCGGCCCTTTGCGCTGCTGGCTACCCTGGAAAAAAGGTTCGAAAATCATTGCCTGCTCTTCCGGCGGGATCGGCGTACCGCTGTTCGCGACATCAATCCAGACCCGATCGCCCTGCTGCTGACTGCGCAGCCAGATGGTACCGGATTCGCTGCCGTAGTTCACGGCGTTCGAATAGAGATTATCGATGACCCGCATCAGTAACATCGGTTCGGCAAGGCAGTGACTGACCGCCAGATCGACAACCGTCTGCATGAGTTTGGCGCGCGCCGAGAGTGCATGTGCATTCACCACCCCCTCCACAATTTCCGCCACGCTGACCGGTTCCAGCTGGATCGGGCCATCTGCCAGTTTACGGTTGTAATCAAGCAGCTGTTCAATCAGCCGCTGCAGATGACGGCTGCTGCCGTCGAGGATAGTGACCACCTCTTTTTGATCGGCGTTCAGCGACCCGGCTACCTCGTCCGCCAGCAGTTCGGTGCCTTCACGCAGGCTGGCAAGCGGCGTTTTCAGTTCGTGAGAAAGATGGCGCAGGAATTCATGGCGCTGCGATTCCAGCCACTGAAGCCGTTCGCTGAGCCAGACGATGCGCTGTCCTAGCGAGCGTAACTCGCGCGGGCCGCGAAATGTCACGCTGTTACCCAGTTCCCGGCCTTCGCCAAGCCGGTTGATCATCCGCTCAATACGCTTGACCGGCCCGATAATCATGCCGGTAAACAGCGTCATCAACGCCAGACTGATGATAAACAGAATCAGCGCCTGCCAGCCAAAAAACTGGCCGCGATCGGCAATTTCGCGCTGCAGCTGAAGGCCGCGCGAAAACACCACTTCGCGCGTGTCCTGCACCATCTGCGCATTGGTGGCAGAAAAACGATCCAGCGCCTCTGCGGCAGGCGTAACCGGATTACCGTTATCGCACTTTAACGGTGTCAGCAGCGGCAACGTCGCCTGTAAAGTCTGGAATGCGGGCAGCTCGGGCAGGCTGGCGCTGTGCGAACTCAGCATCTGGCTGTAGCGGGTGTGCTGGGTCTGATAAAGGCGCGCCAGCGAGGCATCATCCAGCACGCAGTACTGGCGATAGCTGCGCTCCAGCTCAACCGCCGTTCGCGCCATCGCCTCACTTCTGCGTACGTCGGTGAAGGTATTGCGGTTGGTATCCGCTGCCTGTTCGCTTAACGCAGAGAGACTTTCCCACGCCTGCCAGGCCAGCACCAGCAACGGCAGCAGCACCAGTACAAATGCCATCAGCACCAGCTGACGCAGAGAACGGGGAAATAAACGCCATTTTTTCACGCAGCCGCTTCCTTAAGATTTGCTGTCTGGATGCTAACGGACTCTGTCAGCGGAAGAAAGGTGTCGGCGGAAGAAAGGGGAAGAAAAGAAAACGGCAGGCTCAATGGCCTGCCGCTGGCACGACGCGTGATGCATCGCGTAAAAATGGGTGGAGCCTTACTCAACGTTACGTCCGGTGTTTGATAACGCAAGCGATTATCGGTCAGTTGGACGGCAGGCTCCGTTTGGTGCGTCATTCGGGCTTTATGAGCTCTTCTCCGCTAAGCGGGGCAATCATAAACAGGTGAATGAGCAGCTGCATGAGTATAGCAAGTTCCATGCCAGAAAATAAATCATTATATTTTTCAGCAGATTGAATAAGCTTACCGGACAACTGCTGCGCAAAATCTGATTACAGCAAGGGAAAACTGTCTCCGCTGAGCGACATGAAATCGCGCCGGATGAGCGTTCATTTAAAATCAACGAGATAGATGTCGCCAAAAAGAGACAGTGCGACATGCTCATTGTCGCCGTTTGCCAACAGAGCCACAAAAAAGAACAGGAGGCACACTGGCCTCCTGCTCTTTTCAGCGGATTACATTAACCCAGCTGTCTGCGCGCATTGCGGAAAATACGCATCCACGGGCTGTCTTCGCCCCACTCTGCCGGATGCCAGGAGTTGCTGACGGTGCGGAATACCCGCTCCGGATGCGGCATCATGATAGTGACGCGACCACTTTCATTAGTCACGGCAGTGATGCCGTTTGGTGAGCCATTCGGGTTAGCCGGATAGGTTTCTGTTACCTTGCCGAAGTTATCGACAAAGCGCAGTGCCACCAGCCCTTTCGACTCCAGCGCCGCCAGATGCGAAGCATCACGCACTTCAACAAAGCCTTCACCGTGCGAAACGGCGATGGGCATATGCGAACCGGCCATGCCGTCCAGCAACAGCGATGGACTGGCGGCCACTTCTACCAGACTGAAACGCGCTTCAAAGCGCTCAGACTGGTTGCGCACAAAGCGCGGCCAGAGATCGCTGCCTGGGATCAGTTCACGCAGATTAGACATCATCTGGCAGCCGTTGCAGACGCCCAGCGCCAGAGTTTGCGGACGATGGAAGAAGGTTTCGAACTCGTCACGCACGCGCGGATTAAACAGAATCGATTTCGCCCAGCCCTCACCGGCACCCAGCACATCGCCGTAGGAGAAGCCGCCACAGGCGACCAGCGCCTGGAACTCTTCCAGGCCGCGACGTCCGGCCAGCAGATCGCTCATGTGAACGTCAATGGCGGTGAAGCCAGCCCGATCAAAGGCGGCGGCCATCTCTACATGGGAGTTCACGCCCTGCTCACGCAGCACCGCGACCCTTGGACGTGCGCCAGTGGCGATCATCGGGGCAGCAACATCTTCCTGCGGATTAAAGGTCAGATTAACGTTCAGGCCAGGATCGCTGTCGTTTTTCTTCGCTTCATGTTCCTGATCGGCACACGCCGGGTTGTCGCGCAGACGCTGCATCTGCCAGGTGGTTTCCGCCCACCAGGTACGCAACGTGTTGCGGCTTTCACTGTAGACCGCACTGTCACCGGAACGGATCACAAAGCGATCGCCCGGCTGCGCGCTGCCCAGCAGATGCGTCGAGTCGGCAAGGCCGTGATCCGCCAGGATCTGCTCAACCACGGCGCGATCGGCGGCGTTGATCTGAATCACCGCGCCCAGCTCCTCGGTAAACAGGGAGGCCAGCGCATCGTTACCCAGCGAGGCGATGTCAACGTCGATGCCGCAGTGACCGGCAAACGCCATCTCGGCCAGCGTCACCAGCAGACCACCGTCGGAACGATCGTGATAAGCCAGCAGTTTCTGCTCAGCCACCAGCGCCTGGATGGCATTGAAGAAGCCCGCCAGCTGAGCGGCATCGCGCACGTCGGCAGGTTTGTCGCCAAGCTGACGGTAAACCTGCGACAGCGCGGTTGCGCCCAGCGTATTCGCGCCGTTGCCCAGATCGATCAGCAGCAGCAGGTTATCCTGATCGGCCTGCAGCTGTGGCGTGACGGTGCGACGGACATCTTCGACGCGGGCAAAAGCGGTAATTACCAGCGACAGCGGTGAGGTCATTTCGCGCTGTTCGCTGCCTTCCTGCCAGCGTGTTTTCATCGACATCGAATCTTTACCGACCGGGATGGTGATCCCCAGCGCCGGGCAAAGCTCCTCGCCGACCGCTTTCACCGCCGCATATAAACCGGCATCTTCACCCGGATGACCGGCGGCGGACATCCAGTTTGCGGAAAGCTTCACACGCTTCAGCGAACCAATATGGGTAGCCGCCAGGTTGGTCAGTGCTTCACCGACGGCCAGACGACCCGACGCCGCGAAGTCCAGCAGCGCAACCGGTGAACGTTCGCCCAGGGCAAACGCTTCGCCGTGATAGCTGTCGAGGCTGGCGGTAGTCACCGCACAGTTGGCAACCGGAATCTGCCACGGTCCCACCATCTGGTCGCGCGCAACCATGCCGGTCACGCTGCGGTCACCGATGGTGATCAGGAAGGTTTTTTCCGCCACGGCAGGCAGATGCAGCACGCGGTTTACCGCATCGACCAGCGTAATGCCGTCACGCTGCAGGGCAGTGCCCTGCGTCTGCTGCGTCACCACATCCCGCGTCATCTTCGGCGTTTTGCCCAGCAGGACATCAAGTGGCATATCGATCGGCTTATTACCGAAATGACTATCTTCCAGGCTCAGGTGCAGCTCTTCGGTAGCTTCACCAATGACCGCGAACGGTGCGCGTTCGCGCTGACAAATTGCCTCAAACTGCGCCAGCTGATCGGGTGCCACTGCCATCACATAACGTTCCTGTGATTCGTTACACCAGACCTCCAGCGGACTCATGCCTGGCTCATCACTCAGGATGTCACGCAGGTTAAACCGGCCGCCACGACCGCCATCGCTGACCAGCTCCGGCATCGCATTGGAGAGACCGCCAGCGCCCACGTCGTGGATAAACAGAATCGGGTTCGCATCGCCCAGCTGCCAGCAGCGGTCGATCACTTCCTGACAACGGCGCTCCATCTCCGGGTTATCACGCTGTACCGAGGCAAAGTCGAGATCGGCATCAGACTGGCCCGAGGCCATTGATGAGGCCGCGCCGCCGCCCAGGCCGATATTCATTGCCGGACCGCCCAGCACCACCAGCTTCGCACCTACGGTGATTTCACCTTTCTGCACGTGATCGGCACGGATATTCCCGATGCCGCCCGCCAGCATAATGGGCTTATGGTAGCCACGCAGCTCAGTGCCGTTGTGGCTGGTGACCTGCTCTTCATAGGTACGGAAGTAACCATTCAGAGCCGGACGACCAAATTCATTGTTAAATGCAGCGCCGCCCAGCGGGCCATCGGTCATAATTTCCAGCGCGCTGACGATGCGGGCCGGTTTGCCGAAGTCCTCTTCCCACGGCTGTTCAAAGCCAGGGATACGCAGGTTCGATACGGAGAAACCGACGAGGCCCGCTTTTGGCTTTGAACCCCTTCCGGTTGCGCCTTCATCACGAATTTCACCACCGGAACCGGTCGCAGCACCAGGCCACGGCGAGATGGCCGTCGGGTGGTTATGGGTTTCCACCTTCATCAGGATGTGTGCGGCTTCCTGATGCCAGCGGTATTCGCTCTCTCCGGCGTCAGCAAAGAAGCGGCCAACCTCTGAGCCTTCCATCACGGCGGCATTATCTTTGTAAGCAGAGAGCACGTAGTCCGGCGTCTGCTCCATGGTGTTTTTAATCATCTTAAACAGCGACTTTGGCTGTTTCTCGCCGTCGATAATCCAGTCGGCGTTGAAGATCTTGTGACGACAGTGCTCAGAGTTCGCCTGCGCAAACATATAGAGTTCAATGTCGTTGGGATTGCGGCCCAGTGCGGTAAATGCCGCCACCAGATAGTCGATTTCATCGTCAGCCAGCGCCAGACCCAGTGAGATATTCGCCTGAACCAGCGCCTGACGGCCCTCACCCAGCAGATCGACACTTTTCACCGGCTGTGGCGTGTGATGCGCGAACAGCTGTTCAGCCTGCGCCAGATCGCCGAAGACCGTTTCCATCATCCGATCGTGCAGCAGTGTGCCCAGCGTTTGCCACTGCGCTTCCGTCAGTTGTGGGGCCTGTACATAAAAGGCCAGGCCGCGCTCCAGGCGACGGACCTGCGGCAGGCCGCAATTGTGGGCAATGTCAGTGGCTTTGGATGACCAGGGCGAAATGGTGCCGGGACGAGGCGTCACCAGCAGCAGACGCCCCTGTGGGGCATGTTCAGCGAGAGAGGGACCATATTTCAGCAGGCGCTGCAGACGGCTCTGTTCGTCAGCGCTTAAGGGCGTGCTGACATCAGCAAAATGGATGTACTCAGCGTAAATATCACTCACCGGCAGATGAGCGTCCTGAAAGCGGGTCAGCAGTTTGTTTACACGAAATGCCGACAGGGCGGGCGAACCACGCAGAATTTCCATTAATAAATCTCTCGTCAGGGCGCCGGGCGACGCTTCATTGGGCGCAACAGGGAAAACGGGGCGTATTATAGAGAAAGCGACCTCGCGACGAAACCGTTTGCGCACAATTTTTGGCGACCCGGATTTGCCTGAATTTTGCGCAAAAGCTGCTATAAAAGTTGCTCAGCGTGATTTTGTTGCGCAAAATGCCCCTCGCTCTGGGAGTTCAAAGAAGACAAATACTGCCTTTAAAAGACAGAGGCCTTAGAGCCAGCGAGAGATAACTATTTGAAACGCCTAAAATTTAATTATCTGTTTATCGGTCTGGTTGCCGTGCTGTTAGCGTTAGCGCTATGGCCATCCATTCCCTGGTATGGGGGTGGGCAGGACCAGATTTCACAGATTAAATCACGGGGAGTACTGCGCGTCAGTACCATCAATTCCCCGTTGACTTACTACACAGTGAACCAATCTCCGGCCGGTATGGATTATGAGCTGGCAAAACGCTTCGCCGATTATCTGGGCGTCAAACTCAAGGTGACAGTACGTCCCAACCTGAGCGATCTGTTTGACGATTTAGATGATGGCAAAGCCGATTTGCTGGCCGCGGGTCTGAACTACAACAGCGAACGCCTGACCCGCTATCAGACCGGGCCAGGCTACTACAACGTTTCGCAGCAGCTGGTCTATCGCGTGGATAAGCCGCGCCCTAAAAACCTCGGTGACTTAAAGGGGCGGCTGACCGTCGCGTCTGGATCGGCTTATCTGTCAACGCTGAAGAGCGCGCGGTCAAACCAGTACCCCGATCTGGACTGGGCGATCTCCACCGATCAAAGTCCTAAAGCCCTGCTGGAAGCGGTGGCAGACGGCAAGCTTGACTATACGATTGGCGACTCCGTGACCATCGCTCTGCTGCAGCGCATCTATCCGCAGCTGGCGGTGGCGTTTGACGTCACTGATGAAGAGCCGGTCACCTGGTATGTGCGGCACAGCGATGACGACAGCCTGAATGCCGCGATGCTCGACTTCTTTAACGGTATGGGTGAAGAAGGGGCGATGGCGCGACTGGAGGAGAAATATCTCGGCCACGTCGGCACCTTTGATTATGTCGATACCCGCACTTTCCTGCGCGCCATCGACAACACACTGCCTGACATCAAACCGCTGTTTGAGAAGTACGCCACCAGCATTGACTGGCGACTGCTGGCGGCGATCTCCTATCAGGAGTCGCACTGGAACCCGCAGGCCACCTCCCCTACCGGCGTGCGCGGCATGATGATGCTGACCCGTAACACCGCTGAGAGCCTGGACGTGGGCGACCGGACCGATCCCGAACAGAGCATTCGCGGCGGCAGTCAGTATCTGCAGGATATGATGGCGAAGGTGCCGCAGACCATCCCGGAAGATGAGCGCATCTGGTTTGCGCTGGCGGCCTATAACATGGGCTATGCCCATATGCTGGATGTCCGTAAACTCACTGCCCGCCAGGGGGGTAATCCGGATAGCTGGGCGGATGTGAAGCTGCGTCTGCCCATGCTGAGTCAGAAGCGTTACTACACCCAGACGGCTTATGGCTATGCCCGTGGGCATGAAGCCTATAACTATGTGGAGAACATCCGCAAATATCAGTTAAGCCTGGTAGGTTATCTGCAGGAGCAGGAAAAACGCCTGGCGCAGCAGGCTGAAGCACAAGAAGCACAGGCCGAACTGGCCAAAGGCTATCCGGCGGTCGAACCAAAGATCGCCATGAATTAATAATCCTGGCGTTGCGCCTGACGCAGCGCTTTTTTCTGCTCGCGACGCATACGGAAGAAGTCGCTCAGCATAGCGGCACACTCTTCAGCCAGCACGCCGCTCTGTAATTCAACCTGATGATTCATGCCGGGGTGCCCCAGCACATCGAGCAGCGATCCTGCCGCTCCACTTTTGATATCGTGCGCACCGTAAACCAGCCGGCTGATGCGGCTGTGAACCATGGCGCCGGCGCACATCACGCACGGCTCCAGCGTCACGTAGAGCGTGGTGTCCAGCAGACGATAATTTTCCAGTACTTTACCGCCCTGCCGCAACGCCATAATCTCCGCATGCGCCGTCGGATCGTGCTGGCCGATGGGCCGGTTCCAGCCTTCACCGATCACCCGGTCATTCTGAACCAGCACCGCACCCACCGGCACTTCGCCCTGCTCCCACGCCCGGCGCGCCAGGTCAAGCGCATGGCGCATCCAGTATTCATCTTGTTGTTTCATGCTGACCACTCCGGGCGACAGAAAAGCGGCGCATTATAGCGGTCTCACCGATCCTTTAGAAACTTATTCCAGCTGTTGCAGCTCACCTGCGGGTGTTACGCGCCAGCGATGCTGACAGAAAAACAGCAGCGGGTTGTCCTGTTTGCTGTCGCTATAGCCGCTGTAAAGCTGTAGCGGGGTGCCGATTTTCTCTTCCAACTGTGCCACTTTCTCATGGCCGAGGCAGCGCATTGCCAGTACCCGCCCGCCCCAGCCGCGCTGCATCTGACTGGCAATCAGCTTCACGCGTGGCAGAAACGCGGAGTCGTAATAGACCTGCTCCACCAGAGACTGTGGCGATCCGGTGATGAGCCAGACGTCAGCATCATCACTGCCGAGGTAATCGGTCAGACGCTGCTGAACCACCGGAAAGGCTTTAACGCGCAGGCGGAACCACTGTGCAAATTCGGCTTCGAGTTGCAGCAGCGTCCGCTCAGAACGGCCAAAAGTAATAGACCAGAGCAGCAGGCTCATGGGCCAGCGTGCCGCCCGGCCTTTAAACAGCAAGCCGATACCCACTACCGGCAATAACGGCACCACCAGCAGCAGATTAAGCGGTCGGCGACGCAGCAGATAGCGCATAAAAGTGCCGAACATGTCCTGCTGGTGCAAAGTGCCATCCAGGTCAAAAAATACGACGCGACGTTGTGTTCCCCTGGTCAAACAACTCTCCTTCAGGCTGATTCTGGAATGATAAAGAGTAGTGTAGCCATCATCAGGCGCTACGGCGATGACTGTCATTTTTAATTCCGATGACTACAATGCCTGATGAATAGTTTATTCTTCACAGATTATCCCTGAATTACGAGGATTGGGCATGAGTTCATTGCTGCGCATTCGCCAGCTTTATCCACGTCTGGCATTGAACGAGCGTCGGCTGGCTGATTTTTTACTGTCGCAACCCGATCGGGCGCGCCACCTGAGTTCGCAAAAGCTGGCGGAAGAGTCTGGCGTCAGCCAGTCGAGCGTGGTGAAGTTTGCTCAGAAACTGGGATACAAAGGCTTTCCGGCGCTTAAGCTGGCTCTGAGTGAGTCACTGGCGGACAAAGATGCCATTACCGTGCATAACCATATCCTCAGCGACGATCCCCTTAAAATGGTGGGCGAGAAGCTGCTGACAGAGAAACTCTCGGCGATCCGCGCCACGCTGGATATCAACAGCGAAGAGAAGCTCAACGATGTGTTACAGCTGCTGAAAAATGCCCGGCGTATTTTACTGGTGGGCATCGGCGCTTCGGGTCTGGTGGCGAAGGACTTCTCCTGGAAGCTGATGAAGATCGGCATTAATGCGGTGGCGGAGCAGGATATGCACGCCCTGCTGGCCAGCGTGCAGGCGATGGGGCCCGGCGATGTGCTGCTCGCCATCTCTTACACCGGTGAACGGCGGGAGATCAATCTGGCCGCGCAGGAGGCGGTTCAGGTAGGCGCCGATGTGGTGGCGTTTACCGGTTTTACGCCGAATACGCTGCAGCAGAGCGCCAGTTACTGTCTCTATACGGTGGCGGAAGAGCAGAGTACCCGCAGCGCGGCCATCTCCTCGACCACGGCGCAGCTGGCCCTGACCGATCTGCTGTTTATGGCGCTGGTGCAAAACGATCCGGAACGCGCGTCCAGTCATATTCGCCACAGCGAAGCGCTGGTGAAAAAGCTGGTCTGATCAGCGGCAGCGCGTATAATACCCGCGCTTTTTCTGTTGTTATCAGGTGGGTAAAATGGCGCTGTTGATTACGTCCAGATGCATTAACTGCGATATGTGTGAACCGGAGTGCCCGAACCAGGCCATTTCACTGGGCGATACGATCTATGAGATTGATGTCAGCCGCTGCACGGAATGCGTCGGGCACTATGAGACGCCAACCTGTCAGCAGGTATGCCCCATCGACAACACCATCATCATTGACCCACAGCACACCGAATCACGTGATGCCCTGTGGGAGAAGTTCGTGCTGCTGCACGGCTAGCTTTCAATGATCACCGTGGCGCAGGCGTAGTGACGCTCATCGGCCAGCGTCACGTGAACGTGTTTAACGCCCAGCCTCTCCGCCACTTCAGCAGCATGCTGAAAGAAGCGTAATCCCGGTTTTCCCAGCGCATCGTTGTAAACTTCAAACTGATTAAACGCCAGACCACCGCGAATGCCGGTGCCAAAGGCTTTTGCCGCCGCCTCTTTTACCGCAAAGCGTTTAGAGAGAAAGCGCACCGGCTGCTTGTGCGACTGATATTGCTGCCATTCGGCTTCGCTCAGCACCCGCCGCGCCAGCCGGTCGCCGGAGCGTTCAATCACCCCGGCGATACGTTCAATCTCAACGATGTCCGTACCCAGTCCCAGAATAGCCATCAGCGACGGGCTTCACGCAGCAGTTGCTTCATCTCTTTGACCGCATCCGGCAGGCCACTCATCACCGCACGACCAATAATCGCATGGCCGATATTCAGCTCATGCATTTCCGGCAGCGCCGCAATCGGCAGCACGTTGTGGTAGGTCAGACCGTGACCGGCATTGACCTTCAGTCCCAGGCTGGCGGCAAAGGTCGCGGCGTGACGGATACGCGCCAGCTCAGCGTCACGCGCCAGTCCCTCTGGTGCTTCGGCGTAAGCGCCGGTATGAATTTCGATGTAAGGCGCGCCGCTGGCCACGGCCGCTTCAATCTGGCGGTGATCGGCATCGATAAACAGCGAAACCAGAATGCCCGCGTCACTCAGCAGTCGTACGGCCGCGTTCATCTTCTCCTGCTGCCCCGCCACATCCAGCCCGCCTTCAGTGGTCACTTCCTGACGCTTTTCCGGCACCAGACAGCAGAAATGGGGCTGGATATCACAGGCGATGCCAATCATCTCATCAGTGACCGCCATCTCCAGATTCATACGCGTCTGGATGGTGTCACGCAGGATACGCACGTCGCGATCAGTGATGTGACGGCGATCTTCGCGAAGGTGCACGGTAATGCCATCTGCGCCCGCCTGCTCGGCGATAAACGCTGCCTGCACCGGATCGGGATAGTTTGTCCCACGGGCGTTACGCACCGTAGCAATGTGATCGATATTGACGCCTAACAGCAACTCAGCCATGACCATCCTCACTTCTTTTTCATCGTGATGTTGAGTGTACCGCGCAAAGTTAAACAGGCGGTACGACCCGCGCTATTCTTCTGCCTGTTCAGGCTTTTTCTTCGGGATAAACTGGCGGAACAGCTCCTGACTCTTCAGCGGCTTGCCACCAAGATAGGGCTTCAGGGCGATGCGGGTAAAACGCTTCGCGGCGCGCAGGGTGTCGGCATCGGGAAACTCTCGCTCGCACAGGGCGCGCAATTCGCGGCCGGTAAAGCTGCGCTGATTGACCACCAGGCTGGCAATAAAGCCGCGCTCTTCGCGGTAGCTGTACGTCATGTTGTCGCTGACCGGCTCGCCGCTGCCGGCGCAGTGCAGGAAGTCGACGCCATAACCCAGGTGACCGAGCAACGCCAGTTCAAAACGTCGCAGTGCCGGTTCGGGCTTGCCGTGCGTTGAGGCTAATGCCTGAAGGCAGTTGAGATAGTCGAAGAAGAGTTCTGAGAAGGGGAATTCCTGCTGCAATACGCGAGAGACCAGCTCATTGACGTAGAGACCGCAGTAGAGCGTGATGCCGCTGAGCGGTAAGGCCAGCGACACCGCTTCGGCATTGCGCAGGGTTTTGACTTCCCCGCGCCCGCTCCAGCGAACCAGCAGCGGGGTAAAAGGCTGTAACGCCCCCTTCAGCTGCGAGCGCCGCGAACGTGCGCCCTTGGCCAGAACCCGCACCCGCCCTTCGCTTTCGCTGAACAGGTCGAGCAGCAGACTGGTTTCGCTGAAGGGGCGACTATGCAGCACAAAGGCGCGTTGCCAGCCTTCCATTGAATCAGAGATCGTCTGTATAACCCAGGCTGCGCAGCGCACGTTCGTCATCTGCCCAGCCGGATTTCACTTTCACCCACAGTTCGAGATGCACTTTCGCTTCGAACATCTCTTCCATGTCTCTGCGCGCTTCTGTTCCGATGACTTTGATTTTGGCGCCTTTGTTGCCAATCACCATCTTCTTCTGCCCTTCGCGCTCAACCAGAATCAGACCGTGAATGTCATAACCGCCACGTTCGTTAGTCACGAAGCGCTCAATCTCAACCGTAACGGAGTAAGGCAGTTCAGCCCCCAGGAAGCGCATCAGTTTTTCACGGATCATCTCTGACGCCATGAAACGCTGTGAGCGGTCGGTGATGTAATCTTCCGGGAAGTGATGATCGGCCTGTGGCAGATGCTTGCGGGTAATCGCCGCAATGGTATCGACGTTTTTGCCGCTCTCAGCAGAAATAGGCACGATATCGAGGAAGTTCATCTGCTGGCTCAGGAACTGCAGATGCGGCAGCAGAATGCTTTTATCCTGGATGTTATCGACCTTATTGATCGCCAGCACCACCGGCACTTTATTGTCGCGCAGTTTGCCTAACACCATCTCATCATCGGGCGTCCAGCGGGTGCCTTCAACCACGAAGATCACCAGTTCTACGTCGCCAATAGAACTGCTGGCTGCGCGGTTCATCAGACGGTTAATAGCGCGCTTCTCTTCCATGTGCAGACCTGGGGTATCGACGTAGATCGCCTGATATTCGCCTTCGGTATGAATGCCCATGATACGGTGGCGCGTGGTTTGCGGCTTACGCGAGGTGATCGACACCTTCTGCCCCAGCAACTGGTTCAGTAAGGTGGATTTACCGACGTTTGGTCGGCCAACAATCGCGACAAAGCCGCAATAAGTAACGTTTTCGCTCATTCGAGTCCTGAATTGTTCAGCGCCTGATGCGGCGCCGAAAGAGTGCTATTTGAGTCATGTGTCATTCAGCGTCTTCTGACGCCGGGATAGAGTGTCAGGTTAATGGTTCAGTGCCGGTTCCGGCACTGTCACCCCGACAGATCTATTCAAGACCTAATTTTATCAGTGCCTGTTCAGCCGCTGCCTGCTCAGCTTTACGACGGCTGGAGCCGACGCCGACAACCGGCTCGGCCATGCCACTCACCTGACAGTGAATGGTGAATTCCTGATCGTGGGCCTCGCCACGTACCTGTACTACCAGATAACTTGGCAGCGGCAGATGACGTCCCTGCAGATACTCCTGCAGGCGCGTTTTCGGATCTTTTTGTTTGTCGCCAGGACTGATTTCGTCGAGGCGGGTCTGATACCAGTCGAGGATCAGCTGCTCTACCCGCTCGATACTGCTGTCGAGGAAGATACCGCCAATCAGCGCTTCCACCGTATCCGCCAGGATCGATTCACGACGGAAACCGCCGCTTTTCAGCTCACCGGGTCCCAGGCGCAGGCACTCGCCAAGATCAAATTCGCGTGCCATTTCAGCCAGCGTGTTGCCCCGCACCAGCGTGGCGCGCATGCGGCTCATGTCACCTTCATCAACCCGCGGGAAGCGGTGATAAAGGGCATTAGCAATCACATAGCTAAGAATAGAATCGCCAAGAAATTCCAGGCGTTCGTTGTGCTTACTGCTGGCGCTGCGGTGAGTCAGGGCCTGCTGTAACAGTTCCGAATGAGTAAAAGTGTAGCCCAGTTTGCGCTGAAGCTTGTTAATCAGGATGGGGTTCATGCGATTCCAGTTCTTTGTTGCGTCTGTGACTCTGCATACCAAACGGGGCTGGTAATCCAACACGTTCCGTTTGGTGTGCAGTGGCCTCCCTGAGGAGGCCACCCGATTTGCCTGTTAATCAGACAATAATGTTAGTGGATACCACCGATGCGACTGAATCGCACGCCGGTTGGCCACTGGCCTTCTTGTTTCTCAAAGCTCATCCAGATAGCGACCGCTTTACCGACCAGATTACGCTCCGGGACAAAGCCCCAGTAGCGGCTGTCGGCGCTGTTATCACGGTTGTCGCCCATCATGAAGTATTGCCCTTTCGGCACGACCCAGCTCGCCTGCGGCTGACCCGGCTGCTGATAATACATGCCTGCCTGACTCTGCGCTTCGTTTACCAGCAGAATGTCATGCGTCACGTTACCGATTGTCTCTTTGCGGGTTCCCAGGCGCAAACCACCGCGCAGGGTATCGCCCTGCGGCACCTGATAAAAACCGTTGCCGGTTTCGTTGCCATCAAAGCCGCTAAAGGTCTGAACAAAGTTGCTTGGCTCAACGTCGGTGTAAGTCACCGCTAACGCTGTGTCACAGGCTTTATCATCGGAGCAGGTCGGTTTCACCGTCAGCGTTTTGCTGTAAGGATCATAAATGACTTTGTCGCCCGGCAGGCCGATAACGCGCTTAATGTAATCCAGGCTCGGATCTTTCGGGTATTTAAATACCGCGATATCGCCGCGCTTCGGCTGACCGGTTGGGATCAGCGTCGTCTGGGTGATCGGATCCTTGATGCCGTAAGCAAACTTCTCCACCAGGATAAAGTCACCAATCAACAGCGTCGGCATCATCGAGCCAGAGGGAATCTGGAATGGTTCGTAGATAAACGAACGCACGATGAAAACCACGGCCAGCACCGGGAACACGGATGCGGTCGTTTCAACCCAGCCTGGCTTTGCAGCGACCTTCGCCAGCGTTTTGCTGTCGAGCGCGTTACCGGTCTGTGCCTGAGCCTCAGCCTGTTTCGCGCGACGCGCGGGTGCCCATTTAAAACGATCAATTACCCATACGATGCCAGTAATCAGCGTCGCTATCGCCAGAATCAGGGCGAACATATTAGCCATTGGAAATCCTTATTTGCTGTCCTTACCGACATGCAGAATGGCGAGGAACGCTTCCTGTGGCAGCTCAACGTTACCAACCTGCTTCATTCGCTTCTTACCATCTTTCTGCTTCTGCAACAGTTTCTTCTTACGGCTGACGTCACCGCCATAACACTTGGCGAGAACGTTTTTACGCAGCTGTTTCACCGTTGAACGCGCGATAATGTGGTTGCCGATGGCAGCCTGAATCGCAATATCAAACTGCTGACGCGGGATGAGCTCTTTCATTTTCTCAACCAGATCGCGTCCGCGATAAGGCGCGTTGTCACGGTGGGTAATCAGCGCCAGCGCATCCACACGCTCAGAGTTAATCAGTACGTCAACACGTACCATGTCTGAAGGCTGGAAACGTTTAAAGTTGTAATCCAGCGAGGCATAACCGCGCGAAGTTGATTTCAGACGGTCAAAGAAGTCGAGTACCACTTCAGCCATCGGAATTTCGTAAGTCAGTGCCACCTGATTGCCGTGGTAAACCATGTTGGTCTGCACGCCACGCTTCTCAATACAGAGCGTGATGACGTTGCCCAGATACTCCTGTGGCAGCAGCATGTGACATTCGGCAATCGGTTCACGCAGCTCTTCGATATTGTTCAGTGCCGGCAGCTTGGATGGGCTGTCGACATGAACGATTTCGCCGCTGGTCGTCACGACTTCATACACCACCGTCGGTGCGGTAGTGATCAGATCGAGATCGTATTCGCGCTCCAGACGCTCCTGGATGATCTCCATGTGCAGCAGACCGAGGAAGCCGCAGCGGAAACCAAAGCCCAGCGCCGTTGAGCTTTCTGGCTCATAAAACAGCGAGGCGTCGTTCAGGCTCAGCTTACCGAGCGCATCACGGAACGCTTCATAGTCGTCAGAGCTGATTGGGAACAGACCAGCGTAAACCTGTGGCTTCACTTTTTTAAAGCCCGGCAGCGCTTTGTCTGCCGGGTTACGTGCGGTAGTCAGCGTATCGCCCACGGGTGCGCCGAGGATATCTTTGATGGCGCAGACCAGCCAGCCTACTTCACCGCAGTTCAGCTCATTACGATCAACCCGTTTCGGGGTGAAGATACCCAGGCGGTCAGCGTTATAAACCTGACCGGTGCTCAGGACTTTGATCTTGTCGCCTTTGCGCATGGTGCCGTTTTTCACGCGCACCAGGGAAACAACACCCAGGTAGTTATCGAACCAGGAGTCGATAATCAGTGCCTGCAGCGGCGCTTCCGGATCGCCTTCTGGCGGCGGAATGTCGCGCACTAAGCGTTCCAGCACTTCCGGAACGCCGACGCCGGTTTTGGCTGAGCAGCGCACCGCGTCAGTTGCATCAATGCCGACGATATCTTCAATTTCCTGCGCGGCGCGATCGGGATCGGCAGCGGGCAGGTCAATTTTGTTCAGAACCGGCACCACTTCCAGATCCATCTCCATCGCGGTGTAGCAGTTCGCCAGTGTCTGCGCTTCAACACCCTGACCGGCATCCACCACCAGCAGCGCGCCTTCGCAGGCGGCCAGTGAGCGGGAAACTTCATAGGAGAAGTCTACGTGGCCTGGGGTATCGATGAAATTGAGCTGGTAAGTTTGGCCGTCTTTCGCGTGGTAATCGAGTGTGACGCTCTGTGCTTTGATAGTGATGCCACGCTCGCGCTCCAGATCCATAGAGTCAAGAACCTGCGCAGCCATTTCACGAGCGGTGAGGCCGCCGCAAATCTGAATCAGGCGGTCAGAGAGCGTAGATTTGCCATGGTCGATATGAGCGATGATGGAGAAATTTCTTATGTGCTTCATTTATTGGGATATCTTCGCTTAAAATTCAGTTGAAAACCTGAGCACAGACACATTCAGGAAGATCGCTCTTTACCCACAATCCTGTCAGCCTCATTAATGACGACGCATATTACACTGTTAACGCCGCGCATAAAAGAATGGAACGTGGTGGAAGCGAAACAGATATCTGCGCGAGGCAGAACAGACAAAGGCCGCGGGATGCGCGGCCTGGACGTGCGTTACGCTTCGCTTTCAACACGCAGCGCATCGGGAGGCAAGGCGATGTTCAGAATGACCGGCTGAAAGGCTTCTCGATCGCCGAATTTCATTGAAACGCCTTTGGCGACAATAAAACCCCCGATACCGCCCAGCAGCGCACCGCAGGCGGCGGCCAGATCGCTGCTGAACAGCGCCTGAAACAGGCCGGAAACCAGGAACAGGCCAAACAGCGGCGTCATGTAGACCAGCAACGCTGAACCCAGCAGGCTGCTCTCTTTGATACCGAGTTCGATCCGCTGCCCCGGCTGCAGCGGCTTGCTGCTGGCGATTTGCATCACGTGGGCATTCTTCGGACCGAGCTTATTCAGCATATGGCTGCCACAGCCTTTACGCGCCTGGCAGCTGTTGCAGGAGGTTTTTGCTTCGGTGTGCAGCGTGGCGATGCCATCCTGCCATGCCACCACGGTGGCCCATTCTCTCATCATTTTTGTGACCCCAGGTCGATGCTGTCCGCAATACGTTTTGCGGTTGAGGGCGGTAATTCGCCGATCACCGCTATTTCGTTATTATTGCGCACAACGGTCTGGACCGTACGACGCCCAGTGCGCAATGTCTGCGTTGTGCTGGTTTTATCGGCCGGCGTCACGTTGATAGCGAAACTAAACAGGCCATCGCTGTAGAGCTTCGATTCCATATTTTTATTCAGACCGGGTAGCGTGCGGCGATTCTGCGACACCAGCGACATACCGGCAGGTATCCAGCCTGGCTGCCAGGTGAGCGTAACCGCATCCCCTTTCGGCACCGAAAGCGATGGAGGCAGATTGGCTTTCTCCAGCCCCTGCATCAGATTACGCACCCCTTCGTCCACCGCAAAGCTGATGACGCGGAACTGCTCCAGCGTTTCGCCATCACGATCGAGCAGGTCGATGCGCAGCGGCAGCTTGGTGTCCACATCCAGCCAGACCACATAGCTGTAACGAGTGCCATCGCGTGAAACGATGCGCAACACATCACACATCTGATCGGCAATGCGCGAGCGGCCCACGGTAATAAAATCATAGGCTGTGGCGAGCTTGGTGAAGTCAGCAAAAATTACCGACGGTAAAGCATCGATAATGTGATTGCCGGGGAGCGAAAAGGGATCGAGGCCGGGTTCGAAGTAACTGATATCATTGCCGCGCTGGATCACTTCCCGACGTGGCCCGTCCATCTGCAACAGCTGAGCGAATATCCGGTTATCGATTACAGCATGACGATAACGCAGCGATTCGATGCCGATGCGGGAGACGTTAATATAGGCGAATTCGTAGTTGAGGTTCTGACTTGCCTGCTCCATCTGCTGCAATAGCGCCCCGGACGCAGAAGGTTGCGCCGGGGCGGCAGATGACCACAACAGGCTGCCTGTCAGCAGGCTAACAGCATACCAAAGCGGCTTCATTACTGCTGTTGCTGTCCTAATGATTGATTTCCGGGAACATCAACCTGCGCCTGTTTTGGCGCAGTGGTTTCAAACTGCAGCTGGTCAGCGTGCAGGCGACGTTGCAGTTCGTAATCCTGCAGCATGGCATTTACGCGACGACGCTGGTCCTGAACCTGCTGGTTAGAACTGTTGGTGTCAAATGCATCTGACGGCACGCCCAGGCTCACCGGAGACGCTTTGCCCATCATCGGCATCGTATTGAACACCGGAGAGTCAGAGGTCTGCGTGGCGCTGCCCTCTGGCTGGTTATAGTGCTGAACGCCTACGATCACGGCCAGTGAAACACAGGCAGCGACACCGACCTGGGTCAGTTGCGCAGCCCACGGGCGCGCTTTTTTCCAGAACGGCATTTTTTCCCAGCGGGAAGGTTCTGGCTGAGCTTCAGGGATCAGCGTTGTAACCGTACGCAACGGTTCTTTTTCGATGGCAGCAGCGACGCGCGCAGAAATATCAAAATGCAGGACATCGCCTACATCACCGCGCATGGTATCGCGAATGAGATGATAGCTTGCCCAGCTTTTCTGTAATTCTGCGTCCTTAGACAAGGCGGAAAACAGCTCGTTATCTAAGATCTCACCATCCATTAAAGCGGAAAGTTTTTCTTTCTGCATGCCTATGTACCCTTCCAGTAGCCGTTATCACTGACGTTGGATAAGCGGTTGAACTTTGTTATCAATGGCCTCTCGCGCACGAAAGATACGTGATCGAACAGTGCCTACCGGGCAATCCATAATGACGGCGATCTCTTCATAACTCAGACCGTCCAGTTCCCTGAGGGTGATTGCCATACGCAAGTCCTCGGGTAGCGCCTCGATGGTACGAAAGACAATTTGTTTCAATTCTTCTGACAACATTAAGTTCTCAGGGTTCGAAATTTCTTTTAATGCACCCGCACTTTCGAAATTTTCTGCGTCAATAGCATCCACATCGCTGGATGGCGGACGACGCCCCTGAGCAACCAGGTAATTTTTCGCTGTATTTACCGCAATGCGGTACAGCCAGGTATAAAACGCGCTATCGCCCCGGAATGAATCCAGCGCGCGATACGCTTTAATAAACGATTCCTGTACTACATCAGGTACGTCGCCCGAGGGAACATAGCGTGAAACCAGGCTCGCCACTTTATGCTGGTAACGAATCACCAGTAAGTTGAAAGCTTTTTGATCTCCCTTCTGTACGCGCTCGACAAGGACCTGGTCCGTCAACTGCTCGCTCATCCGAGGTAATGTCTCCCCAAATTTTTCATACGCATAAAGTAACTGCCAGCACATCTCATGGTTCTGAGCAAGCATGCGCTTAGAGTTGTGATGTGGTGCGAAGTTCACTTCTCGCCCTGATATTTACCGCTCCGATGGACATTACACAGGTTCTTCGTTTTCGTTCAGTGTAAGGAGCGTAAATCGCAGGCAGAGTAACCTATGACAACAGCTTTTTCATCATTAAATCCTTTAGGTTTAATAAGTTTGCTATAAAAAACCGCGCCAAAAGCAGTCCGGTTTTAACTCACTGATATTAAGTAACTTTGGGAAATCATCAGACAAAAACCTGCGCCAGATGTTTAAAATACTTCACAGCAACCCCCATTGCGCTTATGCTCAGCCCTATTCTTGTTTAGTAAATTAAACATTATGATGAATGCGAACCCGGATTATCAGTGTGATGTACTCATTGTGGGCAGCGGTGCTGCTGGCCTGTCGCTGGCGTTACGGCTGGCAAAACAGTACCAGGTGACAGTTCTCAGTAAAGCGCAGGTCAATGAGGGGTCAACCCTTTACGCCCAGGGCGGTATTGCTGCGGTATTTGATGAGACTGACAGCATCGAGTCACACATCGAAGATACGCTGATTGCCGGAGCAGGATTATGCGACCGTGAAGCCGTCTCGTTTATCGCCAGTAATGCCCGGCATTGCGTGCAGTGGCTGATCGACAACGGTGTCGCCTTTGATCTCGATCCGCAGGCGGCCGGCGACATGCGTTATCACCTGACGCGGGAAGGCGGCCACAGTCATCGCCGTATCCTGCACAGCGCTGACGCCACCGGCCATGCGGTTGAAACGACGCTGGTAAGCCAGGCGTTGAGCCATCCCAACATCCGGATTCTGGAACGCACCAACGCGGTCGATCTGATTCTTTCAGATAAAATCGGCCTGCCAGGCCCACGCCGTGTAGTAGGCGCGTGGATCTGGAACCGTAATCGCGAACAGGTGGAAACCTGTCGGGCACGGGCCGTGGTGGTTGCAACTGGCGGTGCCGCCAAGGTCTATCAATATACGACTAACCCCGACATCGCCTCCGGTGACGGGATCGCGATGGCCTGGCGTGCCGGCTGCCGGGTTGCCAATCTGGAATTTAATCAGTTCCACCCGACCTGCCTGTTTCATCCGCAGGCGCAGAATTTCCTGTTAACCGAAGCGTTACGCGGAGAAGGTGCCTGGCTGTTGCGTCCCGATGGCAGCCGTTTCATGCCCGATTTCGATGAGCGTGCCGAACTCGCCCCGCGCGATATCGTCGCCCGGGCCATCGATCATGAGATGAAGCGGCTGGGCGTTGACTGTATGTATCTGGATATCAGCCACCAGCCTGAGGAGTTTGTTCGCGCGCACTTCCCGATGATCTATGAGAAGTTGCTGACCTTTGGCTTTGACCTCACCAAAGAACCCATCCCGATTGTGCCTGCCGCGCACTATACCTGTGGCGGCGTAGTCGTTGATCAGCACGGCCAGACCGACGTCAGTGGCCTCTATGCCATCGGTGAGGTGAGTTATACCGGCCTGCACGGCGCTAACCGCATGGCATCCAATTCGTTGCTGGAGTGTCTGGTTTATGGCTGGTCCGCCGCAGAGGAGCTGATTCGCACCCTGCCCGCCATTGAAGCCGTTACTGCGCTACCCGCATGGGATGAAAGTCAGGTTGATGACGCCGATGAACGCGTGGTGATCCAGCATAACTGGCACGAGCTGCGGTTATTCATGTGGGATTACATGGGAATCGTCCGCACGACCCGGCGGCTGGAGCGGGCGCTGCGTCGCATCAACCTGCTTCAGCAGGAGATCGATGAATATTATCGTCATTTCCGCCTCTCCAATAATCTGCTGGAGCTACGGAATCTGGTGCAGGTCGCTGACCTGATGGTGCGCTGTGCGCTGGAGCGAAAAGAGAGTCGCGGCCTGCACTATATCCGCGACTACCCGGATTTACTGCCCGAGGCGCGGCCAACCATCCTGACGCCGCCGGACTACATAAAAAGGTAGAACTCCCGCGTCAGGCTACACCACTCATCAGAATAGCGGGTGTCCGGCGTACGGATAGCAAGGCGCTCCAGCAGGTTTTCACCGGCCTGCGGCGACAGCCCCAGCAGAACGCGGTGCGGCGGACGATGGGCATATTCCGCCACGTCCAGCCGGAAACGCAGATGCCAGCCATCCGCCTGCGCCAGGGCGATGAATTCCTGGCCGGTCGCGGTGGGCAGCACCACGCAGAACATCCCCTCTTCTTCAATCAGTAATGCAGCACTGCGCAACAGTGTCTGATGATCGAGCGAGGCAGTCGCACGGGCGCTGTCCCGTGCCGCAGTAGAACAGGCCACGCCAGGTGCAAAATAAGGCGGATTGCTGACGATTAGCGAGTAACGTTTATCGCACTGTTCAGCCCAGTCGGCGATATCACGCTGATGAACCTGAATACGTTCAGGCCACGGCGACTGCTGCACATTCTCCTGCGCCTGAAGCGCGGCTTGCGGTTCTAACTCAACCGCATCGATGTTGACCGGCGACGGCGTACGCTGCGCCAGCATCAGCGCGATAAGCCCGCTGCCGCTGCCAATATCCAGAATACGTTTTACCCCGGCAACCGGCGCCCAGGCCCCAAGCAGAATGGCATCGGTGCCCACTTTCATCGCACAGCGATCGTGCGCGACAAAAAATTGTTTAAAGGTAAAACCGTTCTTGTTTAACTGTGGCCGTTCACGCGGCTTATCCTGCATCATTCGTCACTACCATCGTTTTTTCCTGCCGTACGGCAGCGCATGAGTGTAACGTGACGACAGAGGGAATTCACGCGGCAGACAACCCCAGGCGCAGCCGAAACGGATTAACAGATGAAGATTCAGTCTGATCTGTCTATAATCAGCGCCCCAAACTGAGGTAGACCATGACAGTAACCACATTTTCCGAACTCGAACTCGACGAAAGCCTGCTACAAGCGTTGCAGGAAAAAGGCTTTACGCGCCCAACAGTGATCCAGGCTGCTGCAATTCCGCCCGCGCTGGAGGGCCGTGACGTTCTGGGTTCGGCACCTACAGGGACCGGGAAAACCGCCGCGTATCTGTTACCGGCGTTGCAGCACCTCCTTGATTTTCCGCGTAAGAAATCTGGCCCGCCACGCATCCTGATTGTGACCCCGACCCGCGAGCTGGCGATGCAGGTCGCCGATCATGCGCGTGAGCTGGCGAAACATACCCATCTGGACATCGCCACCATCACTGGCGGCGTGGCCTATATGAACCATGCCGAAGTGTTCAGCGAAAACCAGGACATCGTGGTCGCCACCACCGGCCGTCTGCTGCAGTACATCAAAGAAGAGAACTTTGACTGCCGCGCAGTAGAAACCCTGGTGCTGGATGAAGCGGACCGCATGCTCGATATGGGCTTTGCCCAGGATATCGAAACCATCGCGGCTGAAACGCGCTGGCGCAAGCAAACCCTGCTGTTCTCCGCCACGCTGGAAGGCGACAATATCCGTGACTTCGCCGAGCGTCTGCTGAACGATCCGGTTGAGCTGGAAGCGGACCCAAGCCGCCGTGAGCGCAAAAAGATCCAGCAGTGGTACTACCGCGCTGACGATCTGCAGCATAAGACCAAATTACTGATCCATCTGCTGAAACAGCCGGATGTGACGCGCAGCATCGTCTTCGTGCGTAAGCGTGAACGTCTGCATGAGCTGGTGAGCTGGTTGCACGAAGCGGGGATTCGTAGCAGCTATCTTGAAGGCGAAATGGTGCAGGCGAAGCGTAACGAAGCGATTAAACGTCTGAGTGAAGGCCGCGTTAACGTGCTGGTTGCGACGGATATCGCCGCGCGCGGCATTGACGTTGAAGATGTCAGTCACGTCTTCAACTATGACATGACGCGCACCGCTGATACCTATCTGCACCGCATCGGGCGTACCGGTCGTGCGGGCCGTAAAGGTATCGCCATCTCACTGGTTGAAGCGCACGATTTCGTGCTGCTGGGCAAAATCACCCGCTATGTGAACGAGCCGATCAAAGCGCGCGTGATTGATGAGCTGCGTCCTGAGACGCGGGCGCCAAGTGCCAAAACGACCGGTAAACCGTCGAAAAAGGTTCTGGCGAAGCGTGCAGAGCAGAAAGCCAGTGAAACAGAAAAACCGCGTGTGAAAAAACGCCATCGTGATGCCAAAAATGTCGGCAAACGCCGCAAGGCAAGCGGCAGTACGCCAGCTAACGAGAATGCGGAATAAATCATCGCAGCTATAAAAAAATCGCCTCACAGGAGGCGATTTTTTTTATCTGATAATCAGTAACAGCCCTTTCACAATCTTTTGTCTGCCAGAGCGCTTTCTTCATGACACTGGCATCAGCGTGCCGGGAAGTTAACTGTTTATCTTATTCATAATATTAATAAAAATTGCTGTGTGCGCTTTGCGCTAATTTTCAGCAACCGATAACTCAGGCTGCTTAAAGACTTTCAGTAAAGGTACGGGTAATGACGTCGCGTTGCTGCTCAGGCGTCAGTGAGTTAAAACGCACGGCATAGCCTGAAACGCGGATGGTCAGCTGCGGATAATTTTCAGGATGTTTAACTGCATCTTCCAGCGTTTCGCGACGCAGAACGTTGACGTTCAGATGCTGTCCACCTTCAACACGTACCTGAGGTTTGATTTCAACCGGCACTTCACGGTAAGCGAATTCGCCCAGTTCGCTGATGGCGACAACCTGATCTTCTTCGTAGCCCGCTTTTGCACACAGGCAACGCGCTTCGGCTTTCTCTTCGTCCAGCAGCCAGAAGGAGTTCAGTAGTTGTGAATTGTTTGATTGAGTGATCTGGATACCAGTGATCATGATTGCGTCTCCCGGGTAATACGTGGATAAATCAAATTTGAGGCCCCGGTATATCACCTTTGATTTCGGACAGCTTTGACCTGTATCAATATTAATCATGCATTCCGACCGCTTTTAAGCTAACCCGTTGATCTCAATACCCCTGCCACCTAAACTTAATTTGTATTATTCAAATTATTTTTGCCTTCAGGTCAGCGGCAGGAACCGCTAAGCTTATGGCACTAACGTTAAGGGAGTTAAACATGGCTGAAAAGCTGACCTGGCACGACGTGCTGGCTGAAGAGAAAGAGAAACCCTATTTTATCGAGACGCTGAAGCAGGTCGCCGATCAACGCGCCGCGGGTGTCACGGTCTATCCGCCGCAGAAAGATGTCTTCAACGCCTTTCGCCTGACGGAGCTGGGCGACGTCAACGTCGTGATACTCGGTCAGGATCCCTACCACGGGCCTAATCAGGCGCACGGCCTGGCCTTCTCGGTACTGCCCGGCGTCCAGGTGCCGCCATCTCTGCAGAATATCTACAAAGAGCTGATGCAGGATATTCCTGGCTTTCAGAAGCCCAATCACGGCTTTCTTGAGAGCTGGGCAAAACAGGGCGTGATGTTGCTGAACACCGTGTTGACGGTTGAGGCGGGCAAAGCGCATTCCCATGCGCGATTTGGCTGGGAGACTTTTACGGATAATGTGATTGCGGCGATTAACCAGCACTGTGAAGGGGTGATTTTTCTGCTGTGGGGTTCACATGCGCAGAAGAAAGGCAGCATTATCGATCGCCAGCGCCATCACGTGTTGCAGGCACCGCATCCCTCGCCGCTCTCCGCGCACCGCGGCTTTTTCGGCTGCAAACACTTCTCAACAACCAATGAGCTGCTGAGCGCTGCCGGTAAAAAGCCGGTGGACTGGACGCCGGTTTTACCTGACTAACGCCAGAAAGCACACGGCCGCGTCAGAGCGCGGCCGTGTAACGGGATTCAGGCGTTGAATCAGCTTTTCGCTTTGGAAACCGCAACCATCGCCGGGCGCAGCAGGCGACCATTCAGCGTATAGCCACGCTGCATGACCAGCATGACATGGTTTGGCTCAAACTCTTCAGACTCCATCATCGACATCGCCTGATGCACTTCCGGGTTAAACGGCACGCCGGTTTCGCCGACCACTTCAACACCGAATTTACGCACGGCGCCCAGCAGGCCTTTCAGGGTCAGTTCAATCCCTTCAATCATCGAAGCCAGCTGTGGGTCCTCTTTGTTCGCCACTTCCAGCGCACGTTCGAGGCTGTCGATCACCGGCAGCAGTTCGTTGGCAAACTTCTCAAGCGCAAATTTGTGCGCCTTCTCAACGTCCATCTCGGCACGACGACGAATGTTCTCAATCTCTGCCTGCGCACGCAGCTGGGCATCGCGCACACCGGTCTGCGACTGCGCTAATTCAGCTTCGAGCTGAGCAATACGCTCATCACGCGGATCCACCTCTGCCGCTGTCTCCGCTTCCTGAGGTTGCTGCTGATCCTGCTGAATTTCGTCTGAGACTTGCTCGTTTGGGGTGTTCTGTTCTTTACTACTCATGAATTTCTCCGCGTTTTGCACATTCATTTCGCTGGTTGGCTTATTATGGGGATTGGTATGACGGATTCAAGGGAACCTATCACATTGCCTTACCGTTTTGGCTTATAAGGAACACCGACCAGATGAACAAACACTTTAACTGCATTGGTATTGTGGGTCATCCGCGCCATCCCACCGCGTTAACCACGCATGAGATGCTCTGGCGCTGGCTGACAGCCAAAGGTTATCAAGTGATCGTTGAGAAGCAAATTGCGCAGGAGCTGTCGCTTCACGACGTACAGACGGGCACGCTGGCGGAGATTGGTCAGCAGGCTGATTTAGCGGTCGTGGTGGGCGGTGATGGCAATATGCTGGGCGCAGCGCGGGTGCTGGCGCGCTACGACATTAAAGTGATTGGGATTAACCGCGGTAATCTCGGCTTTCTCACCGACCTTGACCCGGACAATGCGCAGCAGCAGCTGGATGAGGTGCTGCAGGGCAACTATTTCGTCGAGAGCCGCTTTCTGCTGGAAGCGCAGGTGTGCAAATCTGACTGCTCGCCGCGCATTGGCTCCGCTATCAACGAAGTGGTGCTGCATCCCGGCAAAGTCGCGCACATGATCGAATTTGAAGTCTACATCGATGAAGTGTTCGCCTTCTCCCAGCGCTCGGATGGGCTGATTATTTCGACACCCACCGGCTCGACCGCCTATTCACTCTCTGCGGGCGGCCCGATTCTGACGCCGTCACTCGAAGCAATCGTGCTGGTGCCAATGTTCCCGCATACGCTGTCAGCGCGGCCACTGGTCATCAACAGCAGCAGTACCATCCGTTTGCGCTTTTCCTCGCGTCGCAGCGATCTGGAAATCAGCTGTGACAGCCAGATTGCGCTGCCGATTCAGGAAGGCGAGGATGTACTGATACGACGCAGCGCCAACCACCTGAACCTGATTCATCCTAAAAACTACAGCTATTTCAATACGCTGAGTTCAAAACTGGGCTGGTCAAAAAAATTGTTCTGAAATGCGGCATCACCTCTTTACTGGATAAAAAACCAGTTTATACTGTATGAAAAACCATATGTGTTTATTCATACAGGTGAACCTATGCTGGCCCAACTGACCATCAGTAATTTCGCTATCGTTCGTGAGCTCGACATTGATTTTCAACGCGGCATGACAGCAATCACTGGTGAGACCGGTGCCGGTAAGTCTATCGCGATTGATGCGCTGGGATTATGTCTGGGCGGTCGTGCTGATGCCGACATGGTGCGTCAGGGTGCCAGCCGGGCTGACCTCTGCGCTCGCTTCCAGCTTAAGTCCTCCCCTTCAGCTCAGCGCTGGCTGATTGATAATCATCTGGACGATGGCAACGAATGTCTGCTGCGCCGGGTTATCAGCGCTGACGGACGTTCCCGCGGCTTTATCAACGGCACGGCGGTGCCGCTCTCTCAGCTGCGCGATCTCGGCCAGTTACTGATTCAGATCCACGGCCAGCATGCCCATCAGCTTCTGCTCAAACCAGACCATCAGAAACATCTGCTGGATGCCTATGCCGGTCACGACGAGCTGCTGCAGCAAATGCGCGCCAGCTATCAGACCTGGCATCAGAGCTGCCGCACCCTGGCGCTGCATCAGCAGCAGGCGCAGGAGCGCGAATCCCGCCGCGAGTTGTTGCAGTACCAGCTGAAAGAGCTGAACGACTTCGCTCCGCAGCAGGGTGAATATGAGCAGATCGACGAAGAGTACAAGCGTCTGGCCAACAGCGGACAGCTGCTTTCGACCAGCCAGCAGGCACTGCAACTGTTAGCAGACAGCGATGACAATAATCTCAACAGCCTGCTCTACAGCGCACGTGAGATGATTTCAGAACTGACCTCACTGGATGAGAAGCTGAACGGCGTTCACAACCTGCTGGAAGAGGCGGCGATTCAGCTGAGCGAAGCCAGCGATGAGCTGCGCCACTACTGCGACAGCCTCGATCTGGATCCTAACCGCCTGTATGAACTGGAACAGCGTATTTCGCGCCAGATCGCCTTAGCCCGTAAGCATCACGTCACCCCTGAAGGGCTGCCTGAACTGCATCAGCAACTGCTGGCGGAAGCGGAATTGCTGTCTCAGCAGGAGAGCGATCAGGAGAGCCTGCAATTACTGGTGGGTGAACACTATCAGGCCGCGCTGCAAAGCGCAGAGCAGCTGCATCAGCAGCGCAGCCACTATGCCGATGAGTTGCAGCTGCTGATTACCCAGAGTATGCATCTGCTCTCGATGCCGCATGGCCAGTTTAAAATCGCGCTGACCTTTAACCCGGATCAGCTGACCGCAGACGGTGCGAGCCGCGTAGATTTCCAGGTGACCACTAACCCAGGTCAGCCACTGCAGCCGCTGGGCAAAGTCGCTTCGGGCGGTGAACTGTCACGTATCGCCCTGGCGATTCAGGTCATCACCGCGAAGAAAATGGAAACGCCAGCGATGATTTTCGATGAAGTGGATGTCGGCATCAGCGGCCCGACCGCCGCCGTGGTAGGTAAACTGTTGCGTCAGTTGGGCGAATCGACCCAGGTGATGTGCGTAACCCACCTGCCGCAGGTTGCCGGTTGTGGTCATCAGCATTTTTATGTCAGCAAAGAGACCGATGGTGCGATGACCGAGACCCATATGCAGCCACTGGACAAGCGTGCACGTCTGCAGGAACTGGCACGACTGCTGGGTGGCAGCGAGGTCACACGCAATACCCTGGCCAACGCAAAAGAACTTTTAGCCGCATAGCAGCGCACTTTTTTAACCGGCTGGGGTCATAAGCTTGCTCTGTAGAGGTTTCCAATAGCGAAAAGGTTTATTATCATCGGCACTTATGTCGCCAAAGTAATAAAGCCTGCCGCAGGCAGAGTTCAGATTTTGATGGCAAGAAAACCGCCTGTAAAAGGCGTTTGGCCCCGGAAAAGGAATGTATAGATGCGCTGTAAAACGCTGACTGCCGCGGCAGTAGTAATGTTGATGATGACCGCCGGATGTTCCACCTTAGAGCGCGTGGTCTATCGTCCTGATATCAACCAGGGTAACTATCTGGTAGCTAACGACGTAGCCAAGATCCATACCGGTATGACACAGCAACAGGTGGCTTACACCCTCGGTACGCCGATGATGAAAGACCCGTTTGGCAGCAACGTATGGTATTACGTGTTCCGTCAGGAGCCAGGTCATGAGCGCGTGAAGCAGCAGACGCTGACACTGAACTTTGATGGTAACGGTGTTCTGACTAACATCGACAATAAGCAGAATCTGGCCAGAAACAGCGACTGATTGAACGTAAGACCGTTTAAACGACAGACAGCAAAAAGGCGCACTGAGCGCCTTTTTTTATGCCCGCTATCCACTGAGCCTGACAGGATAGCGACTTATTTTTTGCTTTCTGCCGCTCGCTCTGCGCGCTGACGGCGCAGCTCTTTGGGATCGGCAATCAGCGGACGATAGATCTCAATACGATCGCCCTCATTAACCTCATCACCCAGCTTCACTGGCCGACTGTAGATGCCGACTTTATTACTGGTGAGGTCAATCTCCCTACGCAGTTCCAGTAGCCCTGACTTTTCGATGGCCTGCTCTACCGTGCTGCCCTGCTCCACTTTCACGTAAAGCTGATACTGTTTTTCAGGTAAGGCGTAGACCACCTCAACGGAGATCTCAGGCACTGTAGACCTCTTTGGCACGCTGAGTGAAAGCCTGTACCATGCTGTTGGCAAGCTCTTTGAAGATGCGTCCAAAGGCCATCTCTACCAGCATGTTGGTGAATTCAAACTCCAGGCTTAATTCAACCTTACAGGCGTCATCGCCCAGCGAGACGAACTTCCAGCCGCCGGTCAGCTTGCGGAACGGTCCATCAACCAGTTGCATATGGATGCTCTGGTTATCTGTCAGGGTATTGCGGGTGGTAAATGTCTTGCTGATGCCCGCTTTCGACACATCCACGGACGCAGTCATCTGATTATCTGACGCATCCAGCACGCGGCTTCCGGTGCAACCCGGCAGGAATTGCGGATAGGCATCCACATCATTTACAAGTTTGTACATCTGCCCGGCACTAAACGGGACCAGCGCCGAACGACTAATCTGAGCCATAATGGTTCCTGTTCATCACGAAACCGCTGAATAATAGCATTTTCAGCGATTAAACAAAAATGTCCCCGAGTGAGGGTGTGCTAGAATATCCCGTTTCCTGCCGCCCCGCTGGACTGGGGATGCGATAACCGATTAAGTGATGTAAAATACGCCGCACTATGACAAAGAAAAAAGCACACAAACCCGGTTCTGCCACTGTTGCCATGAACAAACGCGCCCGTCACGAGTACTTCATTGAAGAGGAGTACGAAGCGGGATTGTCGTTACAAGGATGGGAAGTTAAGTCACTTCGTGCTGGTAAAGCCAACATCAGCGACAGCTATATTCTGCTGCGCGATGGCGAAGCCTTTCTGTTCGGTTCAACCTTTCAACCCTTAGCCGTTGCCTCCAGTCACGTGGTCTGTGACCCAACGCGCAGCCGTAAGCTGCTGCTGAAGCAACGTGAACTCGACTCCCTGTATGGCCGCGTCAACCGCGAAGGCTACACCATCGTGGCACTGTCGTTGTACTGGAAGAACGCCTGGTGCAAACTGAAGATTGGTGTTGCACGCGGTAAAAAAGAGCACGACAAGCGCGATGATATCAAAGACCGCGAATGGCAATTAGACAAAGCACGTATCATGAAGAATTCAAAGCGTTAAGCACTGGATTTTGAGTTGTTTTGTTGTTAGTATTTGAAGTTCTGGGGCTGATTCTGGACTCGACGGGATTGTGAAGCCTTAGGAGCATGCCGAGGGGCGGTTTGCCTCGTAAAAAGCCGCAAAAAAATAGTCGCAAACGACGAAAACTACGCACTAGCAGCTTAATAACCTGCTTAGAGCCTTCTCTCCCTAGCTTCCGCTCTTAAGACGGGGATCAAGAGAAGTCAAACCCAAAAGAGATCGCGTGGATGCCTTGCCTGGGGTTGAAGCGTTAAATCCAATCAGGCTAGTCTGTTAGTGGCGTGTCTGTTCGCAGCTAACCGGCGAATGTAAAAACTGACTAAGCATGTAGTGCCGACGGTGTAGTAATTTCGGACGCGGGTTCAACTCCCGCCAGCTCCACCAAAATTCTTCAAAGATGGTTCCAGTGCCATCCGCAGAAGTCCTGAAAGCCCGCACGGCACAAGCCCTGCGGGCTTTTTTGTGTCTATAACCTTCCGAGATGATCCGCCTGAATCCGGTGATAATTGGTATACGAATTGGTATACGCTAGAATGTAGGCCAATTTCGTATACCAATTCATGCAGGAAATTTAGACATGGCAAGGACTACTCGCCCATTAACCAACACAGAAGTGCTACGCGCTAAAGCCAATGATAAGGATACAACCCTACATGATGGCGATGGGCTTTTCTTAGTCATCAAAACCAGTGGCAAAAAACTTTGGCGCTTCCGCTATCAACGTCCCGCCACGAAGCAACGGACAATGATCGGATTAGGTGCCTTCCCTGCCCTTACACTTGCCAATGCCCGCAGTTTGAGAGCGGATTATCTTGCCCTGTTAGCCAATGGGATCGATCCGCAAGTACAGGCAGAGGCTGCAGTGGAGCAGCAACAAATCGCTCTGGACAGCGTTTTCTCGACAGTGGCTGCTAATTGGTTCCAGCTTAAAAGCAAAAGCGTCACACCAGATTACGCCAAGGATATTTGGCGTTCATTAGAGAAAGACGTGTTTCCTGCTGTTGGTAAAATTCCCGTTCAACAAATTAAGGCTAGAACATTAGTAGAGGCCCTTGAGCCTATTAAAGCTCGTGGTGCATTAGAGACGGTCCGCAGATTGGTTCAACGTGTTAACGAAATAATGATTTACGCCGTTAACACCGGTTTGATTGATGCAAATCCAGCATCAGGTATTGGCATGGCTTTTGAAAGGCCTAAGAAACAAAATATGCCGACGTTACGACCAGAAGAACTGCCAAATTTAATGCGATCTTTGACTGTCTCGAATTTGTCTTTAACAACACGATGCTTAATAGAATGGCAGCTCCTAACTCTAGTGCGCCCTGCTGAAGCTTCGGGAACGAAGTGGTCTGAGATAAACCTCGATGAAAGGCTTTGGACGATTCCAGCAGAACGGATGAAGGCAAAAAGAGAGCACATTATTCCTTTATCGGCTCAAGCTGTAAGTATTCTTGAAATAATGAATTCTATAAGTTCTCATCGTGAACATGTATTCCCGAGCAGGAATGATCCAAAAAAATCTATGAATAGTCAGACTGCTAATGCCGCTTTAAAACGAATCGGATTTGGCGGAAAACTTGTTGCACACGGTCTGCGTTCGATTGCCAGCACAGCCTTAAATGAAGCTGGTTTCAATTCAGATGTCATTGAGGCAGCATTAGCTCACAGCGATAAAAATGAAGTCCGCAGAGCCTATAACAGATCTAGCTATATTAACCAACGAGTAGATTTAATGTCTTGGTGGGGAAACTTTGTATCAATGTCAAGATAACTTCCTTGACATTGATAGCTTCATGCTTGTGGTATTAGCTTCTGAATTTTTAAAGTTATTGCAGATACTTCTGATGATATTTTTTTGTAGTCATCAGTTATTTGCTCTTGACTTTTATTTGCCAAGAAAAAAAGCTTATCAGCCGCTTTAACTAGCAAAATGACTAGTGCATCATCGCTTTTAATACTATTCTTCTCCGCCCACCGATTTATGCTTTTAGAAGTCATACTATTCAATGGTTCACTAGGCCATTCAAAACCGTTTACAATTTTTAAAATATTCCTTTGTGCATCAATTCTATTCAAAAATTCATTCATTTAACATTAACCTCTAGGAGTAAAGTCCAGTTAATTATCTCATCAGTGTATTTGATTACTTCCAATGCTTCATCATATTTAATATGTTCGCCCATACCCCTTGTACTCAAAATCCTTGACCTTTCTAAGATTTTATAGACATGAACAGGCAGTTTAATACTTTTATCGGAAAGCATTTGTGCCGCAGCTCTCGAAAAGATTGGCTTTTCACTATAAGCAAGAGAATAGCATATTGAAATATTTCTTACCGCAAGGAATATATTAGACATTTCGAAGATATAAGATTTAGTTCCTGACTTTAGACTTTTTAATGATTCATCGAGTAGAGTCTTGAACTTTAAATAATCATTTGTAAAATTAACGTACTCATGGGGCTTCCCTATATCCCTCAAGAAGTCATCACCATCGGCACTAAAGATTAGTTTACTTTCGAGAAATAAATGCCAAGCAAAAGGATTCCCTTCTGCCCACATCTCAATAATTCTCCCATACGAATATACAGAATATTCATGACTACCAAAACGTTCATCGCGTCCATCAACTAATGCTAAAATATCCACGTCAGAGTCTTTCGAAACCTCCCCCCTACATAATGATCCAAACGCATAGATATGCATAATATTATCTCCTACTTAATCTTTTCACTAGAACCGACATAAACAAACCAAAATAAACTAATCTTACAATTGTAATAAAAGTATAGGCACCGTCATGAACACTATCTATTTTTTTTACGCCAAAAAATACTTGTGGAGACATTTTCACACAAGACCAATACCCATCTAGGGAAAACTCTGTAGCGTTCAGAGATAATAAAAATACAGACATAAACAACAGGAAAATGATCAAGGAAAGAAACAACCTTATTATACTTTCCCCATTCCCCCATATTAGAGAAAGAGCTAAAAAGGTTAAATATTCCTGTGCCTTTCTCACTCTATTTACGCCTTTATATTTTAGCCGATAATATTCCTGTCCGGAAAATGCAGCATTTTTTAAAAAATTTCCATGAGCTTTTAATTCTTCAGAAACCACATAATTGACTGATTTCACATCACCTTGCTGTTGAAAATTCACTCTGAGATTTCTTAAAAACGCAGCTTTTAAATTATCCTCTTGGGGCAGGCTTCTAATTAATGAATCAACGTCAATTAAAGTACGCTCAAAAATAGCGTATTTGAAATCACAATCCGAGAATTTTGAACCACTAAAATTTGAGCTCAAAAACTTACAACCTACAAAAGAACAATTGATAAAATTACACTGCCTGAAGTAGGCATGCTCAAATATAGTGTAATTAAACGCCACATGCTCGAAATTCTTTCTCATCCCAACAGGTCTTACCAAGACACGATTTTCTAACTTCTCATAATTCATATTTCTTTTAAACGAAATATCTTCTTCTTTCTTGCGTCCATTATGAATATATAAAGCATCTTCACTGCTCATATTATCCCTTAATCAGAAATAGAACCATGCAAAATAGTTAATTTAAAATTTCACAAAAGGAGGCTGTCACATCATTTTTAAGCCTTGACGTCCCAATGAACAATATAATCAGATCATTAATGAAATCAACTCATGATGTGTTTTTTCGAATAAAAGTATTGCTACATCACCCTGCATGCTCAAAGCGCGCGCTCGTAGCCCCGCCACGCCTGCCCGCTTTATGCAGCGGTTTTCATGCACCTGCATGATTTGCTCTGAGCCGCGCCGCCGCTGGGCTTTCCTGCCGTTCAGGGGTGCCGAATACTCATGCGTTTTCATGCAGCATAGACATGCACTCACGCAGCGGACGTAAAAAAGCCCGGCACGGGCCGGGCTTCGGTGAGTTTCTGAGTCTGAGGCTCAGAAAAGTTTACGTTTGCGGCGGTCGGTTCTGGCACCCCGGAAAGGATGCGCACCGCTCACGCTCAGCACGTCATCACGGAACATCAGCGGCTGATTTACGCTCGTCCATCGCTTAATGAGGTTCTGGACATATACGCGGTACAGCGTGTCGGCATCGTTCGCGCCTTCGATAACCCCCGGTGCATGCGTTGAGCCATTCCGTTCAAACTGGCTGTACTTCATCCTGAGCAGGCTGCTCAGCTCTGCGCCGTGAATGATAAAGAAGTCATCAATAAGCGTATCAATGCGCTCATCCGTGATGCCCTCATGACAGAACACGTAAGCGTTGGCCTTGCGCCCGGTCACGTCTGTCAGCACCGGCAGCTGCTTTTCCTTTTCGGCAATCAGCCCGGCCAGGTCTGATGCCGTTTCCTGCTGTTCCAGATACTCCGCGCGCAGCGTCTTCATTTCCGGCGTGACGCTGCCGCCATTCTGTCCCAGCAGTTCACGGAAGCGTGCCCGGTTGTCCCGGCTTGCCTGCTCCATTTCGGCCTTACGCTGGCGCAGCACGCTGAGATTTTCAGTGGCGGCGTTTTCGGCCTGTCTTGCCTCCAGCCAGGCCAGCATCTTTGTATTGAGGTCTTCGATACGCAGCCGCCATTCAGAGGACAGTCCCTTTACCAGCTCGGTGGTGTGGCTGATTACGTCGGCTTCAGGTAACCGCAGGAGCCATCCGGCTTCCTTAAGTGGGCGCTGTGCTCTGGCCTGCGCCGTACCGATACGGTTACCGGCGGCCTGAATCTGTTCGTCGGTCATCTGCTGCTGTGTCATGCTGTTTTTCCTCTCTGTCAGGGCTGTGCGTGGCGGTCTTTGCGGGCGCTTGCTGAACCATAGCGGCCCAGCGTCTGCGGCTGGCGAACCGGTACGTCATTCTGCTGTTCCGGCTCTGCGACCCTGGGCCTGTGCGGCTTCATGATGATTTTCTCGACGCTCTCCAGCGCGGTGAACGTGCAGGAGCAGTCGAGGTTCTGGCACTGGTACCAGGTACGCTTTACGGAGGGCGCTTCATAAGCACTGGTGCGGGTGTAGGCCACCTGACCACATTCGGGACAATTCAGTGCCATCTCGTTTCCTGTCGGCTGGTTTAAGTAAGTCAATTGTGCCGGGTCTGGCACAGCGGCTTCTACCGGAGGGCGTTGTATGACGGACCAGACAAAAGCATTACTTCTGGCGAGCCAGGAAAAGGTCTCACTGAAGCCTGTTATCAGCTTTCAGTTTTATATAAATCCTTCACTATTCTTCACCAGAGAGAAAAAAATAATAAATACAGTTAATTAAGAGGTGAAGAGTGAAAGAGTAATCCTTCACCCTCTGTTCACCATCGTTCATCAGCAGGATTTTGGCCTTATTAATTCTTTAGAACGATTGGTTTTAAAGGCTTTCTTATATTGGACCTAAAATTATTGGATAAAACCTTATCAGTACTTTTTGGTGCAGTCTGGTACTATTCACGTACACGCATTTTTTGTGTGGTTTTTATGTGGCCGGTCAGGCAGATTTCTGTTGTTGTCACCGGCAAAAATATTCGCAAAATAAAGAGCTACCCGATGCCGTACACATCTGTGCGGCACTTAACGGATACATAAGAGGTAGCTCATGCACACGACTTCAAACGCTCATTCATCCGCCCCGGCGGCCCCTGTCATGCCGGTTTCATTCCCGGTCCAGGAACGCTTTATGCGCCTTCCGGAAGTGATCCATGTCTGCGGCCTGTCCCGCTCAACCATTTACGACCTAATCAGTCGCAGCGCTTTTCCGGCGCAGGTGTCGCTTGGCGGCAAGAACGTCGCGTGGCTTGCCAGCGAAGTTAGCGCCTGGATGAATACACGCATCGCAGCACGCGGTCAGGAACGTGCAGCATGATCTTCACCAACTGTTGAGATTTACCGTCATGCTGCATTTTCCTTTGTTCCCCGGCTTGCGCGCCGGGGCTATTCCCTGGTACAGTCTTTCTGCTGTCGCAAAATCGGCAGCCGGGCGTAGGAACCCGAGTTACTTCAAGGCGACACCAGACGCGCCATGCGTCTTTTTTTGTGTCTTTGCCTCTGTGCACCCGTTACTCGGGCAACGGTTCTGTATCCGTTGTGCCGTCTGCGTAATGGTGGCCCGGGCGGGGCAGCCTTCGGGCTGGCCGGTTTCCTTGAAGGCCGGTATTCCTACCCCCGTTCGGGTCACCACCAGTGAGCGTAGGAACTCCGGTGGTGGCGATAACCGCTACTTCAGGGAGACTGCCATCATGGCTACAGTCCTTAATTCCCCATGCCCTCAGTTTGTTTTCGTCTTTGCCGCCGTGCGCCGTACTGAACGCCAGCAGCGTATCCACATGCTCCGCACCGTTGCCGCTGACGAACGCGCCGCCCGCCTGCCGCTGGCCCGCGATTACGTACTGTCCCTTGCCGCCCGCCTGCCGGTCTGGGAGGTGTGTGCATGACTCACGCCACCATTTCCCACGCCGACCTGTTACGCCTTGAGCACCTTCGCAACGCCGGACGTTTTATCAGTGACATGACCCTGCTTCAGGAGTGCCACGAGCAGCCACCGGCAACACAGCAGGCGCAGCTGAACTCGTTTATTTTCCTCATCACCGAGCAGCTGGACGGAGTGGTAAACCGCTGTCAGGACGGCTGGATGAACGGGGAGGTTGAGCCATGAGCACACGTACCCTTTCCCCCGAACTGCATTCCGCACTTTCACGCCGCGCGGTGGCCTGCGCCTGGCTGACCGTCTGCCGCGAACAGAAGCGCTATCCCGGCCTGACGCTGGCACGCCTTGAACACGCCATTGAAACAGAGCTGGAAGGCTTCTATCTGCGCCAGCACGGACGCCAGCGCGGCCAGGAAATTGCCTGCGCGCTGCTCGACGACCTGCTGGCCGCCGGGCCGCTCAAGTCGGCCCCGTGCCTGAGCTTTCTGGGACAGGTGGTGATGGATGAACTCTGCGGGCGTCTCAAAGACGCGCCGGTGCTGCATTGAGGGAGAAAAGAACAATGAAAATGACCGTATCTGACGCGGCAAAAGCCGCGCGGGGCCAGTGGCCCCGCATCCTGCCCGCGCTGGGCGTGAAGGTGGTGAAGAACCGCCATACCTCCTGCCCGGTATGCGGCGGAACCGACCGCTTCCGCTTTGACGACCAGGAGGGACGCGGCACGTGGATTTGTAATCAGTGCGGTGCCGGTGACGGCATGGACCTGGTGAAAAAGGCCCTCTCACTGAGCCTGACCGAAGCCGCTGCGCGGGTAAACGGCCTGACCGGCAGCCTGCCACCGGTGGACAGCACGCCTGCCGCCAGCGCGGGCGAAGATAACGAAGCCGCCCGTGCCGCCGCCGTGAAGCAGGCACAGCATCTGGTCAGCACCGCGCAGCAGGCAACCGGCAACGCCTACCTGTCCCGCAAAGGCTGGCCGGAGCAGTCCTGCCTGACGCTGGCGAAGCCGCAGAAAGTCGCACTCACGGCCTATCGTGCCGGTGATTTGCTCATTCCCCTGCACGATACGGGCGGCCAGCTGGTGAACGTGCAGCTGATTAACGCCGCGGGTGAAAAGCGCACGCTGAAGGGCGGACAGGTAAAAGGCGCATGCTACATTCTCAGCACCGGCAAACCGGCAGCGCGCATCTGGCTGACGGAGGGCTACGCCACCGGCCTGACGGTGCACAACCTGACCGGGGATGAGGTGTGGATTGCCCTGTCGTCCGTCAATCTCCTTTCTCTGGCTGGCCTTGCCCGTGAAAAGCACGCCGCGCTGCCGCTACTGATTGCCGCCGACCGCGACCTGAACGGCGACGGCCAGGCTAAAGCAAAGCAGGCCGCCGAAGCCAGCCGCGCCGCCGTGGCCCTGCCGCCGGTGTTCGGCGACTGGAATGACGCCTTCATGCAGCACGGTGAGGAAAGCACCCGGCGGGCGCTGGCCGGAGCCGCCACGCCACCCGCCGCCAGTCCGTTCGACGAGATGAGCGAGGCGGAGTTTTCGGCCATGAGCGCCAGTGAAAAGGCGGAGCGAGTTGCGGAGCACTACCGCAGCGCGCTGGCCGTGGACGCCAGCGGGGAAATTCTGTCCCGCTACCGTTCCGGCGCGTGGAAGGTGATTTCCGGGAAGCAGTTTGAGCGCGACGTGGCAAAGCTGTTTCAGCGCCTGCGCGCGCCGTTTTCGGCGGGCAAGATTTCGGGCGTGGTGGACACGCTGAAGCTGATGCTGCCGCAGCAGGCCGACCCGGCGCGCCGCCTGATTGGATTCCGTAACGGCGTGCTGGACACCCGCACCGGCGGCTTCAGCCCGCACAGTAAAGACTTCTGGCTGCGCACGGTCAGCGAGGTGGACTACACAAAGCCCGTTCAGGGTGAAACGCTGGCAGACCATGCGCCGCACTTCTGGCAGTGGCTCGACCGCGCCGCCGGACGGGACCCGGCCAAACGCGACATTATTCTGGCCGCGCTGTTTATGGTGCTGGCGAACCGCTATGACTGGCAGCTGTTTCTGGAGGTCACCGGCCCCGGCGGCAGCGGCAAAAGCATCATGGCGGAAATCGCCACCATGCTGGCCGGAACGGACAACACCACCTCAGCCACCATTGAAACGCTGGAGTCGTCCCGTGAACGCGCGGCTGTGATTGGGTATTCGCTGATTATCCTGCCCGACCAGGAAAAGTGGAGCGGCGACGGTGCAGGAATCAAGGCCATCACAGGCGGCGATGCAGTCTCCGTGGACCCGAAGTATCGTGACGCCTACTCAACCCACATTCCGGCGGTGATTCTGGCGGTGAACAACAACCCGATGCGCTTCACCGACCGCAGCGGGGGCGTGTCGCGCCGCCGGGTTATTCTGCACTTCCCGGAAATCATCCCGGCAGACGAGCGCGACCCGCAGCTGAAGGAAAAAATCAGCGGTGAGCTGGCCGTTATCGTGCGCCAGCTTATGCAGCAGTTCAGCCAGCCACAGCAGGCCCGGTCGCTGCTTCAGTCGCAGCAGAACTCCGACGAAGCCATGCGCATCAAGCGCGACGCAGATCCGATGGTGGACTTTTGCGGCTACCTGTTCACCACGCCGGAGCCAAACGCGCTCTACATGGGGAACGCCAGCATAAGGCCGCTTCAGCCCAGACGTTACCTCTACCATGCCTATCTGGCCTATATGGAGGCCAACGGCTACAGGAATCCGCTCAGCATGAAGATGTTCGGCCTGTCGCTGGAGAGCATCATGCGGGAATACGGACAGCACTACATGAAGCGGCGGACAAAGCTGGGGATGCAGACCAACCTTGACCTGACGGAAGAAAGCAGCACCGACTGGCTGCCAAAATGCGACGCCCCCTCAGTAGCATGACTATCAGAACCGGCGAAAGCCGGTTTTTTTATGCATGAACTTCACCGGTGATGAATGATACCCTTCACCCTACACCTATCATTCATCAGGTAATGAACTGATATATATAAATAAAAACGTAGAGTGAACAGTGTGAAGAGTTTTTTGTAAAATCTTTTTCTTAGCTCAGTTCTCTTCTCATTAAGCGAATAATGTATTTGTTCCCCTAAGTGCCACAAGCGGGGATTATAGAGCTAGATAATCTTTAGAAATTTATAGTTCGTTTTAAATGGATACTTACATCAGCTCTTGCAGTGCTTGCCGTCGGATGTATAGACGGTTGATAAGAATAATTTGTATACTTTTTTCATATCTCCAAATTTTTCAGGTACTCACATGAAGATGACACGCTTAGAAGCTATCAAAGCATGGGGAAGAGCAAGCCGTGAAGGTAAGCCAATTCCCGATGAAGTCAGAGAGGTTCTGCTCAGCACCCAAAATGATAGCCGCCATGATTTCCATATAGAATCTCCCACAGTTAAAGTTAGAGTTAGCAATGAACAAGCAAAAAGGAATGTGAACGGCAATAAACTGTTAACTGCACCTGTTACTATCCGTAGTGTAGGAGCAGCTTTAAATCCTGAGCAAATGGAAATTTACAATCAAAAACGTAAGTTAGATAACCAACAGCGTAAACATAACCCTCAACTTTATTCGAATATTTTGCTAGAGCTTATTTCATCCGGTTTATCAAGAAAACAAGCAACGAAGAAAGCGAAAACTATTTTTCAGGGTGAAACATTAGATCGATTCAATAAAGAAAAAAGAAAATCAGCGGAAAAATCAACATCCCCGGCCATATATAGAGGAATTTTTAATGACGAAATAATTAAACCTAGCTCTCGACACCTAGCAAAAGTCAAACAGAAAGAAACCAATCAAGCTGATAATGAACAGAAAAAGATAGATGCAGTCCTTATAAGGCGTCCAATTTCATGCATCGAATGCAAAATTGATTTTGAATATTTTGGAAGATTTGTAGACCATACTAAAGATATTCATCGCACAAGCATAAGCACACCTAAATTAATCATAGAGATTGAAACACCAGTTGCCGCTGCTGATAATGTAATAGATCCGCCTGTATTGCCATCAAATGAAACAGTAGAGGAGGCTTTTTCTATTCGTGTTGCCGAAACTTCAGAAAGCTTTAGTGATAAGTGGATTAGGTTGTTTGCAGAAAATGGGTACACCGTTGCTATGGTCGATGCTTTCAAACGTGAAGCAACCAAGCAAGGCATGGATGTTAAACAGGCACATGAATTTCTTAGTGTCTGTAAGCCGTCAAAACATCTCATAGAAACGCCTGTACGCCCTCAAGAAGTGATGATTCTCCCTGAACAAACTAACGCCATCACAAGCCCCTTAGAAAAGCTTGTTGACTCAGTTGCTAATGATGCTTCTTATATTCCCGCTCTCTCTGAATCTATTGAGCAAGCGTTATTCTCTGATCGTATTGTTCGTACCCGTACCAATCAGAACGATTTTAAAGAGCGTGTAGCCGCTAACTTTGGTTATCGTTGTGCCATAACGAATAGCGGAGAAGCCTTAGAGGCCGCTCACATTGAACCAGTAAGGACAGGAAACAATAACACTTCTAACGGATTATTGATGCTTGCCTGTTTGCATCGTCTTTTTGATGCTGGTTTGATGGGCATTAATCCTCATTCACTCACTGTGCATTTCAAACCTGACTGCACATACTTTGCTAAAAGTATCTTGGAGGGTAAAAAACTGAATGTTCATTCAGTTACTCTGAATATATCGGGACTGCTAGAACGCTGGCTTAGCTTTGAGGCGTAAGATATCTCAAAGTGAATTGCAAATTTTGCTATAGTCACTTTTTCTGAGAGCGTAAATACCAACCTCCGATCCTCGCTCATAGCAGACATGACTTAATAAAATAAACTGCTTTGCACAATGAGAGCAGTTGTTGAAAATGAAATGTTCAAAGTTTCAGCGTTACAATCTACTTCACGTAACATTAAATGCGCATCGTTTTAGCGAATTTGATGTGAGAAACTACATTATGCTCTCATCCATAACGAGGGTTAATAAAAGCAATTGGTATACGCTTTGGTATACGCTCGCAAGTTGAATTCAGAATTTTCCTTTATATTCATAAAGAAAAATTCGAAATTCAGACTCCGCCAGCCCACCAAATTCTTGGTTGATGGTTACCAGAGCCATTATCGAAGTCCTGAGAGCCCGCAAGGTAAAAGCCTTGCGGGCTTTTTTGTGTTTGTGATTTTGCAAGACGCTATTAATGGCGCTGGCAGTGCTGGGGCAACAGCACCTCTGCGACCATCCAAATGCTGGAATCGCCGCACAAACACGCTGCGGTAATTGGCTACTCGGTTATTGGCCTCGCTATCCTGTCTGACCATGAAAGTGGAGCAGCGGTGACGCGGGCATGAAGGCGATTATCGGCGGCGATGCGTTTGCCATCGCTCCCAAATATCGCGACGCCTATTCAACCCATATTCCGGCAGTAATTCTGGCGGTTAATAAAAACCCAATGCGCTTTACCGACCACAGCGGCGGCGTTCCGCGTCGCCGGGTAATCCTTACGTTTTCGGAAGTAATACTAATAATGGCGAAGAGCGCGACCCACAGCTGTTGGATAAAATCAGCGCCGAGCTGGGCGTCATTGTTCGCCATTTGATGCAGCGCTTCACGTTAACTGATGAAGCGCGCGAGCTGTTGCAGGTACAGCAGTCATCCGGCGAAGCGCTGGAGATAAAGCGCCAGGCCGATCCGCTGGTCGATTTCTGTGGCTACCTGATGCCGCTGAGCACGCCGAACGTGCTGTTTATTGGTAACGCCAATATTCGCCCTATAAACCCGAAACGCTATCTCTATGATGCGTATCTGTCCTTCATTGAATCGCGCGGACATCAGCATCCGCTCAGCCTGACAGCCTTCGGCCATGCTGTGCCACAGACGCTGAAAGAGTATGAGTGAGTTATTACTGAAGCGCCGTACTAATAAGGGCATACAGACCAATCTTACGCTACATGAAGACAGCGAGGCAGATTGGCTGCCAGCATGTAGCGCCTGATAACATTAACCCACAAAAACCGGCTTGAGCTGGTTTTATATTTGATGCTAATAATATTATCAGCAAAGGTGGGAAATGAGTGAATAGTAGAAAATAAAGATGTGAAACCAAACTTATCGCTCAATAATGAAACACATCCCAATAAAATTGGTTTACTGCCTAACAGGGATGACAATCATCTCAGCACTTACCGCCCACAAGGAGAACAAGCCAAAAATATTGGGATCTTTCATTTTCTCCAGTGAGCTCATTCTGTGACATACTGTCCTATTGAGATTAGTTCTTAATTAGCAGCGCATTTTATGAGATCCAAAATTGTGGGAATATAGAGTTCCTCTTCAACTACTTTAGTTTTCTTAAAATGCTCAGAATGAAAATTTAAATGTTTTTTCAGCGTTTTTTCCCAAGATACATCTTTAAAGTTTCCTTCAACCTCAATTATTTTCTCAAAACAAAATATCATTCTGGCCAAGTACCAAACATATTGGTCATACATAGGATCTCGCTCATGTCTACAATCTGCACTGTAGCCTTTAGAAAAATGTGGGTTTTCCATGGCTAATTGTAAATATTCCTGATAGGCCGTATCTGCAATAGTTTTTTTTGCAATTTCTTTGCTCTCACTGATAGTTGCTTTTGCAACTAAAATAGCCCAAACAGCCACCCCAGCACTTACTAACGGAGAAGCAATTGTAGCCAAGTTAACTAATATTTGCATATAAACCCTTAATGTTTACGATTGAATCCAGCAGGCTGGGTTTTTGTCTTTCTATATGATTTTAGCTTTCGCCTAAATGCTGCTAAATCTATATCAGCAGTACTAATTGCTATTTGACCAGTCCCATGAGCATGAGAGATAAGTTTATGATGTTTCTCTTTGTATGGGGCTTGTATAGTTGAACCACCATACTCTCCCGTATTTGTAATAACAACATGTTGATACATATGCCACTGAAGCGCTGAAGCCATATTATCGAATGTATCTATATCTCTATTGTACGCTGCAATGACAAACATATCAGTCAAATCTCTCAGATCTGCCGCAAGTTTTATATCAGTTGCATCGTAGCAAATCGCACCAGTTATTTTAAATGGTCCTTCTGGGTGACCTTCGATAGAAATAATATGTTGTGATGGTCTATATCCTTGAACACCAAGAGTCACTTCATCACTGGTCATATGATATTTACCTTGGTCACGTACACGCCACTGAGTTCCTGAGTCGGTAGAGTCTGGAATAATCCAACGAGCTTTGTTGACTATTCGACCATCATGCTCACAGAAGACAAATCCACAAAAAATGATGGCTTTAGTTCTAAATGCCAACGCTCTCACTATGTCTTCGTCGTCTGGGTGAACAGCCAATTCAGAAAAGACAATCAGGTCAGCTGTACTTGTATGATGCCTAAACTCATTTTTAAGTTTTGCATTTAAAGTCTGCTCCGTTAGCTTACAGATTTCCGCAAGGTGCTCTCTGTGCTTCCAACGCACATCGGAATTATCCAGTGTCACGTCAGAAGGGTGAAAATGTTTATCCTTTGGAAATAATTGCTGAACCGTAACAATTCTAAAATGGTTTGATACCAGCTCAGGCCTGCTTACAACAGTAGGTAAGGTTGGAACATTCGATGAAGTACATATTTGTGTTTTTAAGTAGCCTAGCCTATCTAACATACATTTTCTAAAATCACCAAGGTTGGTAATTGACAATATATCTTCTTGGTTTATATACGAAGAAGAAAAACCGGGCCATTGCAATCCATGCTGGAGAAAGCTCGCGAACCAATCAGTTATAGTTCCATATGAACCAACAATTGATTCTGGTGTATGTAACATTCCCATGCGCCGCTTGTAAAACTGAGAACGAATACCATCATATTTTACTCTATCGAGCTTTAAATCATTTCGCTGAGTATAATCTACATTACCTAGAGCTGCACTTCTTAGCACACTGCACACCCAATAAAGCTTTTGCTCATCACATTGATTTTGCTGGGGTTTGACTAACCACTCAGGGCTTTCATATCGCGGGTCTTTAGCTGTTTTACCTATTTTATCTATCGAACATGAAAAATTAACATCTGGACGCCATAGTTCAGTCCATGAGGTTGAGATATCGTCTAATTTTACCTTTATTTCATGTGGGGAATACTGCTTTCCATTTTTTTGCCATAAGTTTTTCTCTTTATCATCAAAAAGATCAACTAATGCTACACCTAACTTCAGAAGCGCATGCTCGTATTTAAATGGGTTTTCCTTGAAGCTGATCACTGATGAAAGATAATGCTCCGAACCATTTGGTCTTGACTCATTTTTTGGTATGGCCCATCTAAATGCGTTAATTCTGTTTTTATTTTTATCTTTTCCTTGGTCTTTCGCTCTAACAATTTCTTTCCAAATGGCGCTCCAAAACTCCCCGCCCCGGAAAGCAAATTTGTTGATAATTGAATCTAGCACCTCATTATTATTTGTATGAGAGAGTAGAAAAGCTGCATTTGCTTGGTAGTCTTTACTAATTTGAGCCGATAATTCAAATAGATAACCATCACTGCTATTTAATGGTTCTAAATGCTGTTTAATTAATACGCTTTGAAGCCTAGTAAGATTAGGGGAAGCTTTATTACTAACTATAAACGGCTTATTGATCACTGAAAGATAAAGTAGTGCTTGCTGATATGCATAGCTTGGTATTTCAGATTTACATGAAAGTAGTTTTTGGGCAAATGATGTAACTTCACTCATTAACTTTTTATAATTAGAGACACTCTCTGGATGTAAATTTCGATATATATCAACAACACTACGAAATATATCAGAAAGAAGATATAACATGATATACTTATCACGTTCATCACGATTAGATTTTATTCTAGAAAAAATAATGTCAAGAATAGTGCTATAAGCATCTAGGTTAGGATTTATGGTTATCGCTTTGCGAAAGATAACCATAATCGATGGATCTTTTAGCCAAGCCATTACTAATTTTTTTGCAATCAGTGAAGATTCATTATCAAATTGCTTTCTCTCTCCAGGTGAAATTAACCTATTCTTTTTAGCTAAACTTGTTTGCAGTCTGTGGGCAGAGAATCTGCGCAAAGATTCAATTTTAATTGATTTATCATTGCTGAACCCAGGAAATAAACCATTGGCATCATTAAAAAAACCATCTTGCTCAGTGAGTAATAATTGTTGAAGTGCTGGAATATTATTATCAAGTCCATTACGTTCTGGGATACTTGAAGTTCCTATCTCACGCTGAATCTCATTGATTCGATTTGTAAGACCACTTTCGTTATCAATATCTGAAAGTATCAAAATAGAAGTTTTACTATTATTAACTTCTAAATATTGCTTTTTATCTGGCTTATTTTGTTCCAACGTATCATCGAGAACACTCTGAATTAATTCATGAATAGAATTCTTTATCTCTTCACTTTCAAGCGCCTCTCCAGAAATCACTAACCTAATATCATCGACATATCGACAATAGTCATGCAGTATAATTTTGCTACCTTCTATCTCTTTACGAAGTTTAGAAATTAAAGATTCATCAAAATCAATGAGATAGGCATTCGCTAGAGCTCCAGCCGATGCCAAACCTTGAGGAAGTCCAACAATTTCTTTTAAATCTAAACTTTCAAGTAAAGATAAACAATCCTCAGGCCACTTCCAATTTAAAATTTCACTCGCCAAATCCCAAAAGCTATCATTATCTAAAAAACCATGACCGTAATGGTTAGAAGATATTTTTTTAAGCTTTTCTAACAGAATATTTATTTTTATAGAGCCGAAAAAATTTTTTAGATCTAAGCTGATAATATAGACATCATCTATTCCACTAACTTTATTTACTGTTTCTCTTCCAACGTATATAGGTCTTTGTAGAAAGCTTCTATAATCGGCAGAGAACTTTCTATAATATTCGCTCCCTCCCCACCTAAACCTTGCATTTTCATTTACCCAATCACATACAAGCCTATTACCGTAACTAACTACTTTATTTTTTACATGCTCAGCATAGCCAAGATTACTTAATGAACAATCCTTTTGTCTCGTTTCTAACGCGTCAGCAAGACACATCATCACAGCTGTTGCAAAAGACTGATCTTTAATAGATATATTAGCCAATGGCCTTAACTTTCTATCATCTTTATTAGTAATCCATTTCCCTTTACTAAAGAACCAGTTCGCTCCTTTAGGAGCAGGTATCAATTCAATATCACTTTTGGACAGATCCCCATACTCGACCTTACTTGCCCAACTAGTGACTTCATCACTAATATCAAAAGCACACCTGTCTAACGCTAAAAGATCTGCATACCAATTGTGAGTTCTCACAAAACCATCTGTTTTTTTCCATGCTAGTCCTAAAATAAATGGGTCCTTGAGATAATCTGATTTAGGCTCGAGGTTGTAATACTTTCTATCCAGTAGTTTCATTTTTCTCAACTTATTTTATGTGTTCTTATTGACTTCAAATACAGAATTGAAATTCACTGCTTTTAGCACCCAAAAAACTATACTTCCGTTCCTTCATCGAATCATCCAAGGTAAGTGTCGAAGGTTTTGTCGTTTCAAATGGCGGCTCTCCTAATACCTAATACATTGGGCAATGCTTCTAGGCCCTAAAGTGAGTTGTACGGGAAGGAGCCTTATAGTGGTCAAAAAAAGCCCACCGCATCAGAGTTTTTCCAATATCGCTTTTCCGGTTAGTTTGCCGCTAAGGTAATCCTCCCCGAAAGATCGATGCTGACATAATTATAATGTTCTCTTGATCGAAGATTCTCGTGGTATTTGATGAAGTGATCGAATTTAACTTCCCCCCAGATCAATTCCATTCGCATACAAGTCTAGGTTAACACTTAAATTTCATCATTAACTTTTTCTTTTGGCACAGGGCTGACCACTACCTAACGCCATGAATTTATTAAAATAATAATCAAAAATGAACAGTGTGAACTTTTTTTCCCTAAAATCATTTTATTTTGGATTTTAGACTGGCCGTTGGTTATCCTAGCGCAACCGTTCCGGGGTATGTGATCCCATATTTCGTACAAGTTTAGGTAAACGGATCAAAGTTGAATTAGATAAAAACTCAATTATACATGAGCTTGCGTGATTTATTCAGACTCCGCCAGCGCGGATTTTCCTATGTCTGCGATCTTCCTTAAAACATACCTTCCGACTGACGCAATGCCCGCTTCATCGTCTGACTAACTTCATAAACTAACGAAACTAGCTTGAGCTTGGCTGTGCGAGTCAGTCCCCATAGTTAGTGACCTGAGTATATTATTTTAAAAACAAAAAATGAATAATTCAGATAACGAAGATTTAGAGAAACAGTGTTTATTTAAGGTAGATCTGAGCAAGGCACGTACCTGCCTGTTTTAAAAAGGATGTCGTTCACACAGATGGAGTTGAATCATGGATGATGGGTTAAAAATTGTATTGTCTCCTGTCCAGCTGGCTGCTGCCCTTTCTGACAAGTCAGTTACCGAATCTGAGACAATGTCTAACCGTCTTATGGGCGGGCTGGGGCTGGTAATGGGAACGCTTGAGCTGGCCGGAGCAACTGCGCTTTGTATGGCACCCGAGCCTACAGGCTTAACTAAGGCGGCCTGCATCATTGTTGGCGCGCACAGCATGGACAGTATTAATACCGCAGCAAATCAGGTTCTGAGCGGCAAGAATGTTCATAGTGCAACATATCGCGCCGCCATTGAGATGGCGAAACAGTTTGGCGCCGATGAAGATACAGCGTGGAAAGTAGGCCTGACCGTAGATGTGGGCGTGCCGATAGCTTTTTCTCTTGGACTTGGCGCGGCGAGAATTGCTGCCGTTCGTGTTGGCCGAATCAAATTAATTGAGCATGAATCTGTCTCTGGATCAAAACCGGGCGGGCATACGCTTTTAAAGCATATTGGAAAATCACCCCAGGAACTTCATGAAAGAATTATCCAATCCAATGGGGTATTGGATCTATCTGGTTCGTTCTCGTCGCTGGAGATTGCCGAAGCAGCCATATCAAAGGCACTTCATAATAATCGGGAGTGGATAAAACTATGGGCTGCAAGTAAACCACGACATAACATGACGATAAGTTACGATGTGGGTAAAACCGTTGGTTATGTTGTTCAGAAAGGGAACAACACTGCCTATAAAGCAACTAAAATCAGAGTTGCGCTGAAGTATCAGACTTACAATAACAAACCTTATTATATAATTACTTCTTTTCCAGATAAGTGAGTTGATCATGAGCCGTGCACCTCTTGCCCCAAACTTAGATTTATGCATTGTGGGAACACTTAATCAGGACTTCGACGTTATCACTGGCGCTGATACGATGGATGGTGCCATTGATGTAGTCGTTGACGAAGCTTCTCCAGAAGAAAGATGTAATTTACGTAAAGAACTTACTGACTTTCTTAAGCTGTCAGAAGAAGAGATAAAGGAAGAGTTTTCTCAGCGATGGCAAGATATTTCACCTGATTACGCCAGCAGTTTTTTGCTCTATTTCCTTGAAAGCATCAAAAGATACGATGAAAGATGATGTTGCGTGCGCGCCCATTCGTGAACTGATTGATAGGTTTGTTGGTGGTGCACTTGCTGCCTTTTAAATGGGACGTTTATGGTGACAGGAATGGAACAAATAGCCTCGGTTAAGCTCATTGAGAAAAGCAAAGCCTCTGATTTCAAACAGGCAACCTCTGAAGTTATTGTTGGGGATAAACCGACAGGTTTCACCATTGACGGACAGGTGCTGGAAGCGGCTGTTAAGGTGGATAGTGACAGATATATTCTGTTCACGACTGATGATGTCATTTTCGATGAATCCCTTACCGTCACGCTCATCAGTTTAAGTAAGGGAAAGCTTGAAAGCCTGCAGATTGGCAATGAATACTCATCCGGTTCTTTTGAACAGCTGTCTGTGCATGACGAACATATCCGCTTCAATTTCATCGGCCATTCTGTATGGGTGATAAAAGTGAATGACAGCCCAAAGCTCCGTCTTCCTTTTGTTTCGGATCCGCATGGAGTCAAGCGCGCCTCGGGTCTAAAAACATACCTCTCTATTGATGCAAAGCCCTGCCCCACTATCTGACTGAACGCCTTAATGGATGGGATAGGTGTAGGCCCGGCGATACCCATAATCTCTGTATCAGGCGTTTCGCTGGCAACAGATAACGCTCAGGCACTTTCCCAATCTGAAAGACCAGCCCTTCTCACACTTCCTTCCGCCCTCCCCACTCCCCCTTTACAGCCCCAACCCAAACACGAAATAATACCCCTCTACGCCGGGCCACAACGCCCTGCCAACGCTTAAACCCAAACTCAACTCTGCGGACACCCTATGAATAACGAAATCTCTCTCAAATACTATGATGTCGCAGATGAGTATGCGACAGAGTCCGCTAAGCCGGTGAGCGAAGCAGAACGTACGCCGCTGGCGCACTACTTCCAGCTGCTGATCACCCGTCTGATGAACAACGAAGAGATCAGTGAAGAGTCGCAGCAGGATATGGCGCGTGAAGCGGGTATCGATGAGCAGCGTATTGATGAAATTGCCGAGTTCCTGAACCGCTGGGGCAACGAGTAACAGACGCTCACCGGCAGACGAGCTTTGCGCAGTTCGCCGGTTAATCTGCCTGACTCAGTACCGCATTCGCCCGCCGGTATCCCCGTAACAACGCCCAGTGCTGACAGCCACGTGTCCCACGTGGCTGATGTCCGTTCCCTGCCCTACCGACCCATCTTCGTTTTTATCTGCCGCTACACACACTCCATCACACTCGCCTTCATCCGCCACAAAGCCCCCTTCCGCCGCTCACCCTCTGGCGCACCTGAAAATTATCATCCAGACTTATATAGTCTGCGCAGGCATTGTGTTTTACACTGCGCGCTGTAAAAAACTGAGTAGATTAAGCAGGCAAAAATGGCGATGAACGGAACGATCACAACCTGGTTTGAAGATAAAGGTTTTGGCTTTATCAAAGATGAAAACGGTGATAACCGCTATTTTCATGTGATTAAGGTCGCCAATCCTGATCTGATCAAGAAAGATGCGGCGGTGACGTTTGAACCCACCACCAACAACAAGGGCTTATCCGCCTATGCGGTGAAGGTCGCGCCGACAAGCAAATACATCTATATCGCAGGCGAGCGGCTCAAGATCACCTCGATTAAGTCTTATCTGGTCTACAACGAAGAAGTCCCGGTCGATGCCGGTGTCGATAAAGAGAACGCGGTGTTGTCAGTGGGACTGCTGCTGAATAATATCCGGCCGAAAACTGACCCGAACGCCAATGAGATGCGCTCGCTGAAAAAGCTGGCGGTCACCACTTTCCAGGGTACGACACTGATCTTCTCTGAAGATGAGATCGACATTGAAAGCACGGTTAAAGTGCTTAAAGGCCTGAAGTAATCCCGCAGGCGGGCCGAAATTCTGTTGGCAGGATTTCGGCCTTCAGCCTCCTGCCAGCCTGCTATTCAGGCACATTTCTCTGACACGAAATCCCCGCCCGCAGGGCTGATACAAGACAAAGCGTTGCTCTGGCGGATAAAACCGTCCTGCTCTCCCCTCTAATCCATTGTTTATGATAAAACAAAGGTCAAAAGCGCAGCTCATCAAGGTTCATCCCCACAAAGCGACTTTCCAGGGTAGAATTAGAAACTTTGTTCAGTCATTGCCAATGTTTTCCATCATCGCAAAGTGATACGAAAAGCGGGTGAAATAAGGTATAAAGCCGCATGAAAATCCCAAACAGAATCCAGCCCCTGGTCGATGACGGCCTGATTGACGATGTCCTGCAGCGGCTGAAAAGCGGCAAAGAAGCAGACGTCTATACCGTGCTATGCGGCGGCAAGGTGCAGTGCGCCAAAGTCTATAAAGAAGCGACCCAGCGTAGCTTCAAGCAGGCCGTGCAGTATCAGGAAGGTCGTAAAACCCGTAACAGCCGTAACGCCCGCGCCATGCAGAAAGGCACAAAGTTCGGCCGTAAGCAGCAGGAAGAGTCCTGGCAGACCGCTGAGGTAGATGCCCTGTTCCGCCTGGCGAACGCCGGTGTTCGCGTGCCACAGCCTTATCTCTGCATCGACGGTGTGTTACTGATGGAGCTGGTGACCGATGCCAATGGCTCGGTCGCGCCACGTCTCAGCGATGTCTCTCTGTCTGAAGAGCAGGCGGTGACGGATTTCCACACCATGATCCGCAACATCGTTCGTATGCTCTGTGCCGGTATCGTTCACGGTGACTTATCCGAGTTCAACGTGCTGCTGGATGACCAGGGGCCGGTGATTATCGACCTGCCACAGGCGGTCGATGCGGCGGCCAATAACCATGCCGAGTCGATGTTCGAACGTGACGTGGACAACATCACCTCCTACTACGGTCAGTTCGCTCCGCAGCTGTTGAAGACGCGCTACGCCAAAGAGATCTGGCTGCTCTATGAAGATGGTAAACTCACCCCGGAAACACCGCTTACCGGGAAGTTTGTGGAAGAGGAGCGCGTAGTCGATATGGATTCTCTGATGGATGAGATCATCACCGCAGAAGATGAATATTACGAGCGCCAGCGCGCCAGCCGTGAGCGCGACGAAGAGTAACTGCATCAATAAAAAAGGCAGCGAGTCGCCTCGCTGCCTCTCACTTACCGCACTATCACAACGCCATCACCGCACGATGACCGTCAGCGCAATCAGAGTTAAGCCGATGATCATCACGCCGACAAAGACCGTATCGAGCCTGCTTTTTTTCATCTTCTCCTCCCTAGAACCACTGACCAAAGCGACGGATGTAGAAACGCTTCATGCCCTGCGCCACCAGGCAGTAGCTGAACAGCGTCAGCACCAGCCACGGGAAATATTGCCATGGCAGTGGCACCAGACCGACCATCGCACCCAGCGGTGAGAACGGGATCAGGATGCCCAGCGCCATCACCGCCAGCGTAGTCAGCATCACCGGTAAGGTGGCGCGACTCTGGATAAACGGAATCTTCCGGGTACGCAGCATATGCACTACCAGCGTCTGTGACAGTAGTCCCTCAATAAACCAGCCGGACTGGAACAGCGACTGCACGCCTGCATGGTTAGCGCCGAAAACAAACCACATCAGCGCAAAGGTGGTGACGTCAAAAATTGACGAGGTCGGGCCCATCCACAGCATGAAGCGTTTGATGTTGCCGGCATCCCATTTACGCGGCTTATTCAGAAACTCACGGTCAACCTTGTCCCACGGCAGCGCCAGCTGGGAAACGTCATACATCAGGTTCTGAATCAGCAGATGAATCGACAGCATCGGCAGAAACGGAATAAAGGCACTGGCCACCAGCAGCGAGAAAACGTTGCCGAAGTTGGAGCTGGCGGTCATGTTGAGATACTTGATGATGTTGCCAAAGGTCTCGCGTCCTTTGAGTACACCCTCATTCAGCACCTGTAAATCCTTCTCCAGCAGGATGATGTCCGATGAGGCTTTCGCCACATCCGCCGCGCTGTCCACGGAAATCCCGGTGTCAGCTGCCCTCAGCGCAGGCGCGTCGTTAATGCCATCGCCCAGGAACCCGACGGTGTGACCGTTCTGCTGCATCAGCCGCACCAGACGGGATTTCTGCAGCGGCGTCAGCTGAGCAAACAGGGTGCAGCGCTCGGCTTCCTGCGCCAGCTCATCATCGTTCATCGCCTCAATCTGATCGCCCGTCAGCATCGCCGGATCGGTCAGCCCGACATCGGCACAGACCCGCAGCGTCACCAGCGGATTGTCACCGGTCAGCACTTTCACCGTCACACCGCTGTCACGCAGGGCTTTAATCGCTTTGCCCGCGCTGGCTTTAGGCGGATCGCGGAAGGTCAGCATTCCCTGGATAATCAGATCGCGCTCATCACTGTCGCTGAGCGGCGCGTGTAGCTCGCCATCACGGGTTGCCACCAGCAGCACGCGATAGCCCTGCTGATGATAGTGTTCAGTCTGCGCCAGCAGCGCCGCACGCTGTGCCGCATCCAGTGCGACCACCGTGTCGCCCTGCCGCACGGCAATGCTCACTGCCAGCATCTCTTCCACTGCGCCTTTGCAGATCAGTTGTGAACGATGCTGAGTCAGATCTTCCACCAGCACTGACACCCGACGGCGGGTAAAATCAAACGGCAGCTCATCGATCAGCTGGAACTGGCTGCGCTGAGACTGTGAAATGACCTTGTCGCCCGCGCAGAGTAAGGCGCGATCCATCAGGTTTTTCGCGCCACTCTGGCTGCCGCTATTGAGCCATGCCAGCAGCAGCACCTGTGCATCTTCGTTGCCCCGCGCATCCAGATGATGCGCCAGCAGGATGGTGTCCTGGGTCAGCGTGCCGGTTTTATCAGTGCAGAGCACATCCATCGCGCCGAGGTTCTGAATGGCGTTGAGCTTTTTAACGATCACTTTGCGGCGTGACATCGCAATCGCGCCCTTAGCCAGGTTGGCGCTGACAATCATCGGCAGCATTTCCGGGGTCAGTCCGACCGCAACGGCCAGTGCAAACAGCGTGGCATCCATCCAGTCGCCTTTGGTGAAGCCGTTAATCAGCAGCACCACCGGAACCATCACCAGCATAAAGCGGATCAGCAGCTTGCTGACGCTGTTCACCCCGCGATCAAACGCGGTCTGCGGACGGCTTCCGGTCAGCGATGAGGCCAGGGAGCCGAACCAGGTTTCGCCGCCCGTCGCTACCACGACTGCGCTGGCTGTGCCGCTGGCCACGCTGGTGCCCATCAGGCAGATATTCGGTGATGCCAGCCGCTCCTGGGCGGTCTGACCTTCGGCATCGATACCCGCATCGCTGCTCTGTTTCTCAACCGGCAGCGACTCGCCGGTCAGCACCGCTTCACTGATAAACAGATTACGTGAACTCAGCAGACGGACATCGGCAGGCACCTGATCGCCGGTGCTGAGCAGAATGATATCGCCCGGCACCAGTTCACTCATATCCACATCCTGACGCTGCGCGGTTTCGCTGCCTGGCTCACGGCGCAACACGGTGACCTGGCTGCGCACCAGTGACTTCAGTGCCTGCGCCGCACGGTTGGTGCGAAACTCCTGCCAGAAGCGCAGCAGCCCGCTCAGCATCACCATGGTGAAGATGATGATCACGCCGGAGAGATCGGTCTCCTGACCGGCGCGCAGCGGCAGAATATAGTCGGTAAACAGGCTCACCAGCGCCAGGACCAGTAATACGTAGATAAACGGGTTATTAAACGCCATCAGCAGCTGAATCAGCGCCGGTGGCGCTTTCTCATGCGCCACTTCATTACGGCCATACAAAGCCAGTCGTTTCGCCGCCTCAGCCTGGGTCAGGCCCTGACGCTGGCTGCGCAGGTTCGCCAGCGTCATATCAATGTGCTGGTCCGCCTGCTGCGCCACAGCAAACATTTTTTTACTTTTTTTATCATTACGGTTGCCGGATGAAGTGATCGCAACCTGTTCCAGTTTCATGTCGCTCATTTCGACATCTCCCTGATTTAAAGCAATAGTTGTCCTGCACGGGAAATAACGTGCATGGATAAAACCTGGCGTGGCCGGGTTATTTAATGGGGTGACTTTCAGAAACAGTCAGGTTATTCCGCCTGCGCGCTAAATAATGACGCACGCAGGGTTACCTGACGCCGGTTATACGCGGCGTTTTAAAAGTCTGATATCAGCGATTGGGCGCAGCCTGGGCTACGCCAGACGGGGCGGAGGAAAAAGAGCGAATATAAACAGCAGCATAACGCGCACTCCTGATGATAGCAGGATTAAAAACAAGGAGCGCGATCGTTAATTAAAGCGGGGATCGCTGCTCGCCGGTTGGCAAGCAGCAGAGGAAATTCAGCTTGCCAGAATAAAGGTTAATCTCGGGTGACTGTCCAACTGAATTCTCCTGAAGTTATCTGCCGCCATTATAAAGAGAGGCCGGCTTCGGTAAAGCAATAACGTATTGAATAACGGTTTCGTTGAGGATTTGTTTCTGCTCAGGTTGCCGCTTCGGTAACGGCGTGGCGATCTTCTTATAACCTCCAGGTAATCCTTATAACCTTTTGGCATATGATTAGCCCATATTCGACTATTCTTCGCATCGGCCCTTTCGTAAACTCGCGTAACTTTTTAGAGGCAAGGAAATTTCATGAAAACTATAATTCCATCACTGCTGGCGCTGACGCTGGCTGCCGCCTTCACAGCCCAGGCCGCAACACCAAAAGATACGCTGGTGATTGCACAATCAACTGACGACGCAGACAGCTTCGATCCGGCCAAAGGGTTTGAACTGACCAGTGTTCAGGCTTTTACGAACATCTATCAGCGCCTGGTACAGTCTGACCCGCAGAATCCGGTGGACCTGAAACCTACACTGGCCACTTCGTGGCAGCCCGGCAGCGACAACCGCAGCCTGACCTTTGAACTGCGCAAAGATGCGAAATTCTCTACCGGCAACCCGCTGCGTCCGGAAGATGTGATCTTCTCGCTGGGCCGCGTGGTGAAGCTGAACCTCGATCCCTCTTTCATCCTGACGCAGCTCGGCTGGACCAAAGATAACGTCGATGGCTTCCTGAAAAAAGTCGACGACAATCATGTGCAGATCAGCTGGACCGCCAACGTCAGCCCGACCTACGTCCTGAGCCTGCTCTCTGCCCCGGTTTCATCGATCATTGATGAAAAAACCGCGATGGCGAACCAGAAGAACGGCGATTTCGGTAACGCCTGGCTGGCCACCCACTCGGCGGGCAGCGGTCCGTATCAGATCCGCAAAGTGGTGATGCATCAGGTGGTGCTGCTCAGCGCTAACCCGACCTCACCAGCGGGCGCGCCAAAAATGAAGAACATCCTGATCAAGAACGTGCCTGAACCGGCTGCGCGTCGTCTGCTGCTGGAACAGGGTGATGCCGATATCGCCCGTAACCTGGGTGCCGATCAGATTGCTGCGCTGAACGGCAAACCGGGCGTGAAGACGGAAGCGATTCCAATGGCGTCGCTCTACTACATCCAGTTCAACATCGGCGCGAACGAGACGATGAAGAACCCGGCCTTCTGGGAAGCGGCACGCTACCTTTGGGATTACAAAGGCATCGCCAGTGAGCTGCTGAAAGGCCAGTTCGACGTGCATCAGAGCTTCCTGCCTAAGGGCTTCCTGGGCGCGATCAACGACACGCCATACAGCTACGATCCGGAAAAAGCCAAAGCGATTCTGAAGAAAGCGGGCCTGAACAACGTCACCTTCAAGCTCTCCACCAGCAACCAGCCGCCTTATCTGGATATCGCACAGGCGCTGCAGGGCAGCTTCGCCAAAGCGGGCGTGAAAGTGGAAGTGGTGCCGGGTCTGAGCTCCGAAGTATCGACCAACGTGAAAGCGCATAAATATGAAGCGACGCTGAACGCCTGGGGCTCCGACTATTTCGATCCCAACACCAATGCCGCCTCGTTTGCTTACAACCCGGAAGATGGCAGCAAAACCATCGCCTTCCGTTCAGACTGGCACATTCCTGAGCTGAACAAGCAGGTGATTGCGGCGACCGCCGAGAGCGATCCGAAGAAACGCGTGGCGCTGTATGAAGCGATGCAGCGTGAAGTGATGAAGAACTCACCGTATGTGATTGGGATGCAGGCGAAGAACCTGATCGCCCTGCGCGAAAACCTGAAAGGCTATGTGCAGGGCATTAACCCTGACATGGTGTATTACTCGCAGGTCACTAAGTAATGGCACAGTCTGTTCCTTCAGCCGGGTTCGCCCGGCTTTTTTGGCAGCGTGGCGGGCGCCTGATCGGTAGCGTACTGTCGCTGCTGGTCACGCTGCTTGGCCTGCTCGCCTTCACCTTTATGCTGTCGCATCTCTCGCCGATCGATCCGGTGCAGCAGATCGCCGGCGATCACGCCAGTGAAGCGACCTATGAGCAGGTGCGTCATGACCTGGGTCTCGACCAGCCGGTGCTGATGCAGTTCTGGCGCTACGTCGAACATCTGGCGCAGGGCGATCTGGGTGTCTCCCGCCTCACCAATCAGTCGGTGAGCGGCGACCTGATGACCACCTTCCCCGCCACCATCGAGCTGGCGACCTGCGCGATGATCTTCGCGGTGGTGTTCGGTGTGACGCTGGCGCTGCTGGCCGCCTGGAAACCGGGGAGCTGGATCGATAATCTCGCCCGCTTTGTCTCGCTGCTGGGCTACTCGGTGCCGGTGTTCTGGCTCGGCCTGCTGGGCCTGCTGCTCTTTTATGCGGTGCTGCACTGGTCCGCCGGACCGGGACGGCTGGATGATATCTGGGTCTACACCCTGGAGCCGAAAACCGGCTTTGTGCTGATCGACAGCTGGCTGTCGGGTGAACCGGAGATGTTCCGCAATGCAATTGCGCACCTCTGGCTGCCGGTGGTGATCCTCGGCCTGCTGGCGATGGCGGGCATTACCCGCCTGCTGCGTGCTGCGCTGCTGGAAGAGAGCAGCAAAGAGTATGTGGTGCTGGCGCGTGCTAAAGGCGCGGGTCGGGTGCGCATCCTGCTGCGCCATATCTTCCCCAACGTGCTGGGCACGCTGGTCACGGTGATCGCCCTCTCCTACGCTACGCTGCTGGAAGGCTCGGTGCTGACTGAAACCGTCTTCGCCTGGCCAGGTGTGGGTCGCTATATGACCAATGCGCTGTTCTCCGGCGATGTGCCGGCGATTCTGGGCTCAACCCTGTTAATCGGCAGCTGCTTTATCCTGATTAACACCCTGGCGGATGTTTTAACCTGGTTAACCGATCCGAGAACCCGATGACGCAACAACTCTCTGAACTCGAAACGCTGCGACCACGCCGTCGCCGTCAACGCGTTACCTCGTTAACCGTTGGGCTGACGCTGGTGGCGATTCTTATCCTGATGGCACTGCTGGCGCCGCTGATTGCACCGTTCGATCCGAACGTGCAGACCATGTCGAGCCGTCTGCTGGCCCCGTCGGCACAGCACTGGTTCGGCACCGACGGCTTTGGCCGCGATCTGCTGTCGCGCGTGATTTACGGCGCGCGTCCGACCCTACTGCTGGTGTCGCTGATTCTGGTGCTGACCATTCCGGCCGGGCTGCTGATCGGCATCACCGCCGGTTACGTGGGCGGCTGGACCGAACGCCTGCTGATGCGCATTACCGATATCTTCCTGTCGCTGCCCAACCTGGTGATCGCGCTGGCGCTGGTGGCGATTCTCGGCCCAGGCCTGATGAACGGCGCACTGGCACTGGCACTGACCAGCTGGCCGCCGTTTGCCCGTCAGGCACGCGCTGAAACCCTGGCACTGCGCCGTAGCGACTACCTTGCCGCCGCGCGGATGCAGGGGATTACGGGCTTTCGCCTGATGTTCGGTCATATCCTGCCGCTCTGCATGCCGACGGCGGTAGTCCGCGCCGCACTGAGCCTGGGCGGGATTATCCTGGCCGCGGCCGGACTCGGTTTCCTCGGTATGGGCGTTCAGCCGCCGACGGCGGAATGGGGTTCGATGGTGGCCGAAGGCAGTAAAGTCATTTTTGATCAGTGGTGGGTTGCTGCTGCACCGGGCGCGGCGATTCTGTTTGCCAGCCTGGCCTTTAACCTGACAGGCGATGGCCTGCGCGACCGACTGGATACCCGTCATGCAAAATAATCTGCTCCATGCCGAGGGGCTGACCATTCGCAGCGACGATGCGCTGCTGGTCGACAACATCAGTTTTTCCGTGGGTCGCGAGCGCGTGGCGCTGGTCGGTGAGTCCGGTTCCGGCAAGTCACTGACCGCCCGCAGCCTGATGGGCTTACTCTCGCCCGCGCTGCATCTTCAGGCCAGCCAGCTTCAGGTGGCCGGTGAAAATGCGCTGACGCTAAGCGAGCGTCACTGGAACCAGCTGCGCGGTAACCGCGTGGCGATGGTGATGCAGGACCCGAAGTATGCCCTTAACCCGACGCGCACCATTGGCTGGCAGGTGGAAGAGCCGCTGATCCTGCATCGCCGTCTGAGCCGTGCCGAGCGCAAAGAGAAAGTGTGTGAAATGCTGGATGCGGTCGGCCTGCCCGATCCGCGTCGTCTGATGCAGCAGTATCCGCATCAGCTCTCTGGCGGCATGGGCCAGCGCGTGATGCTGGCGATCGCCCTGATTACCGATCCGGACTTCCTGATCGCCGATGAACCGACCTCCGCGCTGGATCATGCCATGCGCGATCAGGTGCTGGCGCTGATCCGCGGTCTGGTGGAGGCGCGCAACATGGGCCTGCTGCTGATCAGCCATGATTTGCAGCAGGTTTCAGAACATTGCGAGCGGGTGATGGTGATGTATAAAGGCCGGTTGCTGGATACGCTGCCCGCCGCCGATCTGCCGCACGCTACCCATCCCTACACCCGCACGCTGTGGGCCTGCCGTCCGGGCAAAGCGACCCACGGACAGACTTTACCGGTGCTGGACCGCGCTGCGCTGGAGGCGAATGATGATTAAGCTGCAGGATCTAAGCGTCGCCCACAAACAGGGTTACGAGCTGCGCACCGTGGTGCATGAGGTTAACCTGGAGGTTAACGCTGGCGAGTGTTTTGGTCTGGTGGGTCCGTCAGGCTGCGGCAAGTCGTCGCTGCTGTGGGTGCTGGCAGGTCTGAACCCACACTGGCAGGGTCAGATGCAGCTTGCCGGTCACGAAGTTCAGCCGGGTAAAGCCTTCACCGGCGCGCTGCGTCAGGAAGTGCAGATGGTGTTTCAGGATCCCTATGCCTCGCTGCATCCGCGTCACCGGCTGCGTCGCACGCTGGCGGAGCCGCTGAAGCTGCTGAAACGCGACAATATCAACGATCGTATCGATCAGGGCTTCCGTCACGTCGGGCTCGATCCCGCCCTGGCGGATCGCTATCCGCATCAGCTCTCCGGCGGCCAGCGTCAGCGCGTCGCCATCGTGCGCGCCCTGCTGCTGCAGCCGAAGATCCTGCTGCTGGATGAGCCGACGTCGGCGCTGGATATGTCAGTGCAGGCGGAGATCCTCAATCTGCTCAACGATCTGAAACAGCAGGATGGCCTGACCATGGTGCTGGTGAGCCACGATCCCGACGTGATCGATCACATGTGCGATCGCGCCGTGCACATGTCGCAGGGTCGCATCATCGAACAGATCTCTGCCTGAAATCAGGCCGGACGGTGTTCACCTGCCGTCCGGCGCTGCTGCATCCGCCGCGCCTTTCTGTAACATCCCCTTCTTCCACCTTCAGTCTCATCCTCTCTATTGCCAGAACGGCGCGCTGTTCTCTTCCTCTGAGTCATTAGATTGCCACGCGACGCTGTAAACCTTTACAGGCTGAAGCAGGCACGCGAATGCGACAGCGCAAAACGCAGCGGCTGGCTGATGCGGTATACTCGCGACCATTATTTCATGAGAGGAAAAAGCAATGACGGTAAAACTACGTCCGCTGGAACGGGAAGACCTGCACTTTGTCCATCAGCTGGATAACAACGCCAGCGTGATGCGTTACTGGTTTGAGGAGCCGTATGAAGCATTTGTGGAGCTGTCCGATCTCTACAACAAGCACATTCACGATCAGACCGAACGTCGCTTTGTGGTGGAGCACAGCGGGCAGAAAGCGGGATTAGTGGAACTGGTGGAAATCAACCATGTGCACCGGCGCGCCGAGTTTCAGATCATTATCGATCCGGCCCATCAGGGCAAAGGACTGGCAACCCAGGCGGCGAAGCTGGCGATGGATTACGGCTTCTCGGTGCTGAATCTCTACAAGCTCTACCTGATTGTCGATCAGGAGAACGAAAAAGCGATCCACATCTACACCAAGCTCGGATTCGAGATCGAAGGCGTGCTTAAACATGAGTTTTTCATCAACGGGGAGTACCGCAACACCATCCGCATGTGCATTTTCCAGCATCAGTATCTGGAACGCCATAAAACGCCAGGCGGAATGGTGAAGCCGACCGCGCAGTAATCAGCCGCGCGCGCCAACCGGGTTCATAAAGGGACGCGGGTGTTCAGGCTTAAGGTCGTACATGCCGCCATAGAAGGGATCGACCAGCAGCCAGCCGGGGAATCCACCCAGCGGGATATTGCCCAGCAGATACCACAGGTTAGCGCGTGCCTCGATAGGCACCGTGACCGGCACGTAGCCCGGGCTTTCCACCATCAGCAGGTAGTGCTTTTTGCCGAAGTAGCGGCCGGTAGATTTTTCCAGTTCAACGGTCTGCGGCGTGAAACCCTGCGCAACCGCATAGCCACGCTCATCCTGCACGGTAAAGCGCGCGCCCTGCGGCAAGGAGTCGATGCGCACCAGTTGGGTTTCATTGCCGACAATGGTGGCACAGCCGCTAAGCAGCAGCGCGGCGGCCAGGGCCAGAATTCGCTGTTTCATGAAGGGGTCCACAGAGTGATCAGTGATCAGAGTGTAGACCGCCCTCTCCGCCTCAATCGGGCTATCATCGCCCGATTCAGCCAGCTTATTGCGGTTGACAAGCGCGGGCGATAGCCGCGATGTCGTTGGGTGAGGTGCGACAGCAGCCGCCAATCAGCTTCGCGCCCGCCTGCTGCCACTCTGCCAGCTTGTCATGCAACGTGCAGCCTGATGGCGCTGAGTGCCAGGTTTTGCTGCTGGCATCATACTGCTCGCCGGAGTTGGGATAGACCACCAGCGGCTTGTCGGTCAGCTTCTGCAACTGCTGCAGCGCAGGCGTCACGCTCTCAAGTGCCACACAGTTGATTCCCACCGCTACCACCTGCGGCTGCTGATTCAGCCAGCTCACGACGTCTGACAGCGGCGTGCCGTCGCTGATGTGTCCGGCGTCACGCAGGGTAAACGAGAACCAGGCGCGGCCTTCAGGAAATTCAGCCAGCAGCTTCACCAGCGCCTGCGCTTCGGCAAACGAAGGCAGGGTTTCGCAGGCCAGCAGATCGGCACCCGCCGCCAGCAGCGCCTGTACGCGTGGGCGATGAAACGCCATCATCTCCGCTTCCGGCAACGCATAGTCGCCGCGATATTCCGAACCATCCGCCAGGAAGGCGCCATAGGGACCGACCGATCCCGCTACCAGCAGCGTTTTTGCGTCGGGCCGGACCGCCAGATAATCGTGACGGGCGCGTCGCGCCAGCTCGACGCTCTGCGCGATCAACGCCAGTGACTCCGCCTCATCAAGGCCACGTGTGGCAAAGCCCTGCGGCGTCGCCTGGTAGCTGGCGGTAATGGCACAGCGCGCGCCAGCGACAAAATAGTCGTAGTGCACCTGGTAGATCAGTTCAGGATTTTCCATCAGCACCTTAGCTGACCATAACGCATCGGCCAGATGACAGCCGCGGGCTTCCAGCTCGGTGGCCAGGGCACCATCCAGAATCAGCAGTGGCGACTCCGTTAAAGCCTGCGCGACAGGGTTATACGACATCATTGGCCTCCTCAGGCTTCGGGGATGATTTGTGGGTCAGATGGTAAGCGGCATAGCAGAACAGCACAAACGGGATGCCACACCACAGCGCGATACGCTGAGTCGGATCAAACGCCAGACCGACACAGGCCAGCAGGCAGAGCAGGAAACCCAGCACCGGCGTCAACGGATAGAGCGGCGCACGGTAGGCCAGATCGGCCAGCGATTTGCCCTGCTGAAGATGACGACGACGGAAAACAAAATGCGAAGCGCAGATGCTGAGCCAGACCGCTACCACCGCAAAGCCGGAGATGGCCGACAGCGCCACAAACACCGTGTCTGGCGCGACCACGCTGGAGACCAGCGCCAGCAAACCACCCACCATGCTGACGGTGATCGCCAGCATCGGCACGCCGCGTTTATTCACCCGGGCAAAGGCGCGCGGCAGCGTATTTTCATTGGCCAGCGACCAGAGCATCCGCCCGGAGGCATAGAGTCCGGAGTTGGCCGCAGACAGGATAGCGGTCAGGATCACAAAGTTAATAATGTCAGCCGCCCACGGGATGCCGATCTTTTCGAAGACCAGCACGAACGGGCTTTTCACGATACCCGCCTGATCCATAGGAATCAGCGCCGCCAGCACAAATACCGTGCCGATGAAGAAGATAATCAGCCGGGCCACGGTAGTACGGATCGCCAGCGGCAGCACTTTCTCCGGCTGCTGGGTTTCACCGGCCGCAATACCGATCAGCTCGGTGCCGGAAAAAGCGAAGTTGACTGCCACCATGGTCATCAGAATCGGCAGTACACCGTTAGGCAGCCAGCCGTGCGCCGTCAGGTTGCTCAGGCCCGGTGCGGGCGTGCCATCCTTCATCGGGATAAACCCAAACATCGCCGCACCCCCGAGCACGATAAAGGCGACGATCGTTACCACCTTAATCAGCGAGAACCAGAACTCCCCTTCGGCGAAGAAGCGGGTTGAGATAACGTTCAGCAGATAGATGGCGCAGCAGAAGACCAGGCACCAGATCCATACCGGGATCTGCGGGAACCAGTACTGCATACAGAAGCCCGCCGCCGTCAGGCTGGAGCCAAGGGCGACGGTCCAGGTGAGCCAGTAGAGCCAGGCCACGGTGTAGCCGGTTGCCGGGCTGAGATAGCGTGCGGCATAGACGTGGAACGCGCCGGTTTCCGGCATCGCCACGGAGAGTTCGCCCAGACAGACCATCACCAGCCAGACCACCAGCGCGCCAATCAGATAGGCGAGCAGCGTCCCCGCCGCCCCGGTGGTTGAAATGATGTAGCCGGTGTTAAAAAACAGGCCGGTGCCGATTACGCCGCCCAGCGATAACATCACCAGATGGCGCACTTTCATGGTGCGTTTAAATTGTTCCTGCGAGGGAGTTGGCTGTTCGCTCATCACTTTTATCCGTATGGACGTCTAAACATCTATAAGGAACAGTTTTATACGCGTCACAGCCGGTAATTGCAACGGCAGGGAAACAGGGAGGAGGTAAAGGCGGTTCAGTGCCCCGTCGCGGCGGGGCCTGATGCGTTAGCCGAAAACGCTTTGAATATAACGTTCCAGCGCCATGCGGGAACTAAATCCGTGCGGGATGCCGTAGTGTTCCTGTGAATCACCCGCCAGGTAGAGAGGGAATTGGGTGTAGTGATCGCAGGTCTTCATTTCTGAAGCAGGTTCAGCGAACGGCTGGCTCTTCTCTTTCAGTGTCGGGTGAATGACGAGTGCCATGCGCCCCATGCGCGCTTCGCGATTCACATAAACATAGTTCTCTCCACGGCGATAACCATAGGCCCGTGGGGTAATTTCATCGACTTCGAAACCCGCTTTTTCCAGTACGCGCGCTACCTCATCTGGTCGTAAATACATGCTCGATCCTCTCCTCTTTCAAAAGCTTCGCAACCTTACAACAGCATGACAGAGTGGGCATTCGGAATTTTCCCTAAAGAACACTCCCGCGTCTCGTTTATCTCAAGGTCGTCTACACTAGTATTACGTTTTTAAATCAAAGGGAGCTAAAAAATGTTTAATCGCACTGTAAAAAACGATGACATTGATATTAATCAGGATGTTAACGAACTGGCCGATTCACTGGAAGCGCTGCTGAAATCTTACGGCAGTGACGCCAAAGACGAAGTGGATTCTGCACGCAGTCAGGCAGAAAAGCTGCTGAAACAGACCCGCTCCAGACTGAACGGCGGCAGCAACCGTGTCTCACAGGTTGCCCGTGATGCCAGTGCACAGGTTGACACTTATGTCCATGACAAGCCATGGCACGGTGTTGGTATCGGTGCCGCTTTCGGTATCGTAGTGGGTGTGCTGCTGGCTTCACGCCGCTAAGCTCAACTCTAAAAAATCTCCTGAGCCCTGCCCTGTGCGGGGCTTTTTTATGCCCTTTTTCTGGCCGATGACATTTACAAAAGATTTTTCCAGGCTGCAGGGCGCATCCCTGCTGGCTTTGCCGCTGTTGCGCAAATGCAAATCATAAAACCCTATATCTGGTGGGCTTGACCCACAAAACCACTACATCTAGTATTTATCTCATCAGCACGACACCAGATGTCCGGCAGAATGAGGCCCGCAACTTGCCGCGTCTGCTTTGTTTTCGGGCATCAGAACCGCATATAGAGGGAAATACGAATCATGCGCATTATTATTTACACTAAAGATAACTGTGTCCAGTGCACGGCAACCAAAAATGCGATGGACCGTCAGGGTCTCGCCTATCAGCTTATCAATCTCGACAGCCAGCCCGAGGCGATCGACAACCTGAAATCACTGGGTTACCGCCAGGTACCGGTCGTGATGGCAGATAACGATCACTGGAGCGGTTTCCGCCCGGACAAAATCGCCACGCTGCGCACGCTTTCTGCTGTCGGAGGATAAACACATGTTCCCGCTGGTCTATTTTTCCAGCCAGTCGGAAAACACCCACCGGTTTGTGACGCGCCTCGGCCTGCCTGCCCGGCGCATCCCGCTTGATGCCCGGCAACAACTGCATATCGACCAGCCCTATATTCTGGTCGTGCCCAGCTATGGCGGTGGCAGCAGTCGCGGTGCGGTGCCCGGTCAGGTGATTCAGTTTCTTAATGATGAGGCGAACCGACGCGGTATTCGTGGCGTGATCGCAGCGGGCAACCGTAACTTCGGTGCCGGTTACTGCCTGGCGGGCAGCATCATTGCAAATAAATGTCAGGTTCCCTGCCTCTACCGCTTCGAGCTGATGGGAACGCCTGACGATATCGCGAAAGTTAAAGCGGGAGTAACCCAATTTTGGCAACAACAGACACCCTCAACGGCGTGACGCTCGATTATCACGCCCTTAATGCCATGCTCAATCTCTACGACGCCGAGGGCCGCATCCAGTTCGACAAGGATCGCGAAGCGACACGTCAGTTTTATCTGCAGCATGTGCAACCCAATACCGTCCCCTTCAATAGCTGCGCTGAGCGTTTACGCTATCTGGTGGCAGAGAGCTATTACGAAGCGGAAGTGCTGAACCAGTACGATTTTGCGTTCCTGCTTGCGCTGCATGAGGTGGCGGAAAACTGGGGATTTGAGTTCAAAACCTTTCTCGGTGCCTGGAAGTACTACACCAGCTACACCCTGAAGACCTTCGACGGCAAACGTTATCTGGAAACCTTTGAGCAGCGCGCCTGCATGGTGGCGCTGACGCTGGCTCAGGGCGATGAAAAGCTTGCGCGGGCCCTGCTGGAGGAGATCCTCAGCGGCCGTTTCCAGCCCGCTACACCAACCTTCCTGAACTGCGGAAAACAGCAACGCGGTGAGCTGGTCTCCTGCTTCCTGCTGCGCATCGAAGACAATATGGAGTCAATTGGTCGCGCCGTGAATTCGGCACTGCAGCTCTCAAAGCGCGGCGGCGGCGTCGCCTTTTTGCTGTCGAACCTGCGTGAGTCCGGTGCGCCAATCAAACGTATTGAAAATCAGTCGTCGGGCGTTATCCCGGTGATGAAAATGCTGGAGGATGCCTTCTCTTATGCGAATCAGCTCGGCGCGCGTCAGGGCGCTGGCGCGGTGTGGCTCAATGCGCACCATCCCGATATTTTCCGCTTCCTTGATACCAAGCGCGAAAACGCCGATGAGAAGATCCGCATCAAAACCCTGTCGCTGGGCGTAGTAATCCCCGATATCACCTTCCAGCTGGCAAAAGAGAACAAACCGATGGCGCTGTTCTCGCCTTACGACGTTGAACGGATCTACGGTCAGGCCTTTGGCGATATCAGCATCAGCGAGAAATATGACGAGATGCTGGCCGACGACCGCATCCGTAAAACCTATATTCAGCCACGCGACTTCTTCCAGACGCTGGCTGAGATTCAGTTTGAGTCGGGCTATCCCTACATCATGTATGAGGACAGCGTGAACCGCAGTAATCCGATTGCCGGTCGCATTAACATGAGCAACCTCTGCTCTGAGATCCTGCAGGTGAACAGCGCCAGCGAGTACAATGACGATCTCAGCTATCGCCGGATCGGCAAAGATATCTCCTGTAATCTCGGCTCACTGAACATTGCGCACGCGATGGATTCACGCGATCTGGCGCGTACCGTGGATGTGACGATCCGCGCTCTGACCTCGGTGTCGATGATGAGCGAAATTGGCTCGGTGCCCTCGGTCGCCGAAGGCAATCGCCGTTCGCACGCCATTGGCCTGGGTCAGATGAACCTGCACGGCTATCTGGCGCGGGAAGGCATCGCCTACGGTTCACCGGAAGCGCTGGATTTCACTAATCTCTACTTCTACTGCATCACCTATTATGCGCTGCGCACCTCTAATCAGCTGGCACAGGAGCGTCAGCAGACCTTCGATGGCTTTGCGGAATCGCAGTACGCCAGCGGTGTCTACTTCGATAAGTATCTGCAGCGCGAATGGTTGCCGCGCACGGAACGGGTAGCGACGCTGTTTGCCGATGCCGGACTGACCCTGCCGACACAGGCGGACTGGCAGGCGCTGCGTGACGCGGTGATGCAGCACGGACTATTTAATCAGAACCTGCAGGCGATCCCGCCAACCGGTTCAATCTCCTACATCAACCATGCCACCTCCAGCATCCATCCGATTGTCTCCCCTATCGAGATCCGCAAAGAGGGCAAAACCGGCCGCGTCTACTATCCCGCGCCGTTTATGACCAATGAGAATCTCCATCTCTATCAGGATGCGTATCAGATTGGGCCGGAAGCGATTATTGATACCTACGCAGAAGCGACTCAGCATGTCGATCAGGGCCTGTCGCTGACGCTGTTCTTCCGCGATGACGTCTCGACCCGTGACATCAACAAAGCGCAGATTTACGCGTGGAAAAAAGGCATCAAGACGCTCTATTACATTCGACTGCGCCAGATGGCGCTTCAGGGCACGGAGGTTCAGGGCTGCGTCTCATGCTCCCTGTGATGAAAACGATGAAATTAAAACAGATTCAGGCAATTAACTGGAACCGCATTCAGGATGACAAAGATCTTGAAGTGTGGAATCGTCTCACCAGCAACTTCTGGCTGCCGGAGAAAGTGCCGCTCTCCAACGATCTGCCCGGCTGGCAGACGCTGGATAAACAACAGCAGCAGCTGACCATCCGGGTATTCACCGGCCTGACGCTGCTCGACACTATCCAGAACGTGATCGGCGCGCCGGGGCTGATGGAAGATGCCATTACCCCGCACGAAGAGGCGGTGCTGTCGAATATCAGCTTTATGGAAGCGGTGCATGCCCGCTCCTACAGTTCGATCTTTTCAACCCTGTGTAACACCCAGGATGTGGATGCCGCTTATCAGTGGAGCGAAGAGAATGCGCCGCTGCAGAACAAGGCGCGCATCATCCTGGAACACTACCAGGCCGATGATCCGCTGAAGAAGAAGATCGCCAGCGTTTTCCTGGAGTCGTTTTTGTTCTATTCCGGCTTCTGGCTGCCGATGTACTGGTCGAGCCGTGGCAAGCTGACCAACACCGCTGACCTGATTCGCCTGATTATTCGCGATGAGGCGGTGCACGGTTACTACATCGGTTACAAATATCAGCAGGCGCTGGCTGCCGCTGACGATCTGCGCCGCGAAGAGCTGCAGCAGTTCGCCTATGATCTGCTGCTGGCGCTGTATGAGAACGAAGTGGCTTATACCGAGGCGCTCTATGCCGATGTTGGCTGGGTAGAGGAGGTGAAAACCTTCCTGCACTACAACGCCAACAAAGCGTTGATGAATCTGGGCTATGAGGCGCTGTTCCCGGCTGAGCTGACAGCGGTGAATCCGGCCATTCTGTCGGCTCTGTCGCCCAACGCCGACGAAAACCACGACTTCTTCTCCGGTTCAGGCTCCTCCTATGTGATGGGAAAAGCGGTCGAAACCGAAGACGAGGACTGGAATTTCTGAGGGTTACCGGGTGCTGTTTTGTCAGCATCCGGTTTTCTCTGGCAGTGCCGTGTCAGCCGCGCCATTTCGTCTAATCATAAGAAAAAAATATTACTGCAAAACAGCCTGACTATTTCACCGTTTGTTGATTCTCACTCACCCCGCATTTCCTTTTTTTTCGACCAATTATTCCACTGAACATGATCGTTTCAGGCGTGATTATTTCCCTGCATCGGAATCCATTATTTCCGTAATATTTCACGTCGGTGACACTTGTTTTTCTCCCTTTCACGCGGCAAATCGGCTGAAATGCCAAAAACCCGCCAATGATTTCACAAAAAATTAATCCACGCTTATCCCTTGTGAGCACTGAAGATAATCGGCATCTGAATGTCCCGCGGCCGGCCAATATCCCACTTCAGGGTTGTCAGATAACGTCAGTGTGCTACGGTATGGCCTGCTTAAATTTCAGCGGGAACGACAGGATAATATTAGATATTTCAACCAGGATTTAATGACTGCATGGCTATTAAGCTCGAAGTAAAAAATCTCTATAAAATATTTGGCGACAATCCGGATCGCGCGTTTAAATATATTGAAAAGGGTGCGACCAAAGATGTCATTCTTGAGAAGACCGGGCTCTCCCTTGGCGTAAAGAACGCCAGTCTGGCCATTGAAGAAGGCGAGATATTCGTCATCATGGGGTTATCCGGTTCAGGAAAATCGACCATGGTTCGCCTTCTCAATCGTCTGATAGAGCCGACGCGCGGCCAGGTGATTATTGACGGTGTCGATATTGCCAAAATATCAGCCAGCGAACTGCGCGACGTGCGCAGAAATAAAATCAGCATGGTATTCCAGTCATTTGCTTTGATGCCGCACATGAATGTATTAAATAATACGGCATTTGGCATGGAATTAGCGGGAGTCGCACTGGCTGAACGCCAGGAAAAAGCACTGGAAGCGTTACGTCAGGTCGGGCTGGAGAATTATGCGCACGCTTACCCGGATGAACTTTCCGGAGGGATGCGGCAGCGCGTCGGATTAGCCCGCGCACTGGCCATCAATCCCGACATCTTATTAATGGATGAGGCCTTCTCCGCTCTGGATCCGTTGATTCGTACTGAAATGCAGGATGAGCTGGTTAATTTACAAGCCAGGCATCAGCGCACCATCGTCTTTATTTCCCACGATCTTGATGAAGCGATGCGTATTGGCGACCGTATTGCCATTATGCAGGGCGGCGAAGTGATACAGGTTGGTACGCCGGATGAGATCCTGAATAACCCGGCCAATGACTATGTCCGCACCTTTTTCCGCGGCGTCGATATCAGCCACGTATTCAGCGCCAAAGATATCGCCCGTCGTAGCGCGGGAGCGTTGATCCGCAAAGCGCCAGGTTTCGGCCCGCGCTCCGCCATTAAGCTGCTGCAGGATGAAGACCGCGACTACGGTTACGTGCTGGAAAAACAGAAGTTTCTTGGCGTGGTCTCCACCGACTCGCTGAAAGCCGCGCTGGCAGCAGGTCTGGGACTCGATAGCGCCCTCCTCGACTCGCCAGCCGCGGTGCCCGCCGATACCTCACTGAGCGATCTGCTCTCGCACGTCGCTCAGGCGCCTTGTGCGGTGCCAGTGGTCGGCGAGGAGAATCAGTATGTCGGTATCATTTCCAAAAGCACGCTATTGCGCGCGTTAGATCGTGAAGGAGCCCAGCCATGAGTCAGGAAACCACCAATCCGTGGGATAGCGGCACCGCCGCCAGCAGTCAGGCTGCGCCCACCAGCAGCAGCGGTGCCGATGCCTGGGGCACGCCCGATGGCAGCGCGACACCCGATGCAGCCAGCAGCAGTGACTGGCTCAACAGCGCCCCTGCGCCCGCGCCGGAACATTTCAATATCATGGATCCGTTCCACAAAACCTGGATCCCGCTTGATCACTGGGTGACTACCGGCATCGACTGGGTGGTCAACCATTTCCGCCCGCTGTTTCAGGGTATCCGGGTACCGGTTGACTATATTCTCAGCGCCTTTCAGCAGCTGTTGCTGGGGATGCCCGCGCCGGTAGCGATTCTGGTGTTTGCGCTGATCGCCTGGCAGATCGCGACGCCCGCCATGGGCATCGCCACGCTGGTATCGCTGATCTTGATTGGCGCAATTGGCGCCTGGTCGCAGGCGATGGTCACGCTGGCGCTGGTGCTTACCGCGCTGATGTTCTGCATTCTCATCGGCCTGCCGCTGGGGATCTGGCTGGCCCGCAGTGAACGGGCAGCGCGTATCGTACGTCCCTTGCTGGATGCGATGCAGACAACACCCGCCTTTGTCTATCTGGTGCCGATTGTGATGCTGTTTGGTATCGGCAACGTGCCAGGCGTGGTGGTCACGATTATCTTCGCCCTGCCACCGATTGTACGTCTGACTATTCTCGGCATTAAGCAGGTGCCCGCCGATCTGATCGAAGCGAGCGAATCCTTTGGTGCCAGTCCGCGTCAGCTGCTATTCAAAGTGCAGTTGCCGCTGGCGATGCCCACCATTATGGCGGGCGTTAATCAGACCCTGATGCTGGCGCTGTCGATGGTGGTGATCGCCTCGATGATCGCCGTGGGCGGACTCGGTCAGATGGTGCTGCGCGGTATTGGCCGTCTCGACATGGGGCTGGCTACGGTGGGTGGCGTAGGGATTGTGATCCTTGCCATTATCCTTGACCGCCTGACCCAATCGTTTGGTCGCGATAGCCGCAGCCGCGGTAATCGCCACTGGTATCACACCGGCCCGCTGGGCCTGATCTTCTCTCCTTCGCGTAAAAAATAATCTGTCGGGCGGTGCCTGCGCGCCGCCCATCCTGACGCGACATCTGAAATAAGGAATGACTATGCGCAACAGAGCCTCTCTGCTCGCCGCCGTGGTAACCACGCTGGCCGTTTCACACGTCTCCGCTGCCGATCTGCCGGGCAAAGGTATTACGGTACAACCCATACAGAGCACTATCGCTGAAGAGACTTTTCAGACCCTGATTGTCAGCCGCGCGCTGGAAAAACTCGGCTATCAGGTCAGCAAGCCGAGTGAAGTGGATTACAACGTTGGCTACACCTCTATCGCCGCCGGCGACGCCACCTTTACCGCGGTGAACTGGCAGCCGCTGCATGACGACATGTACAAAGCCGCCGGTGGCGATCAGAAGCTCTATCGTCAGGGCACCTACGTTACCGGTGCCGCCCAGGGTTATCTGATTGATAAGAAGACCGCCGAGAAATATCACATCACCAATATCGAACAGCTGAAAGATCCTAAGATCGCCAGCCTGTTTGACGCCAACGGCGATGGCAAAGCGGATATGACCGGCTGTACGCCAGGCTGGGGCTGTGAAGCGGTGATTAATCATCAGAACAGCGCCTTTGGTCTCAGTGATACCGTGACCGCCAATATGGGTAACTATTCGGCGATGGTGGCGGATACGCTGGCGCGCTACAAACAGGGTAAACCGATCCTTTATTACACCTGGACGCCCTACTGGCTGAGCGATGTGCTGAAGCCGGGCCGCGATGTGGTCTGGCTGCAGGTGCCGTTCTCTTCGCTGCCTGGCGAACAGAAGGATGTGGATACTAAGCTGCCAAACGGTGCGAACTACGGTTTCCCGGTTAACACCATGCACATCGTCGCCAACAAAGCCTGGGCGGCGAAAAACCCGGCGGCTGCCCGTCTGTTTGCGGTCATGAAGCTGCCCATTACCGATATCAATGCTGAAAACTCAGCAATGCATGCCGGACAAAACTCAGAAGAGGCGATTAACCGTCATGTGGACGGCTGGATTAAGGCGCATCAGGCTGAGTTCGATAAATGGATCAGCGAGGCGCAGGCCGCCGCGCAATAACCTGAAAACATTTCCGCCCCAGGGCGGTTGATAAAAGTGCTGGCTCAGTGAGCATACGCTTTTAGTCGGGTAGTTATCTGAGGGCAGAAATTTTTCTGCCCTTTTTTTATGGCAGCTATCCCGACTGGTATGGCCTGTTAATAAACATGCGTGTGAAATAGTTTTTTGAGTTACTATTAACCTCAAATGATTATTAGCGACCGATGCTGTTTATGAATGCGACTCGCCAGGGTCTGACGCCTGCTTTAGTAATGCTGATGTCAGTAGCAACCGGCCTCTGCGTAGCCAGTAATTACTACGTTCAGCCACTACTGAATACCATCGCCCAACAGTTTGATCTCTCTGTCAGCCTCGCCGGATTTATTGTCACCACGGCGCAGCTGGGCTACGCCTGCGGTCTGCTGCTGCTGGTGCCGCTTGGCGATCGGTTTGAACGACGCAGCCTGATTGTTACGATGATCCTGCTGGCTGCTGCGGGCATGGTGATTATCGCCCTTTCGCACTCCTTTCTCTTTTTACTGCTGGGCACGGTGATGACCGGCCTGTTCTCGGTCGCCGCACAAATCCTGGTGCCGCTGGCCGCCACGCTGGCAGAGCCGGAGCGGCGCAGCAAAATAGTGGGAACGGTAATGAGCGGTTTGCTGCTGGGTATTCTGCTGGCGCGCACCGTGGCAGGCGGCCTGGCGCAGCTTGGCGGCTGGCGTACCGTCTACTGGACTGCCAGCCTGCTGATGGTGGTGATGGCCCTGGCGCTGTGGCGATCGCTGCCGCGCGTAAAACAGTCCGTGCCCATGAGCTATCCGCAACTGCTGGCCTCCATCTTTCGCCTGTATGCCGGTAATCGGGTGCTCCGCACCCGCGCCTGGACCGGCTGCCTCTCCTTTGCCAATTTCAGCCTGCTGTGGACCTCAATGGCCTTTCTGCTCGCCGGGGCGCCCTATCACTTCTCAGAGGGCGAGATTGGCTTGCTGGGGCTGGTCGGTGCCGCGGGTGCGCTGGCCGCACGTCAGGCGGGCGCGCTGGCTGACAAGGGTAAAGCGAAGCTGACCACCCAACTGGGCCTGCTGCTTATGCTGCTGTCGTGGGCTGCCATTGCGTGGGGCGCGGAGCAGCTTGCGCCGCTGATCGTCGGCATCCTGCTGCTGGATCTGGCGGTACAGGCCGTCCATATCACCAATCAAAGCGTGATCTACGCGCAGATGCCGGAGGCGCGGAACCGTCTTAATGCCGGTTACATGACCAGCTACTTTATGGGTGGCGCGGCCGGCTCACTGCTCTCCGCGACCGCTTACCATCTTTGGGGCTGGTATGGCGTCTGTGGCGCTGGCGCGCTGCTGACTGTGGTTAACCTGCTGATTTGGGCAACCGGATCGCGCTTTGAGCCGGAAAAAATCAACTGAAGCCTGGCCGGACAGCGCATTGCGTCTGGTCACAAATGGTTAGGTTTGTTATGGTTAGTAGCAAACCTATTCACTTCAGTTATTTTTCCCCGCGATATTATTAAATTTGCCCCCTTTTTGATCACGTTCCGGCACAGCGGCTGCCGCCGGACGTACGGGTTTTTGACCCAGGGCCAGGGAATGGCCTGGAATACCTTTGATGGTGAATAGTGATTCTGTCAGCGATCACCTGCCAAAAAGTGACTACGCTTATCCTGTCACCATAGTTATTATACAAGTTGCAATTAGTGAGGTTTTTTTTAATGGAAAGTTCGTTTACTCCCATTGAGCAGATGCTAAACATCCGTGCCAATCGCCATAAGGATTTTCCGTTGCAGGAAATTATTCTGACGCGTCTCTGTATGCATATGCAGGGTAAACTGCTGGACAACCGTAATAAGATGCTGAAAGCACAGGGTATTAATGAAACCCTGTTCATGGCGTTGATTACGCTGGATGCACAGGAAAACCATAGTATTCAGCCCTCTGAGCTCAGCTCTGCCCTTGGTTCTTCGCGCACCAATGCCACGCGCATTGCTGATGAACTGGAAAAGCGCGGCTGGATTGAGCGTCGCGAAAGCGATCACGACCGTCGCTGCCTGCACCTGCATCTGACCGATAAAGGGATGGAGTTCCTGCGTCAGCTGCTGCCACCTCAGCATCAGAGCCTGCAATACCTCTGGTCTTCGCTCTCCGTCGATGAGAAGTCACAGCTGGAAGGCATCACCCGTAAGCTACTTAATCGTCTTGATAAAATGGATGAAGATCAGCTGATCGCCTCGCTTTCCCGCTAATAGCAATAAGTGCGACACAATCACCTGTCGGAATCGTTATTTTAATTTCCTTTTTTATCTGGCCAGCGCTCAGTCGCTGGCTTTTTCGACTCGGGCGCTGGCGAAAAGGGATTTCTGCCACCCGACTAAATGGAAAACGTGGAGAAAGACATGAGTGCAACGGCAGAAGCACAAAGCCCGCAACCGTCAGCCAACAAAAAGAAGAAGCGCAAAAGTGTGCTCATCGTGCTGGCGTTGATCTTTGTGCTGATTGGTATTGCCTGGGGAGTTTACTGGTTCCTGGTCCTGCGCCATTTTCAGGAAACGGATGACGCCTACGTTGCGGGTAACCAGGTGCAGGTGATGGCACAGGTCTCCGGTAGCGTAAATAAAGTCTGGTTTGAAGATACCGATTTCGTCAAAAAAGGCGATGTGCTGGTTTCACTGGATAAGACGGATGCGGAGCAGGCGTTTGAAAAAGCGCAGACGGCACTTGCCACCAGCGTGCGTCAGACGCATCAGCTGATGATTAATGGCAAACAGTATCAGGCCAGCATTACCTTGCAACAGACCGCTCTGGCGCAGGCACAGGCCGACCTGAAACGCCGTGAGCCGTTAGGTGCGGCTAATCTGATTGGCCGTGAAGAGTTACAGCACGCCCGCGATGCCGTCGCGACGGCCAAAGCACAACTGGACGTGGCGATTCAGCAATACAATGCGAATCAGGCGATGATCCTCAACACCTCACTGGAAAATCAGCCTGCCGTGCAACAGAGCGCGGCTGAGCTGCGTGACGCCTGGCTGGCGCTGCAGCGCACCGAAATCCGTAGCCCGATGGATGGTTTTGTCTCCCGTCGCAGCGTGCAGGTCGGTTCGCAAATCTCCACCAGCACCCCGCTGCTCGCCGTCGTGCCTGCAACGAATCTGTGGGTCGATGCCAACTTTAAAGAGACTCAGCTGGCTGGCGTTCGTATTGGTCAGCCTGTCACCGTAGTTGCCGACATCTACGGTGACGAAGTGGTTTATCAGGGCAAAGTTGCAGGACTGGATATGGGCACCGGCAGCGCCTTCTCACTGTTGCCGGCACAGAATGCCACCGGTAACTGGATCAAAGTGGTTCAGCGCCTGCCGGTTCGTATCGAACTGAATCAGGAAGATATCGCCAGACATCCGCTGCGTATTGGTCTCTCAACGCTGGTTAAAATCGATACCACCAGCAAAGAGGGCAGCGCGCTGGCCACCAGCGCCCGTCAGCAAGCCGCTTACAGCAGCAACGCACTGGCGATTGACCTTGCGCCGGTCAATCAGCTGATCACCGATATCGTCCGCGCCAACGCCGGATGATGACGCGGAGGCTGTAATGGCACAAAAACCGCTTGAAGGAATGCCGCTGGTCCTGATGACCATTGCGCTATCGCTGGCGACGTTCATGCAGGTTCTGGACTCGACCATCGCCAACGTGGCTATCCCCACGATTGCCGGTAATCTGGGGGCGTCGAACTCCCAGGGAACCTGGGTGATCACCTCGTTTGGTGTGGCCAATGCGATCTCGATCCCGCTGACCGGCTGGCTGGCAAAACGCATCGGTGAAGTGAAGCTCTTTACCTGGTCGACCATTCTGTTTGCTATCGCCTCCTGGGCGTGCGGCATGTCAGACAGCCTGGAGATGCTGATCTTCTTCCGCGTCATTCAGGGGATCGTCGCGGGTCCCTTGATCCCGCTGTCGCAAAGTCTGCTGCTCAACAACTATCCGCCTGCCAAGCGCAGTGTTGCGCTGTCGCTGTGGGCGATGACGGTGATCGTCGCACCGATCTGTGGCCCGATACTGGGCGGCTGGATCAGCGATAACTATCACTGGGGCTGGATCTTCTTTATCAACGTGCCCATTGGTGTGGCGGTGGTGATACTGACGCTGCAAACCCTGCGCGGCCGGGAAACCAAAACCGAAATCCGGCGGATCGATATGGTCGGGCTGGTGCTGCTGGTGGTGGGGATCGGCTGTTTGCAGGTGATGCTGGATCGCGGAAAGGAGCTCGACTGGTTTAACTCGTCCGAGATTATCGTGCTCGGGGTAGTGGCCGTGATTGCGCTGTCAGTCCTGCTGGTATGGGAGCTGACTGACGATCACCCGATCATTGACCTGTCGCTGTTTAAGTCGCGCAACTTCACCATTGGCTGCCTGTCGATCAGTCTGGCTTATATGCTCTACTTCGGCTCGATTGTTCTGTTGCCGCAGCTGCTGCAGGAGGTCTACGGCTACACCGCAACCTGGGCCGGTCTGGCGTCTGCGCCAGTGGGCATTTTGCCGGTGATCCTGTCGCCGATCATCGGACGCTTTGCCCATAAGCTCGACATGCGACGGCTGGTCACGTTCAGCTTCATTATGTATGCCGTCTGCTTCTACTGGCGCGCGTATACATTTGAACCGGGAATGGACTTTGGTGCCTCAGCCTGGCCGCAGTTTATTCAGGGCTTTGCCGTGGCCTGCTTCTTTATGCCGCTGACCACCATTACGCTGTCGGGACTGCCGCCGGAGCGCATGGCCGCTGCCTCCAGCCTGTCGAACTTTATGCGTACCTTTGCAGGCTCGGTGGGAACGTCGATTACCACCACCATGTGGAGTAACCGCGAGTCGATGCATCATAGCTACCTGACGGAGTCGATTACCCCGTACAACGTCAATTCGCAGCAGATGTATAGCCAGCTGGAGAGCATGGGGATGACGCAGCAGCAGGCGTCTGCCTGGATCGCGCAGCAGATTACTAACCAGGGACTGATTATTTCAGCGAATGAAATTTTCTGGGCGTCGGCGGGGGTCTTTTTGATTCTGCTGGTGCTGATCTGGTTTGCCCGCCCGCCGTTTAGCGCAGGCGGCGGCGGCGGTGGCGCGCACTGATGTGACACAGCAAAACGGGCCTTTCGGCCCGTTTTTTTATGCGTTCTGACGCCACCATTCGGCGAGCAGTACGCCGGTTGCGACCGAGACGTTAAGGCTTTCTACGTTGCCGGTGCCGCCAATCGACAGGCTCATGTCACCCTGTTTGAACGCGGTATCAGAAAGACCTTCACGCTCCTGCCCTAACACCAGCACCATTTTCTCGGGCAGCTGAGCCTGCGCCAGCGGCGTGCCCTGATGGCTGGAGGTGGTGACGATGGTGTAACCCGCTTTACGGAACGCTTCCAGACCTTCACTGAAGGTTGCGCCGCTGATGGCCTGCACATGCTCAGCACCGCCTTCTGCGGTACGTACCGCTGCGCCGGACTCCAGCAGCGAGGCGTCGTTCACCAGCAAACCTTTTACGCCAAAGTGCGCGCAGCTGCGCATAATCGCGCCGAGGTTATGCGGGTTGCTGACATCTTCCAGTGCCAGCACGCAATCTTTGCTATTCGCCTGGCTCAGCCATTCAGAAACCGCCATACCCATGCGCTTTTTGATCAGGAAGCAGACGCCACCATGATGCTCAGTGCCTGACGCTTTGGTAATCTCTGCATCTTCCACGACGTGATAGGCTTTGCGGTTAGCCGCCAGCCAGCGCAGCGCTTCGCGGAAACGTGGTGTCACTTCCTGCACGAACCAGGCGCGAACAATCGCTTCAGGGCGGCTCTGGAACAGCGCCTGACAGGCGTTCTCACCATAGACGCGCGTCTCTTCGTTACGCTGACGACGGATCTGTTCGGGATCGACGAAGCTCTTGCCGCTGATGCCGCCGTGATCCGGCTTATCGCTTTCGGTTGCCGGACGATCTGCTGATGGCGCGCGAGACACGGTGCGCCATGGGGAATCGCTGCTGCCATAGGCGCCGCGATTATCATCGCCACGATCGTTGCGGCGGCCTGCGCCATCGTCTGAACGGCGTGGAGCGCCACGTCCGCCTTCATCACGACGCGGTGAACTGCTGCGACCGGTGTCGTCGCTGCGACGGCCAGCGGAGCGACCACCTTCCTGACTGCGTTCAGTACGGGGGCCAGACGAACGACGATTATCATCCGAACGGGCAGCAGCGTGACCACCTTTGCCTGTACGAGGATTAGGCGCGCGCGCGCTTTTATCGTCCTCGCCACGCACGTACATCACCTTAACCTTACCGCTCTTGCCTTTAAATTCGTCGTTCATGTCTTCCTCCTGCATTGAGAGCGCGCAGATTACCTGATGTGCTGGCGCTTAGCTATCAACTATTGAACCTATAGAGCAATCCAGATTGAGAGGGAATCCGTCCCCTTTCATAATGAACAATATTTACCAGACTGACACTTTTCAACATCAGAGGTTCCTATGAATACGGTATGCGCTTCCTGTCAGGCAACCAATCGCGTTCCTGAAGAACGCCTTGCCGACGTGGCGAAATGTGGTCGCTGTGGAAATGCGTTATTTGATGGCGAAGTGGTGAATGCCACCAGCGCTAACTTTGACAAATATCTGCAGGATGATCTGCCGGTGGTGATCGATTTCTGGGCGCCCTGGTGTGGTCCCTGTGTCAATTTTGCGCCGGTGTTTAAAGATGTCGCCAGTGAACGCAGCGGTAAAGTCCGCTTTATTAAAGTGAACACCGAAGCGGAGCCGGCCCTGAGCGCCCGTTTCAACATTCGCAGCATCCCGACCATCATGCTGTTTAAGAACGGCGAGCGGGTCGACATGCTGAATGGCGCGATGCCTAAAGCGCCTTTCAATGAATGGCTGGATGAGTCACTTTAATCTTCAGAGGCCAGCCTGGCTGGCCTTTTCCTTTTCGCCTGCGCTTCGATTACACTGACGTTTTTCCTGCCCTGAATACTCATGTCTGATAATGCTGTTTTGCGCTTGCGCACCCAACGCCTGGCCCGATCCACCCGTCCTTTCCTCGCGCGCGGGAATCGGGTCATCCGCTGTCAGGGCTGCCTGCTGCCAGAAGTCAACTGTCTCTGCAGTCAGATCGTGCCGCAGTCCGCCCGTAGCCGCTTCTGCCTGGTGATGTTCGATACCGAGCCGATGAAGCCGAGCAACACCGGCCGGCTGATTGCCGATATTCTGCCGGATACCCAGGCTTTTGGCTGGTCACGCACCGAGCCGGATCCGCTGCTGCTGGCGGCGGTGCGCAATCCCGATTATCAGCCGCTGGTGGTTTTCCCGGCCGCTTATGCCGACCCCGGTCGCGAAGTGCTGACAACGCCGCCCGCCAGTGGCAAGCCGCCGCTGTTTATTATGCTGGACGGCACCTGGACCGAAGCCCGCAAAATGTTCCGTAAAAGCCCCTGGCTCGACGCCCTGCCGGTGATGTCGCTGGATGTCAGCACCCCGTCGCGCTATACGCTGCGTGAAGCCCACGGCGCAGGTCAGCACTGCACTGCTGAAGTGGCCGCGGCGCTGCTGGCGCAGGCGGGCGATCGGCTGGCGGCTGAGGCGTTATCTCACCATTTTGATCAGTTCCGCGCGGCCTATCTGGCAGGGAAACCGCACCACGCCGGACAGGATTAATCGCCCTGTCACCTCCTGGCGGGAGCGTCCCTGCGGTGACAGAGATTAAAATCGGGATGCGCAGCCTGCGATCTGCCCGGAAGCACTGCCAGCAAAAAGCGTTTACAATCACGCAAATCCCGAACTCTGGAGAGCGAGATGAGCCAACGCGGACTGGAAGCGCTGTTACGACCTAAATCAATTGCGGTGATTGGTGCCTCGGTCACGCCAGGGCGCGCCGGATACTTTATGATGCGTAACCTGCTGGCGGGCGGTTTTAGCGGCCCGGTGTTGCCGGTGACGCCGAAATATAAAGCGGTCAGCGGCGTACTGGCCTGGCCCACTATCGACAGCTTACCTTTCGCGCCAGACCTGGCAGTAATCTGCACCCATTCAAAACGTAACCTCGAACTGCTGCAACAGCTCGGGGAGAAAGGCTGCAAGGCCTGCATTATTCTCTCTGCACCCGCCAGCCAGTCTGCCGAACTCAAAGCCTGCGCCAGTCAGTGGCAGATACGTCTGCTGGGACCGAACAGTCTTGGCCTGCTGGCCCCCTGGCAGGGATTGAATGCCAGCTTCTCGCCAGTGCCGATAGAGAAAGGCCGTATCGCATTTATCTCCCAGTCCGCCGCCGTATCCAACACCATTCTCGACTGGGCGCAGCAGCGTAATCTCGGATTCTCCTGGTTTATCGCGCTGGGTGACAGTCTGGATACCGATGTCGATGATCTGCTCGACTTCCTGGCTCGCGACGGTAAAACCAGCGCTATCCTGCTCTATCTTGAGCACCTCAGCGATGCGCGTCGTTTTGTTTCTGCCTCACGCAGCGCCTCCCGTAATAAACCGATTCTGGTGATCAAGAGTGGTCGCAGCCGGGAAGCACAGGCGCTGCTGGGCACCCACAGCGGTCTGGACGCCGCCTGGGATGCAGCCATTCAGCGTGCCGGGTTACTGCGGGTGCAGGATACCCATGAGCTCTTCTCCGCCGTTGAGTCGCTGAGTCATATGCGGCCGCTGCGTGGCGACAGGCTGATGATCATCAGTAATGGTGCCGCCCCCGCCGCGCTGGCGCTGGATGAGCTCTATGCCCGCAACGGGAAACTGGCGCAGCTCAGCGAGCAGACGATTCAGCAGCTCGAGGCGCTGTTGCCCGCTGGCGCAGGCCGCGGCAACCCGCTGGATTTAAAAGATGACGCCACAGCAGAACGTTATGCCGCCTGCACAGAGATCCTGCTCGACAGCCATGAACTTGATGCATTGATGATTATTCATGCGCCAAGCGCGGTCGCGCCCGCGACTGAAACGGCCGGACATCTGATCGACACCATCGCCCGTCACCCGCGCGGTAAGCTGGTGACGCTGCTGACCAACTGGAGCGGCGAGTTCTCTTCACAAGCCGCGCGCCGAGCCTTTACGCAGGCGGGGATACCGACCTGGCGCACGCCAGAGGGAACGGTGACCGCTTTTATGCATCAGGTTGAGTACCGCCGTAACCAGAAGCAGCTGCGCGAAACCCCTGCCCTGCCCGCCACCCTGAACCTGGACAGTGCCCATGCCCACCAGCTGCTGTCACAGGCGCTGGAGCGCGGTGTTACCGCGCTGGATACCCATGAAGTGCAGCCGGTACTGCAGGCTTACGGCCTGGCCACGCTGCCGACCTGGATCGCCAGCGACAGTAAGGCGGCAGTGGCGATTGCCGATCAGATTGGCTATCCGGTGGCGCTAAAATTGCGTTCACCCGATATCGCGCATAAATCGGAGGTGCAGGGCGTGATGCTCTACCTGCGTAATGCCAGCGAAGTGGAGCATGCCGCTGAGGCCATTTTTGATCGGGTAAAACAGACGTTGCCGCAGGCACGTATCGAAGGGCTGCTGGTTCAGAGCATGGCGAGTCGTGCAGGCGCACAGGAGCTGCGGGTCGTGGTCGAACAGGATGCCCTGTTTGGCCCGATCATTATGCTGGGGGAAGGCGGCGTTGAATGGCAGGCCGATAAACAGGCTGCCGTTGCCCTCCCCCCGCTGAATATGACGCTGGCACGCTATCTGGTGATTCAGGCGATCAAGAGCGGAAAAATCCGCAGCCGCAGCGCGCTGAATCCGCTGGATATCCCCGGTTTAAGCCAGCTGCTGGTGCAGGTCTCTAACCTGGTGGTGGATTGCCCGGAGATCCAGCGACTGGATATTCATCCGCTGCTGGCGGCGGGCAATGATTTTACCCTGCTGGATGTCACCCTGACGCTGGCTCCGTTCCACGGCGATAACGAAGCACGGCTGGCAATACGTCCTTATCCTCAGCATCTGGAAGAGCAGGTAGAGTTAAAGGATGGGCAATTCTGCCTGTTCCGGCCCATTCTGCCAGAGGATGAGCCTCTGCTGCGCGATTTCATCAGTCAGGTCACCAAAGAGGATCTCTACTACCGCTACTTCAGTGAAATCAGTGAGTTTACTCATGATGATCTCGCCAACATGACCCAGATCGATTATGACCGCGAGATGGCGATTGTGGCGGTACGTCAGCATCATGGACGATCCGAGATCATCGGCGTCACCCGCGCTATCTCTGATGCAGATAACATTGATGCGGAGTTTTCGGTGCTGGTCCGTTCCGACCTGAAAGGCTTAGGCATGGGCCGTCGTCTGCTGGAAAAGATGATCCGCTATACCCGGCATCACGGCTTGCAACAATTGAACGGTATCACCATGCCCCATAACCGCGGCATGATTACGCTGGCACGAAAGCTCAACTTTCATGTTGATATTCAACTGGATGACGGTATTGTCAGCCTGAAATTGTCTTTACAGAATGAGATCAACTAACCTTGTAGAGAAAGGTAAAAAACGTTCGAATCGGCGAAGTTGATGTTATTATTTGTGGTTATAACCCTGATTTGATGGCAAAAGGCCATGCAATGAACAGAGAAGAAGTGCACTGCGATGTTGTCTAAATTTAAACGTAACAAACACCAACAACACCTCGCACAGCTGCCGAAACTGTCACAATCCGTTGCGGATGTGTCGACACTTTACTCACCTGCCGAATTTCGCCAGACGTTGCTGGAGAAAATTGCGGCAGCGCAGACTCGCATCTGTATTGTTGCGCTCTATCTGGAAAATGATGACGCCGGACGTGCCGTCATGGATGCGCTTTATAGTGCGAAGCAGGCGCGGCCGGAGCTGGATATTTCGATTCTGGTTGACTGGCACCGTGCGCAGCGTGGGCGAATTGGCGCAGCGCGAGGCGTAACCAATGCCGACTGGTATTGCGAAATGGCGACACGTTATCCGGATATCGCCATCCCGGTTTATGGTATCCCGGTCAATACCCGTGAAGCGCTGGGCGTGCTCCACCTTAAAGGGTTCATTATTGATGACATGCTGCTCTACAGCGGCGCCAGCATCAATGATGTCTACCTGCATCAGCATGATAAGTATCGCTATGACCGTTATCAGGTTATCCGTAATTCCCAGCTGACAGATACGATGTATGACTGGATCACGCTCAATCTGAAGTCAGCGGAAGCGGTAAACCGACTCGATTTTGCTGAGCGCCCCTCAAGTCCTGAAATTAAAAATGAGACACGCCAGTTCCGTCAGGACCTGCGCGGCTTCAATTATCAGTTTGAAGGGAATGCCGGCAACGATGAACTGACGGTCACGCCGCTGGTCGGTCTGGGTAAGCATAGCCTGCTCAATAAAACCATTTTCCACCTGATGCCCTGTGCGGAACAGAAGCTGATCATCTGTACCCCCTACTTCAACATGCCCGCCTTGCTGGTACGTAATATCATTCATCTTCTGCGTCAGGGAAAACAGGTTGAGATCATCGTCGGCGATAAAACAGCCAATGACTTCTATATTGCGCCCGATCAGCCGTTCAAAATCATAGGCGCGCTGCCTTACCTGTATGAAATCAATCTGCGTCGCTTTATGAGCCGTTTGCACTACTACGTTACGACCGATCAGCTGGTCGTGAGACTGTGGAAGGATGGCGAGAACAGTTATCACCTTAAAGGAATGTGGGTTGATGACGAATGGCAGCTGATTACCGGTAATAACCTCAATCCACGTGCCTGGCGGCTCGATCTGGAAAATGCGGTGCTGATCCACGATCCTCATCAGGAGTTAGCGGCTCAGCGTGAGAAGGAGCTGACGTTAATCCGGCAGAACACAACGGTAGTGACGCATTTCCGTGAGCTTGAGAGTATTGCTGATTACCCGGCCAAGGTGCGCAAACTGATTCGCCGTCTGCGCCGGATACGTATCGATCGCCTGATCAGCCGGATTCTTTAATCACTGCGGCCAATAAGGCATCTGCTATGCGAAGTGTGCTGCTTGCTGTGTTGTTGTGTAGCGGATGCGCCCATATGGCGGAAGATCAGTGGACCGGACGGGATAAAGCGGAGCATTTTGTCGCCTCTGCAGTCCTGGCCGCTGCCGGTAGTGAATATGGGAAGGCAGCGTCAGCACCATTCTGACCGGCAAAGCCAGACTGTTTTCATTAACGCCTGGGGCGGGAAAAGAGTGGTATGACAGCCGCCCGAATGGCAGCGGCTGGAGCTGGAAAGATTTCGCCTGGGATGCCGCCGGTGCTGCCAGCGGCATTGCCCTGTGGAATCTGAGTCAGTAGCTTTCTCTGTTAAAGCTTAATCCCCTTACCGCGCTTGTGCAGCAACAACGACACCAGAAATGCCACCGCGCCCATCGCTGAAACATACCAGAAGAAAGTCGTCTCAATCCCCTGCTGCTTCATCAGCAACGCAACATACTCTGCCGACCCACCAAAGATCGCATTCGCTACTGCGTAAGATAGTCCTACACCCAGTGCGCGCACCTGTGGCGGAAACATTTCTGCTTTAAGAATGCCACTGATGGCGGTGTAGAAGCTGGTAATCAGCAGCGCCAGCATGATCAACAGGAAAGCCACACCAGGGCTCTGCACGTTTTGCAACAGCGTCAGAATGGGGACCGTACAGATGGCCGCGCCCGCGCCAAAAATCATCATCGAGGTGCGACGACCGATTTTATCTGACAGGGCACCGATAATCGGCTGAATCAGCATAAAGACCAGCAGCGCACCGGTCATCAGGCCGCTGGCGGTTTTAGGATCCATACCTGACGTATTAACCAGATACTTCTGCATGTAGGTGGTGAAGGTGTAAAAACTCAGGGAGCCGCCTGCGGTGAAACCCAGCACCATCAGGAAGGGACGAGTATGATTGCGCAGTAACCCGATTACGCTACCCGCATCGCGATGTTCGCGGCTCGTCTTATCTGAGGTCTCTTCCAGTGAGCGTCGTAACCATAATGCGACAACGGCGAGGAGTGCGCCGAGGAAGAACGGAATACGCCAGCCCCAGCTTCGCAGTTCTGCATCCGTCAGCAAAAATTGCAGGACCACGACGGTGAGTACCGCCGCTAACTGGCCACCAATCAGCGTGACATACTGGAATGAGGCGTAGAATCCTTTGCGTCCTTCCAGAGCCACTTCGCTCATGTAGGTTGCACTAGTCCCATATTCTCCGCCCACCGATAATCCCTGAAACATACGCGCCAGCAGCAGAATAACGGGCGCAGCCACGCCGATCGTTGCGTAACCGGGTAAGCAGGCGATCACCAGCGAACCAAAACACATCATGCAGACCGAAACCAGCATCGAATTTTTTCGGCCATGTTTATCGCCGATATAGCCGAACAGCCAGCCGCCAATCGGACGCATTAAAAATCCTGCCGCAAAAACGCCCGCTGTCTGTAACAACTGAGTCGTGGTATCGCCCTGCGGAAAGAAAATGTGGGCAAAATAGAGTGAGAAGAAGGAGTAAACGTAGAAGTCGAACCACTCAACCAGGTTACCTGATGACGCGCCGACGATAGCCCAGATACGTTTCTTTGTATCATCCGTCTGAGTTTTATTATTTGTGGGTGCCATGCCTTACCTCTGTTCCTTGCTGATCAACAGCGTTTAAAGGAGTGAGTAAAGCATTTAAGTCTACTGAAGGTAAAGGCGGCGTAATCCGAGATTATTATTGTGAGCCATGTCGCTAATTATCGAAAAATCAGCGGGTTGCTGGTCATTCAGAGGTGGAGAATGGGGAGTTAAGGGTGACATACCGCGTCCCTGTAGATCATATTTTCAGCTTAACATGGCAAAGTGCAGACGTAAAAAAGCCCCGCACTTTCGTGCGGGGCTTCTTCACTTATCTGATGCCTGGCAGTTCCCTACTCTCGCATGGGGAGACCCCACACTACCATCGGCGCTACGGCGTTTCACTTCTGAGTTC